>CAYNMM010000062.1:0-18813 GCA_964398355.1 uncultured bacterium
GCCCCCTGACTTTGCCACGAGCCATAAAGAAGACAAGAGAATCGTTTCTCACGTCTACCCTCATGTCAAGGCTTCTAACAAACAAAGTACCATCTTCTCTTTTTGTTTCCAGATATGGTGCACCACTGAACCGAGCACCAATAACATCACCTTTCACAAGTGAAAAAAGGATGGTGTCCCCGGAAACCTTTGTGCTATGGAAATTGAAAACTCCATCTCCATATAAGCAAACCTTGGAGGTGTCAGAATTCTGACCTGTGAATTCAAGATAATTTGATGCTCCCCTAAATTTTTTTGAACTAACAACGACATCCTCCCATGCAATTAAAGTATCCTTTTTAAATAGCATGGAGTCAGATAATAGATTTATAGTGTCCCCCCTTAAGATCTTTGCCTCTGCATTTTCAAAGATTTTGCCAGTAGCTTTATTGATAAAATAAATACCACTATCTGCAGTAAATTCAAGTGAATCATTCAGGAGAAAGATGTTTATACCCCCACCTGCATAAGCTGTATCTCCTGAGACATTAAGATTTTTTGCCTCAAATAGAGCAGATGAATCTGTACCCGTTACATTGAGTTTGAATACAGTCCTGTTGTTTTCTTCATAATAGATAAGTGAATCAGCGTTTACTATGTAAGTCGGCGTTTTTAACCGAACATGGCCGTATAACTTTCCGTGTTTTTTGCTCAGGTAATAAATCCCCTCATCAGATGTCACGACTGTACTATCGAATTTCAGGGTAACCCCATTCTTCAGGTAATAAATAAATTCTCCATCGTTTTTCACAATCTCGAGACTTCCGGATGTTATATTTATAGCAGTTAACATCAGTAGGATAAGAACATTAATCATTTATATGCTTCCATACCTCCTTTCAGAGAGTATGCCTTTAATCCATACTTCCGCATCTCATTCACTACATTGAGACTTCTGGCACCACGATAACATGCTACAACGTAAATCCTGCTTCTGTCAAGTTCATCAATCTTTGAAAGAAGCTCGAATTCATCGATATTTATGGCACCGTTAAGGTGATGTTTTTCAAAATCGATTCTATCTCTAATATCGAATATTATAGCATCTTCAGGTATCTCATGGAGTTCCATTTGAGTATCAAGAATTTCGATGTCGTCGATCTTCGTAGGGTAGAAAGTGCGTCTTTTTGAAACGAGATCCTGTAGAATTTGCAGATTCACACCAACTTCCTGCTTTTGTACAGCTTCAACTGAGGCCCGTGTAACTGGATGTCTGGGGGTTATTTGACAGTACTCTTTCATTGAGGAAACGAGATCGTATACACCTATTTTTCTTGCAATATCGATGATCTCCTGTTTGTCAAATGTAACAACCGGTCTTATGATTGGTAATTTTGTGGCATGAGAAGAAACAATCAGATTATCAAAAGTTTGAGAGGCAACCTGGCCTATAGAATCTCCAGTGGCTATCGCAAGAATGTCCTTTTCCCTTGCTAAAATCTCTGCAGCTCTGATCATTTGTCTTTTCAGCACTATATTTCTATAACTTTCTTTTACATTTTTCCTGATATCTGTTGTAACAGAGGCGAAATCAATCGTATACAGAGCGGGGTCATAACCAGCTGCGTATCGGTCAGACAAAAATTTTGCGATCCTGAATATGGATCTCAACTGGGGCTCCCCTGCAAATAAAAAGCTGACCAGGTCCACTTCAAGTCCCCTCTTGAGCAAGAGATAATACGAAACTGTGGAGTCAAAACCTCCTGAGAATAAAAGAAGTATTTTACCCTCTATCCCCACGGGAAGACCACCAGCTCCAGATATTTTTTCCAATATATAGAATACAATGTCATCTACGATTTCGACTTCTATTCTGACCTCTGGTCTGGTCAAATCCACGCCGGCCGAGTAGGGGAAAAGTCTTCCTCCAAGGGCTCTTTCAACATCAATGGACTTAAACGAATGAGAACCTGTTCTCCTGACACGTACCGCAAATTTCTTACCTCGCACCCGATCCTTAAATATTTCTTCACCCTTCTGGAGAATCTCATCAAAATCCTTGAATCGAAACATCAGAGCAGTCTCAATCTGGTTTAATCCAAACACATTTCTCAAGATTCCCAGGCCTTCTTCTGTAGAATCTGTCTCTATTACGAATCTTCCACGAAATTTTTTGATTTTATAAGTGGAAATCCCTACTCTATGAAAAATATCTTTGATATTTGAAATTAATCTATCCTCGAATCTTTTCCTGACTTTTCTTGATTTAAGTGTTATTTCTCCCGGTTTTGCAATGATAATCTCAGTCATAGACACCTCCACCTTGTAGCACTTCACTAAATTTCGAAGTTGACTCAAGGAAAATTTTCTCGAATTCAAGTATATGCTTCCCATTTTCTCTAAAAATTCTAATTATCCTGAATTTGATACTTTCGGAAACGGTCCTCATGTGTTCTAAAAACAGGGCAAGATTCCTGTCATCATTGAATCTCAGTCTGTAAGTGTAGGATAATCTCCCATATTTCTTGAATTTACTGATGCTTTTCAAAAAACCATCAATAAAAGCCCGTCCCAGCCTTTTATAAAAGTCATCATCTGGATTAATACCAAATTCATCCATGGCGAATCCTATTCTTGCAATACGTGATGTGTAAAAATTCCCGGGCATTTCAAGTATGAGCCAGGAGTCCGCATTTATGTCCGAAATATTTATATTGATTGTTGTGTATTTTACAACCCTTCTCCCATCCACAGATTTGATGACAACACCTTCAATACCTTCCCTGTTCAGTTTTAATATTACACTTCTGACTTTTTCATACTCACTTGAAGTGAATTTCCCAAACTGTCTTACTCCAGGGATTTCATATTTGCTCAGTAATTCGTATCTCTCTTCTGGAGGAATCGGCGATCTTGCCCCCTTGCGAAATACGTCAAAAGCAAAAAACTTAACGTCTTCTTTAATATAAGGTGGATAAACTTCAATATAAGGATTTTCAGGTCCGGCAATTTCTCCTGCTATCACATATCCAGGATTTTCCGCAAAGAATTTATTAAAGTCCGCAAAATCCGATAAACGATCTGTTGAAAATGGACAAATAAATCCTCCTCTCGTAATTGCAACCACCCTATCTTTTATCTTTGTTATTCTTACGTTATACCCATCAACTTTCTCCTCAATATAGAAAGGAGATGCTTTGAAATGAGTCTTTAATCCTTCTCTTAGTCGCATAATTCTCATAATTGACGGATAGCTGAAAATAACGGTGTCTCCAGAAATAAATGTACCTCTTTTGTATTTCCCCATATCGTCTGAAATCCGATAGTAATGAATGTCAAAATAGTCCCCTTCCGAGAGAATTCCTTTTTCCAGTGCCTTTTTGAGAATTTCTGATATTACCATATAAACATTATAAAGTGGAAAATAAAGTTTTCGAACCAACAATTTTTGAACACTTTTTGTCTATGAATTTGTGGCTTTTAGGGATTCAAAAATCAAGATCAGGTACTGAATGTCAGTTTGATTGAGAGGCTGTCCAAATAAATACTTTGGGAAAAGGGGAATGTAGATTTTTTAACCTCTTCCCCCATCAGTGGGTTTATCACTGTGTGGGAGGATAAATGTGGGAGCAAATTCTCACCCTCCCATTAGTCCCTTTCCTAAAGTGAGAGTGGAGGTGGGATGTAATCCCTTCCCACGAAGTGGAAAGAAGATTGTAGGTGGATCTTCTCACAAACAGGAGGTAAAAATAAAGAGAGTTTTTCCCCAAAGTGAAAGGGGAAGTGATTACTGGTAAAATACTTCTCGCTCCCTCAGTTTAATAAATGCTTAAAAAGGGGCTTTAGGAATCGATATGATTGGATACTTTTTATTGGGTTTGATGAAGGCCAACAGGTGAATTGAAAATATCTGGTGATTGTTAACCTTTTCAAATCTATAATTGACATGACGAATTATTTTTGGATTTCGTCTTATTCTATCGAGATGTCGATTCATAAAATAGGAAATACCCGTGAAACTTTTATTCTACAGCGAAAATTTTATCTTGTAATCGGATTTTGTTAAAATTCGTTGCATTTTTTACGATTTTTCTCACCTATCTACTCGATATCAATTCCTTGACTTCTCTGCCCTTTTATAAGTCAGGTCTAAAACAATGATTTTGCATGTTTTTTTTAAGAAAAATCCTTACATGAGGAGTCACTTGCATAAATTTTTCCCTCAGCGGTTGTGAAAAGATGGCTCTTCGATTCTTTCAAGTATGCGAGAAATCATGTAATATCTACCAAGGGTTGGCATAAAGAGTACTCCATTCACGAAATCGAGGATATTAACGAGAATCTCAAGGGCAATATTTACACCTTCTTCCTCGCCTGCCTCTCCGGATTTTCCCTTCATTCGTTTCAAATAATCCTCCGGTATTTCAATTCCAGGTACTTCATTATGCAGGTATTCAGCGTTTTTGTAAGAAATAAGTGGCATAAGTCCAGCTATGATAGGAATTCCTGCTTCTCTTATCATGTCGAAAATAATTCTGGCTTTTTTAGTGTTAAAAACCGGTTGAGTTACCACGAAATGTGCTCCCTTTCTGATTTTTTTGAGAACGCCTTGAATAATTTTTTCGGGATCACCTGAAATTCTTGTTCCTACGCCTATAAAAAAGTTTGTTTTTGAAGAAATTGGATTGCCCAGAAAATCTACGCCGTGATTCAAAGCTGACATAAGTTCAACGAGACCTTCCGAGGTGAGATCATAAACACCGGTTGCGAATGGGTAATCACCGATTGATGGTGGGTCTCCGCCGAGAGCGATAAAATTTTCGAGTCCAAGGGCATGAGCTCCGAGGAGGTCAGATTGCATTCCGATAATGTTTCTATCCCGGCATGTGTAATGCACCACAACTTCTTTATGGAGTTCATCCTTTATTAGTTTAGCTGTTGAAATGGGCGACATACGGGGTCTTGCCATCGGGCTATCTGAAACCGTAATAGCATGGATTTTTTTTGCATGTGGTTCGATCTTCCTTATAAAACCTTTGAAATTTGCGCCACGAGGAGGATCAACTTCCATCAGGAAAACCCTACCCTTTTCCAGCAACTTTCTGAGTTTCGAATGAATTTCTTCCTTTTTTCTAATTTCTTCATTTTTCTGGGAGACCTGCACTCTTGTGATTTTTCTTTTTCCTCTTTTCAATCCGTTCAGTTTTTCACGAAGAAGTCGAATATGCTCCGGTGTTGTACCACAGCACCCTCCAATAATTTTTATACCAGCTGCAAGGAACTTTTTCCCATATTCAGCGAAATAGTGGGGATTATATGGATAGTAAAACTTTCCCTGGACGAACTGAGCAAGTCCTGCGTTGGGCATAGCAGAAAGTTCTTTGCCTGTTACGGCCGCCATCTTTCTCACAGCTTCGTAGACATTCTGAGGTCCAAGGCCACAGTTTGAGCCTATGACGTCAGCCTCACTTGAATCAAGCCGGATTCCTACCTCGTAAGGATTTTTGCCGAAGAGTGTCAATCCATTATTCGGGAATGACATTTCTGCGATTATGAACACATCTGGATTTATTTCCTTCGCAACTTTTATTCCCACAAGCAATTCTTCAAGGCAGGAAAAAGTCTCGAAAACGAGTAGATCAACTCCCCCTTCGAGAAGAGCTTCAATCTGCTCCTTAAAAATTTCCCGTGCCTGATCATCGGAAAGTCTTTTCTCTCTGTCAAGAGGCCTTGATATAGGACCTATTGAACCAGCTACGAAAACTCTATTCCTGGCAACCTGTTTGGCTATCCTTGCTCCATAATAATTGATTTCACGAGTTTTCTTTCCAATTCCAAAGTACTCCTCGAGTATGAATCTATTTGCACCAAAGGTGTTTGTCGTAATAACCTCAGCACCTGCCGAAATGTAGCTTTGATGTATCTCTATAACAATTTCTGGCATTGTAACGTTCAATTCATCGTAGCAAAGGCCTTTGGGAACACCTCTTGCGTAAATTTCAGTCCCCATTGCTCCATCAAATATGATAAATTCCTTTCCGTCAAAGAAATCTCTAAATTTCATTTCTTCATCAACTCCTCAATTTTTCTGACAGTATCAATAGCATCCCGTCCGTAAGCGTCAGCGCCAATTTCTTTCGCAAATTGCTCATTGACTGCTGCCCCCCCAATGATAACTTTTACATCTGGATACAATTCATTTTTCAGATCAATGACATCTTTCATACCATCCATAGTAGTCGTCATAAGAGCTGATAGACCAATGAAATCAGCTTTTTCTTTTCTCGCAGTTTCAACAATTGTTTCTGCATCAACGTTTTTACCAAGATCAATGACTTCATAGCCATAGTTTCTCAAAACGAGGGCAACGATGTTCTTCCCGATGTCATGTAGATCACCTTTTACGGTTGCCATCACAATTTTTGCTTTCTTTGAGGCTCGCCCATCGAGTTTTAAATGTTTTTCGAGAATCCGTGCAGCGCCCTCCATTGCTTCAGCTGAAAGAATGAGCTGAGGTAAAAAATAAATGCGTTTCTCATAAAGTTCACCAACTTTTTGCATTGCTGGAATCAAAATTCTGTTCAGCACATCAAACGCATTCATACCAGATTTAATCAACTGTTCTGTTAGTTTAATGGTATTTACTCGTTCTCCCTCAACAACACTATTAAAGAGTTTTTCTTCTGGAGTGAGTGCAGGTTGTTCTTTCTCTTTTATTTTCAATTCAACTTGCTTCCCGTAACGATCTATGTAAATCCTCATACCGGGATCACGACCGGTAAGTGCATCAATGGCTGAGATGAGATTTTTCATTTCCTCATCCAATGGATTGAGAATTGCAGAGTCAAGACCGTGCCATACTGCGACAGGGAGAAAGGCTCTGTTTAAAAACTTTCTCGCAGGCAGTCCGTAAGAGAGGTTGGAGAGTCCTATAGTTGTCGCAATTCCCATATCTGAGAGCATTTCTATTGTTTTTATCGTAGTTTTTACTGCCTCCTGGGAAGTTGATATTGTGAGGACCACGGGATCTGCGATCAGATCATTCATTGTAAATCCCGCATCGAGGGCCTTTTTAATCAGTGTCTCTATGATTTTCACTCTATCCTCTGCTGCTTCTGGTATACCCCTTTTATCCATAGCAAGAAGTACAAGGGAAGCCCCGTATTTTTTGGCAATCGGGAATAGAATTTCATGCGTTTCACCGTTGACAGAATTCAAAACGGGTTTTCCAGCATAAATTTTTAATGATGCTTCTATGGCATCCGGATTGGAATTATCAATGAAAAGTGGCAATTTTGTTACGCTTTGCAAAGTTCTTATGGCGTTAGAATAAAATACAGGGTCTTTCTCACCCCGACGACCAAGGTTAATGTCCAGGGCGTGTGCCCCTGCCGATTCCTGCTTCCTTGCATACTCACGGGCGAGATTAAGCTTCCCTTCTTTTAATTCGTTATTGAGCCGTTTTTTCCCATAAGGATTGATGTTCTCACCAATTATCTTGAATGTCAGATCCTTTCCAATAAAAAGAGCTGAGTTTCTACTTGATATCCTGAAAAATGGTTTAATATTGGGTCTACTCAAAGGCTTCCTGCCCTTGAGAGCCCTGGAGATTAGCTTGATATGTTCCGGTGTTGTACCGCAGCAACCACCGATAATGTTTGCCCCCAGTTCATAAAATTTTATAGGATATTGCAGATATTCATTCGGACCAAGTGGATAAACAACTTTTTCTCCGTGTTTTTCTGGAATTCCTGCATTTGCGTATACGATTAATGGTTTATTGGAATGTCTCAGGATCTTTTTGATAAAGTCAACAAATTCGATAGGATGGCCTCCACAGTTTAAACCAAAGATATCTACGTCTGTGGAACTAAAAGTTATGGATGCTACTTCTGGATCTGAGCCTGTCACTGTTAGCCCGCCTTCCATTGGATAAGAGATTGATACAGCCACAGGAAGATCAGTGTTCTCTTTTGCCGCCCTTAGTGCAATTTTAGCTTCGAGTATATCAATTTGAGTCTCTATAAGAATTAAATCTGCCCCTCCCTCAGCAAGCGCCACGGCTTGCTCTTTGTAGACTTCGTAAACATCGTGTTCTGTTAGCTCGCCGAGAGGCTGAATGAGTTTGCCAATAGGCCCCATAGAGCCTGCAACGAAAATCTCCCTTGAACCGGCGGCTTCCCTTGCAATCTTAACTGCTGATACGTTTAAATCTTTAACCCTGTGACCAGCACCAAATTCATCAAGCTTAATTCGATTTCCCCCAAAGGTGTTGGTTTCAATAATATCGGCCCCTGCCTCTATATAATCCCTGTGGATACTTTCTATAAGTTCCGGGGATTCAACATTTAAGATTTCTGGAAAATCAAATTTCTTCCCGGTCCTGCGAATGAGTTCCGTACCCATTGCCCCATCGAGTATGAGTATCCTTTCTCTCAATATTTCTGTGATCATCATCTTTCTATGCCTATCACGGCTGTAATGGTTTTTTGTGGATATAGAAGATTTTTTTCATTAATCTTTATACCGATCTCTTTTAGTTTTAATTCATTATAAATTTCTCTCTGAAAATCGAGTGGTAGATCTCCGTAGCCGGGACTGAACCTCATTGTTAGAAAGCTTCTTGTGTGCCGTGCCTGTGTATCAAGAAAGCTATTTAGAGAATTTGCCACTGCTTCGACGGCTTCTGATCCAATAACGTCGAATATCAAAGCTTTTTCAACATTTCCAGCTTCAGTTTCGGCTTTGATCCTTTCATCAATGCCAGGTCCTATTGTTACAGCCATGAAAATCACAGCGTGTGCATCTTTTAACAATTTTCTCATTGACTCACCTTTCAAGACGATATTAGAGTTTAAGAGTTTTATCAAATTATTCTTTTCTGCGATTTTCCTGATTAGGTATACCCCACGTGGTTTGATCAGAGACTCAGCCTCTTTAAAACAATTTTCCACAAGGGATTTTACAGCGGGGGTGATAACAGTCTTTCTAAATCTATATCCCAGAAGGCCCCAAACCGCCTTTCGATTTATTTCGAAATTTTCAATGCGATCGAGCCTTATGAGCCTGTCATATAGCATTCCATGATTAGTATAGCAGATAGCTTCTGTAGTCTTTTACACCCTTCTCACTTGTCAGTTCATTATTCCAGGTTTGCCATAGTCTATCAATTAATCTATATTTTACTTTTAAGGCAAACTGGTCTTTATCCTTTTCAAATTCCTGTTTCGTAGGTATCTTTTTGTCGATGAGCTTAATGATAAAAGCGCCATTTTGATACTTGATGGGTGGAGATACCTCTCCAGGTTTCATGTTGTAAATAGCTCCGTAAAGGGTGTAATTGATGCCTATTGTTCTTATGGGTTGTCCCCACTTTATTTCACCAGTCTCAACGTACTTGACTCCATAGGGTTTTAGAGAGTCGGCTACGGCTTTCAAGCTTAATCCTGATTTAATCATGTTTTCTGCACGATCTACCAGTTTGTTAACGACTTCCTGCTTCTTTACCTTCTTGTATTTCAATTCAACTTCTTTCTTGGCTTTTTCAAACGGAGGAAGCTGTCTTGGTATCTTTTCTTTAATTTTGAAGACGAGATAATAGTAAGGTTTGTTGAAAACGGGGGATATTTCCCCTTTCTCATGTTCTTTAACAAATTTCAATATTTCGTTATCTATCCCTATTTTGGGTATAAACCCAAGATTTAGTTTAAATTCCCCGGTTTCAACAACTTTCAAGCCCATTTCTTTGGCTGCTTTTTCGAATCCCTCCTTTTTTGCCCTGTCGAGGAAGTCACGTAATTTCTGGTTTAAATCAGATTTTGTCGTCCCACTAACCCTGATGCGTACGAGTATGTAAGCGATTTTCAGACTATCTGCCTGTGTAACCTTCTTGGATTTCTTTCTTCTCCTTCTTTTTGGCTTTTTAGGAGTATCAAGTAATTTGACAATTACCCACCCATGTGGAGTAAGAGTAGGTTTAGAAAATTCTCCCTTTTTAAGTTTTTTCGCTATTGAATAAAGATATCCGTATCTTCTATCTCCAGGTTTTACCCATCCTACTACACCGTTACTGTCCTTTGTTACAGGATCATCGCTATAATACTGGACAATATCCTTGAATTTTTCTCCACTTTTCAATTCATCATAAGCAGTAAAGATACGATCTTTCGCATCTGCCGAATCTTGAGAGGAAGGAAGTTTCCTCAAAATAATTAGCTCAAGATTGGCCTTTTCAGGTTCATAAAATTCTTCCTTGTGTTTCTCATAGTAGTCTTTTAAGTCCTGATCAGTGTATTTTACAAGTGAGTCAGGAATATAATAAATGTTAAAATTAAGAATATTGGCCTTAAATCTCATGTTAGTTCTTTTATATTCTTCAAAGAGTTCGGTATTTGACATGGGTAAACTAATGAGAATATCGGATTTAACGATATCCTTTGGTACTTCTGTGCGGATTCTTCTCTCGTAGGCTTCAAAATATTGAAGATTACGAGGATTTCTTAATGCCTGAATATACTTCTGAAAATCGAATTTTCCGTTTGGCTTTCTAAAGGCTGTATCCCTTAGTATTTCAGGTGGAGGAGATGTCTCAATTATTTTCAACACGGTTGGATCTGTGAGGTTAAGATGTCTTTCCTCAATGATCTTTTGCCATCTAACATTTTCAAGGATTTTTCTCCATGCTTCTTCCTGTATTTTTGCCTCTTCCTCTTCAGTTGGATTGACACCATTATTTGCTCTGACACTATCATTGTAAATTTGTTGAAAAACTTGATTGTAGTATCTAAGGGGTATCTTATGCTGGTCGACTTCTGCAACGATTCCTCTCTGCCAGGGCTTTGCATTTCTTTTACCAACGATATTTGCGCCAAGATCAAAGATAATCCAACCAATGAAAGCAGCCACAATGAGCCATAAATAGAATTTGGTTGTCTTCCTCAACTTTCTCATTAACATCATGGCAAAATCATCCTCCGTCCAATGAAAATTTGGGGGTTAGTATATTACAAGACCGAAAACTCTGTCAAGGTAAGGGGGAAGTGGACCCGGTGGGACTTGAACCCACGACCTGGTGACTGCCAGTCACCCGCGCTCCCACTGCGCCACGGGCCCACAAATATGGGCCGTGCAGGATTCGAACCTGCGACCCCCTGATTAAAAATCAGGTGCTCTGCCACCTGAGCTAACGGCCCTGACAGATGCATATTCTAATGTGTTCACCTCCGCTTTTCAATATTATGAAATCAATTCGCAGATGTGAATCCGTTGTAGTTCTCTCAAAAACAACATCTCTTTAAATTGAGAGACAAAAGAGATTTTAAAAACATTTCCAGATGTCCATGATACTCTGTCGAAAATGATGTTGATTTCTCAATTCATGGCTTCCCCTGATCCCTGTTGTAGAAATAAATCAATTTTTATTAAAATAAACACGAGATGTTTGAAATGTAATTGATAAATGGAGGATAAACGTTGGGTTCAATTTTATGAGTCCCGGATTTAGTCCAGGATTGAGACCAGAATTTTCCAATGAATACACATAATTCATGGAATACTTTCCTGAGGGAGAAAGTTATAATCGAGAAGAGGATTAATCTGAATAAATTTTCATTTCATGATATTAAGTGAAGTTGATGAAAAATCTTTTAAATATTACCAGAATACTTTAATTTGTCGTTATGAAGCGGGTTTTTCCTTCGACCACAAAGGATTATAATCTCACAGTGAGAGCAAAAAGGAGGTATATATATGAAAAAGTTGGTTGTAGTAACAATGTTGCTAACGTTGGGAGTGGTAGGTGCCCAAAATCTCAACCTTGTTGCGAGGGCTTTATGGGGTCCGTCAGAGGCTGTTGCGAAAAGTGGAGATACGCTCTACATTGGTGGAGGTGCAGCAGTTCTTATTGTTAATGTCTCAGACCCTACTAATCCCCAATTGATAAACTGGTTTTATACACCTGATATAGTACGAGCACTCAAATATAGGGACGGATATTTATACATCGGTAACTCCTACTATGGTTTCTCTATTGCTGACGTTCATGACGCACAGAATCCTGTAATTGTATCTACCGTCACAAGTGACCAGGATTGGCGTGTTCTCGGCCTTTGGTTACAGGATACACTTCTCTATGTGGCAGCAAGAGAATACGGACTTGCCATTTATAATGTCAGTGACCCTTCTGCTCCTGTCGAAATAGGCAGGTTCAATTCCGGTATTTCTGCTGTGGTCTCAGTGTTTGTCTCTGATACTCTTGCATATATTTCTGATTATGATAATGGTATAAAAATTCTCAATGTCTCGGATCCAACTAATCCAACGTTGATTTCATCATGGTCACTTAATTCTTCCTACGCTTTCTCTGTCTGGGTTAGAGATACTCTCGCCTATGTGGCTTACGGTGGTAACGGTCTCGTGATTGTCAATATCGCAAATCCTTCATCACCAATCTTTGTTTCAAGTTATGATCCGGGAAGCTATGCCTGGGATGTCAAACTGTATGGTAATTATTGTATAGTTTCTCACTGGTCTCGTGGTATTTATGTTTATGATGTATCAACTCCAACATCAATAAATCCTGTTGGTTTTTACGATACTGATGGAACCGCCAGTAAGTTTGAGGTGGATTCAAATTACATTTATGTCGCCGATAGAGTGAGAGGGTTTAAGATCCTTGACTGGTCCAATCCATCAATGATCGCACTTTCCAGTGTGATTCAGACAGGTAATTGGATATGGGGAATTGGCATATACGGAAATTATCTTTATGCGGTGGGTGCCTGGAATCCGCTTTTTGTACTCGATATAAGCGATGTCAGCAATCCACAGTATATTGGAGCAGTTACAACTGTGCCGCAATTTGCCTGGAGTGCATATCCTGACAATGGAAAGCTTTATGTTGCTGCTGCTTCGTCAGGGATATGGGTTTATGACCTTTCGGATCCGGAGAATCCGGTTCTTGAAGGCTCGAGTTCTCTTGGAATTAATGTGTACGATGTACTCGTGGAAGATACAGTTGGATATGTAGCCGGTGGTTCAGACGGTTTTTATATAGTGAATGTCACTAATCCATCTTCTATGTCTGTTATTTCCAATATTCCCACGTCAAATGTGGCATTTAAGTTGTTTAAGAAAGATACCCTTGTTTTTGTGGCGGATCGATCTGGTGGTGTGAGAATTATTAATGTGGCAGATATCACAAATCCTACAGAAATTGGTTCAATGCCGGCAGGTAGTGGTAAAGCTTATGGAATCTGTGTACAGGATACGATAGCCTATGTCGGTGCCTGGAATGATGGAATCTACATTTACAATGTGGCTGATCCAGCGAATCCCGTCCAGTTATCCCATATTACGACCCCTGGCAATGTAAGAGATGTTGCAGCTTATGGACATTATTTGTTCGCCGGAGAAGAATCTGCAGGTCTCGCAGTTTTCAATGTCTCAGATCCTTCCCAACCCTCTCTTGTCGATTCCTTCAATACATCTGACTGGGTCTGGAGAGTTGCAGTATTACCGGATTATGTAATAGCTGATGATAGAGGGGATGGATTGTATTTCTTTAATTTCCCGATGACTGGTGTAGCTGAAGGTATAGAACAACATGAAATTTCTGTGAGAGCAGCTTTGAACAAGCTTACACTATCCGTGAGAAAGACAGGTATGGTTACGATTGATATCTATAGTGTGGATGGCAGAAGAGTCAAAACATATAATTTGACAGTCCCAGGTGGTATGGAAAGGACGATTTTTCTTGAAGGTTTATCCTCCGGTGTTTATTACTACAGAGTAAAGGGATCAGGCGAGAGTGTTGGTGGGAGAATAATTATAGTGAAATGATGGGTATTGGATGTTTTGCGGCGGGCCGAAGGCCCGCCGCAAAACATCCCTTGACACTCACTTTCCTTGATGTTAATATCAAGATCGGTCGGTGCGCCCGTAGCTCAATTGGATAGAGCGACGGACTACGAATCCGTAGGCTGGGGGTTCGACTCCCTCCGGGCGCGCCATTAATTGTTATGTATTTCCTTATCTTTGTCTTATTATTCCCGTCATTTAAATTCCCGATCCAAAAAACTAATAATCCAGAGCCCAAAAAAGCGGCTCTTTATTCCTTTGTATATCCTGGCCTCGGTGAATATTACACAGGAAACACAAAAAAGGCAGTAGTGATCTCCTCTGTCGCAACCTTTTTTGTCGGAAAAGCTTTATACCATTACTATCAATATAAAACGTACCATGATGAATATTTAAAAAGCGGAGTGTACTCTTATAAGCTGGAGTATGAAAACCAATTTAGTTCCTTCATGAGCGCCCTTTTCTACTACATTGGAATATGGGGATTTTCAATGGTAGATTCTTATATTTCAGCCCACCTTTCAAAATTTTACAAAGTGGATAATAAAATAGATATGGAATTTAATCGTTAAAATCACTGTAGTACAAAGTCCACCTGATCGAGAGCTTGCAGAAAATCTCAATTTAACAAGTGAAGTTAATGGAAGCTCTCCACATGGTTGGCTAATATTGAAAAATCTTACCCTTCGTGGTGACTGAGTGGATAGTTATTTAAGAAAAAATCAGTTTGATGATTTCAACAAGTGGTTCAGGGTAAATCTCAGACTGTACTGGAAGAATATCAATCCAGTTATTCTTTACGATAAATAGTTGCTTTTGCCCTGTGCTTTTGAATCTGAAAATTGTTTTATAGAGAATATCAGATTGTTTTCTGAAAGTTTTTATAATCTTAAAAAAAGTATCTTCTGTTTTCAACTCCAGACCACTCAGACTATAGAGGGTATCCTTTGAGATATTAATTTTTTGGGGAAAATTGAGAAAGGTTTTGAGATTGAGATTACGGGGGTGGTTCCCCGATTTTATCGCCGAGAGGGTGTATGTTTTTCGACCAGCCGCTTTCCATTTTCTTTCGTATTTAGTGTAAAAACTTCTGATGCCATCACCAATTTCGAAAGTTTCTGACTTTATGAAGAGGGTCTTTACCTGTTCAAAGTAATCTTCGGAGTCAGTCGAGAAGAAGAACTTCCCGTGGGGTTTTAATCTGGAGCCGAGGAGGTTAAGAAAATATTTATCTACAATTCTTCTTTTTTCTCTTCCCGGCCAGGGATCTGGGAAAAGCAGGTAAATCTCTTTTATTGAATTTTCTGGGACTATCCACTGTAGGAACCATTTGCCCTCGGATTTCACGAGCAGGATATTGGGAATATTCTTTGTCCTTGATAGGGCCTTTTTTAATGCAAAGTTTGAGATGTCGAGACCCCAGATGATATGATTTTCCCTTGCTTCGTGCAGATGAAGCAAAAACTCCCCATTGCCACAACCAATCTCGAGAACATGGTTTTCATTATCCTCGAAAATTTTTTGTTTAATTGTATCTCTCGGGGTGATAACTGTAGCCATGAGGCATAAATTTAATACATTCTGATTTGTAAAATCAAGGTTATTTTGATATAATTCAGAATAATCATGGTTGAAAAATTCGCATATTTAATTGGAACGTATCTGATTGGGGGAATTCCTTTCGGTTATCTGTTTGTTAAAATTTTAAAGGGGATTGATGTACGGACAGTCGGAAGCGGGAATATAGGTGCTACAAATGTTTATAGGGCTGGAGGGCTATGGATTGCAATTCTTACGGGTATTTTTGATGTTCTAAAAGGATTTTTGCCAACCTATTTTGCCATTAAATTTTTCGGAATTAATTTCGCAGCAGTTACAGGTATAGTAGCTATTCTTGGACATTCCTTCACCGTTTACATGAGATTTAGAGGAGGGAAGGGGGTTGCCACAACCGTTGGAGCTTTTCTTGCGCTTTCCCCATCGGGAGTGCTCATTGGTATTGTTACATGGATTGTGGTTTTATTACTGACAAAAATAGTTTCAATTTCTTCGCTCGTGGCAGTAACAGTGGGAGGAGTTTACATTTTCATTTCAACAACAAGCTATGTTTTAAAAGTGATTATTTTGTTTGTAATCATTATCATTTTTGTGAGGCACAGATCTAACATAAGAAGGTTAATAAGAGGGGAGGAACCACGAATCAAATGAAAGTTGGATTTCTTGGAGCCGGTTCATGGGGTATTACACTTGCGAATTTACTTGCGGGTAAAGGTGTGGAGACTATTCTATGGGAACACAGGGAGGAAAGGTGTAGGATGCTCCGAAGAGAGCGGAGAGACCCGATGCGATTTGGCGATTTCATTTTTCCAGATAGTATGGAATTTACAAGTAATGTAGAGGACGTTCTTGCCGTTGATCTTCTTGTTTTTGCTGTCCCTTCTCAATCTGTGCGGGAGACTGCCAGAAAGATTAAAGGGAAACCTTATCCAGAGAATATTTTAAGTGTGGTTAAGGGCATAGAAATTGCAACTCTTATGAGGATTTCTGAAGTGATTTCTGAAGAGCTCGGGGAAGTGGAGATAGCGGTACTTTCAGGTCCCTCTATCGCCAGGGAGGTTTTAAGAAATCTTCCAACGTCTGTGGTGGTTGCTTCCGAAAATTTATCCTTTGCTGAGAGGATACAGAAGCTGTTTAATACGAGCAGATTCCGTGTTTATCGCTGGTTTGACGTTAAGGGGGTGGAGCTGGGAGGAGCTTTGAAAAATGTGATAGCAATTGCGGCAGGAGCAGTGGATAGCCTGAATCTTGGAGCCAACGCAAAAGGCGCTTTGATAACGAGAGGAATAGCGGAAATAACGAGATTGGGACTTGCACTTGGAGCAGATGTGAGGACGTTTGCAGGATTGTCAGGGATTGGTGATCTTATTACAACCTGTTTTTCCAGATTTTCCAGGAATCGGTATGTGGGTGAGCAACTGGGGATGGGTAAGAGGATTGGAGATATTTTGGCAAGCATGGTAGAAGTGGCAGAAGGGGTTTACACAACAGAGGCCGCCTATCGATTATCCCGAAAATATGAGATAAGCATGCCCATTACAGAGGCAGTTTATAGAATTCTGAAGGGGGAATTTACCCCCATTGAAGCTATGAATTGGCTGTTGGCGAGGGAGTTGAAGCTTGAACACTATTAGAGTATAATAAATTCTAAATTTTCCCCGAAAGGAGAGTGAAATAAAATGAAAAAGGGAATTCATCCGAAATACTATCCTGATGCGGTGATAAGATGTGCATGTGGGAACGTTGTTGTCACTGGATCTACCAGGAAGGAAATAAAGGTAGAGGTTTGTTCAAAATGTCATCCATTCTACACCGGTGAATATAAGAGGACACTTGTGGACACCGGTGGTAGAATTGAGAAATTCCGTAAGAAATATGGGCTCAAGTAAAAAAATATTAATAACAATCTTTGTTATCGGGGGGCTTTTGACTTTAAACTCCTGTGCAAAGAGGAAGGAGGTTAAGCAACAAACCCAGATTACGGTTCCACCTCCAGAGAGTACACATGTATATACACCAAAACAGGCTAATGTGGAAACAACGAAGACGGCAGTAAAAAAGAAGCAGAATATAAATTTTGAGGGACCGGTGGTTGTTTTTGAGAGTGATACTGGTAAGAAAAAAGATACAGTCCAGGTGGTTTTACCTCAGGAAGTGGCTACAGTGCCTGAGACAACATCAGCAATTCCTGAGACAACAGCCAATCAAGTTCCCGTTGTTACTCCATCAGACAATGAACAGATCCAGGAGCCGGAAAAGGTTTTTGGCTACAGAGTTCAAATTTTTGCTACACTGAAAAAGGAGAATGCTCAAAGGGTTGCCAGAGAAGCGAGAAAGGTGCTCTCAAAGCCCGTTTACATTGAGTATATTCCTCCATTCTACAAGGTGAGGGTGGGTGATTTCAAGAGCCGGGATGATGCGGAAGAATACAAAGAATATTTGAGAGCCAATGGTTATCCTGATGCGTTTGTAGTTGAAACTGAAATAAAGACCCATTGAGAAAACTCCTTGTCGCGACAAAGAACCCCGATAAATTCCGGGAGATAAAACATCTTCTTAAAGATGTGGATATTAAGTTGCTTTCTTTGATCGATTTCCATGAGATGGAGGGCGCAGAGGAGGATGGCTTAACCTTATTAGAAAATTCCCAAAAGAAGGCCGAAGAAGCTTTCAGAGCTACGGGAATTCCATCAGTGGCTGATGACACAGGATTGGTTGTTGAAGCCCTTCAAGGAATGCCTGGAGTATTTTCTGCGAGATTCGCTGGCCCTGACGCAACGTATGTGGATAACCGCAGAAAACTTTTGAAATTGCTGCACGGGGTGAATGACAGACGCGCAAAATTTGTTACAGTGGTAACCTACGTAAGAGCAGAGAATGAAATTTTCCATTTCATAGGAGAAGTTGAAGGATTTATAACTGTCGAAGAACGTGGCAATCAGGGGTTTGGATACGACTCCATTTTTCTTTATCCTCCGATGGGAATAACATTTGCGGAAATGTCCATGGAGCTCAAGAACAAGCTTAGTCACAGGTCAAGGGCATTTAGAGAGTTTAAAAAATTTTTGATTAATGAAGGCCGTATTTCTTGACCGGGATGGTACCATAATAAGAGATGTCGGCTACATAAACTCCCCTGAGTACATCAGATTTTTACCAGGTGCAATTGAAGGATTAAAAAAAATTAGGTCACTTGGTTTTTCTATATTTATTGTCACGAACCAATCGGGAATAAATAGGGGATACTTTTCATTTGAAAGATACAGGATTATTACATTGGAGATATTAAACAGGTTGAGTATGGAGCATATCTGGGTCAAAGATGTAATTTTTTGCCCTTACCATCCTTCTGTAAGGTCAGGATGTCGAAAACCGTCACCTTTCATGATATTGCGATTAAAAGACAAATATCCGAAGATA
>CAYNMM010000063.1:0-41444 GCA_964398355.1 uncultured bacterium
GAAGGAGGACGACTCTTTTATCTTTGGAGCAGGCTTTACCAGGTAGTAATCCATGCTGTTTATAGGAATATTCTGGGGCAGTGACACTTGATTGAAGAAGGCCGTTGTGAATTCATTGGAAGGTATGTACGAGGGAGTGAAAAGCGGTACGAATGCAAATTCAAAATTAACAACCGATGTTGAGTAGAAAGCACGCAACGCATTGACGGGTAATTTATCACCGAAATTCAAAAAGTCATCCATGTCGTATGGATTCAGATTGCTCGTTGGGTTTATTTTATCCGCTGTTCCCCAGTTGATCTCCTGTTTGCCTATCCTCAGGTCGAGATTCGGGAGAAGAAATCCGTAAATATCCGCATACGCCTCTCCAAGTCTGTAGGACACTGGACTCACATCAGTTCTGGCAGTCAGATCTCCTAATTCGTTGACTTGAGGAAATCCGTTTGATGTCAGGTAACATTCCACTTTGAGATGAAGATGTTCGTTGAGATCACCTTCCATGTTCAACTTGAACGTGAGGCGGTTGAGCGTCCATCTTGCAGAGTCTTTGTTTGCCCAATACCTGGCGTAATATTCTATAAATCCTCCTGGATTTACACCGGCAAAAAGTGGAAGGCCAATAAGTAAAATTAGTAATTTCCTCATTTTTTGACCTCCTTTTAGTGCATTTTTCTGAGTGTCCGCTTCGAGAAGAAACTATTGGGAATGCCCGTGTCCAGTTTTATGTCTTTTAATTTCATTATCGTTGTATGCTGTTTCTTCACATCTTTCATATCCATTTCGCCAGAGATCCAGTAATTTTTGATCTTTCTGATGTTTTTGAAGGTCAGTATCTTCCACAGATTTCCACTTTTATCGTAAAATTCTATCTTCAGGATGTGATATGTCTTTTTATCCACCCACATTTTCAGGTATCCGTAATCTTTTTTGACCCCTGGCTTGGGGGTTAGTTTTAAAACGTAGGTGGAATCGGTTTCGCTTAGCAGAGTGGGGTTGTAATCCTTTGAATATTTGAAAGTAGAGAGGTCATCGTATGTGAAATCGGTTCCGGCGAACGTGGAATTTTTGACATGAGAAGCGATCCTTCTGATCTTTTTGAATGCAGGGAAATAAACGTACATCACGTCATGTGGAAGCGAAAGGAAAGCAATTCCACGTTGATCCGCAGGTTTTGTAAATCGTATCAACCGGTATGAATCGCCTTTCTGGTACGATTCCCCCTCTCTTATGCTTTTCTCACCATGTTTGTCTATCAGGATCATTATCATCTTCATCTCTCTATCTTTCGGGGCATTCATTACGGAGTCCACACGGGAAAGAATTACCTTTGCGTTTTGATTAGCCAATAGTGGTAATGCCATAAGTAGTGTTATAATCCACTTTCTCATTTTACCTACCTCCTTTCAGTTTTCTTTCAGTTAAAATCAAAGCCGGTAAAATTGTTGTTGCAAAAATGGCACTGAGAAGCATGGTCAGAGCAACCATCCACCCAAATGTCCTTAGCGGAATCAATTCAGCAAAGATCAGGACAAGGAAACCGAGGCCAACGGTTAAGGCGTTGAGATAAATTGCTTTACCTGTTGTAAGCAGTGTTTTTTCAAGAGCTTCCTCGTTTTTCAGTCCATTGGCGATCTCTTTCCTGAATCTTGAGGTGAAATGAATTACGTAATCAATTCCGATTCCAATCACAATTGCGGCAATCATCATTGTAGCATTGTCGAGAGGAATCCCTGTGAACCCCATTATGAAGAATACGAAAGCAACCACAAGAAGGATCGGGATGATGCCGATTAATCCACCGAATATAGATGATAACTGTAGCGAAACGAGAATTGTTACAAGAATAAAGGCCAGGATGAAACTCTGCTTCTGGGATTTCAGGAGACTCAGATGGAACTGGTCGTAAATTTTTAAGAAACCATTGTTTACCGCCTCAAATTTGAAGGACTCTCCCTTTACAATTCCACCAGGAATGTAAATCTGGTCCTCAAATAGTTGATAGAGATCACCCTCTATATCTTCGACAAGGTGTCCATCTGGTTTAAGACCTGTGGATTTGAGGATTTCCCCTGTCAATCCTCTCGTTGCGGCCATTTTCCTGGTATTTCCGATCAATGAAGATACATAGGAATAAGCGTCATTAAGGGTCTCATTGTCCAGTTTTTTGATATGTTTTTCGAGGATACTTCTGAACCTTTTTGCACTGAAGGTGCCATTCTCTGCTGTGTTGGTTATCTCATTTGATATTGATCTGGCAACATCTTCCCTTAGCTCAATATCGAATTCATTGTAAAAATACTCAAAGAGGTTTTTTCTTAGTTTGTCCAGATCACTTTGGGTTAACTGCTCATTTGAAGGAGTCTGGAGTATTTTCACAATAGTCGAGGTTGGAACATTTTTCCCGGTTCTGTACTGAATATCCCATTTTATTTCCTGGGCAACTCTCGATATCAGAATGGAATCTACGGTTGATTTTAATGAATCCGGTATGGCCTCCCTCCTGCAAATTATTCCATTCCTAACCATGTCCTTTTCAATAAAATTCTCAATCGAATCCACCGTCGAGACTATGTAATGTGTCTCGGGTCTTGAAAATCTTGCCTGCACTATCCCCTCGGTGTATTTATGATCAACCATCTGGTCAAGGATATCCTGTCCTTCGAGCATAAAAAGTAGGTTTGCCACGCTTTCTCTGTCCAGTGGAATTTCCCTGACGTTATTCATGACAAAATTTTCTTCGGAAATAAGTGAGGCAAGTGATTGGGGGTTATTTACTCCGTCAAGGTGTCTTAAGTACTTTTCCAGTCGGTACATCTCACTCAGGACTGCGGGATTTTTGAGATTCCCCTTGATGTAAATCTGGATGGGGATCGAGCCACCGAAGTACTTCTGGAAAATCTTCTCCGATCTTCTCAGGTCACTGTTCTTGGGGAAATAATCGAGGAGATTAACACTGGTCTTTATTTTCGTTGTGCCGATCACTCCCAGAATGAAGACAATGAAACCGAGGGATAGTATCAGTTTTTCATTTCTTACCACAAACTTTGCTGCCGGTTCAATGGTTTTTTCAAGCAGATTTGATCCACTCTCAAGATATTTGAATTTCGACGATGGAGGTGGAAGAAGGGAGAGTATCGCAGGTAAAAGTGTCAGAGACAAGAGAAGAGCAGTGAATACACCAAAGGCAGAGAAAATACCAAAATCCGTTACAGATACGAGATATGCCCCTGCAAA
Source organism: uncultured bacterium (assembly GCA_964398355.1). GTDB lineage: Bacteria > Hydrothermota > Hydrothermia > B15-G9 > WFZT01 > WFZT01. Next base: position 3,235 of record CAYNMM010000063.1, read on the forward strand.
TGAAATGAAACCAGCGATGGTGGTTAAACCCGATAAAATGATGGGAATTCCAACTCCCATAAAAGTATCAAGAAGAGTTTTGTGGGTATCCCCGTTTTTAGTCTCTTCTCTATATCTCGAAATGAAGTGAATACTGTAGGCAGTCCCAATCGCAATGAGGAGCACGGGGAGGATGTTCGAAATTACAGACAGGGGTCGATGTAAAGTTGCCATTAATCCAATAGTCCATACGACAGAAATAGCTACAATTAAGAGTGGAAGCAGGACTCCTCTCAGATTATGCAGCCCGAGGAAAAGCACAATCATTACCACAATGGAAACCACAGGGATCAGCCTTTTCAGGTCTTTCATAATGTAGTCATTCACTTCAATCATTTGCATGGGAAGACCACTAAAGTACACCTCAGGATGGAGGCCGGACTTTGAAATTTCATCAAAGGTTATTCTCTTAATCTCTTTGGCAACCTTTATCCTGTCCCTTGTTTCTCCAAGCCTGACGATAATGAGTGCAATTTTCCCATCCGGTGATATAATTTTCCCCCTGTACATGTCTTTTCTAAGAACATATTCCCTGAGATGCTCAAGAGACGAGCGGTCTCGAGGGATGTTCCCCTCTTCGAGGAGATTTGTTACTTCCAATCCCTCGTCAGACTTTCTGATGTCAATTATGTTCGTTAAACTTGTTACCGATGCGACCCCTTTTATGCCTGAAAATCTATCAGTAAGCTTCTCGAGTAAAGTTAGATTTTTATAGGTGAAAATGTTGTCGGTCTTCAGAGCCACGAGAACAATTTCATTTCCCCCAAACTTCTCACCAATATAGTTGAACAGCTTTACCTCAGGAGCATCCTGCTTCAGATATTTCGCCAGGTCACTTTCAATCCTGATTTTTCTCAGTTGAAATGAGAAAAACACTGTGAGAAGCCCTGTGAGTATGATTATCGGAATTCTTATCCTCAGAACGAATTTTCCGAATTTTTCCATCGCCTCATCCTCCTCTCTAATATTCGACCAAATTGTTTATTTGGTCTAATTGAGGTCAAAAAATTTTGTATTACTGCTGTTCTGCACATTTTTTTGATATACCCTTGATAAAAATATCGAGGAAAATGTCGAGTGCCTCATCAAGGTCGAGCTCCCGATCCTCAAATTTCAATGCTTCACCGGTGGCAAGTGGATATTCGAGTCCCTGCATGGCCTGAAGAATTAAGAATGCGTAAAGTCGAGTGTCTGGAATGTTGAAAATACCTTTTTTTACACCCTCGTCAAATATTTCACTCAGGGTGTCTATTTCGAATCTGTTGTATCTCTCCCTCTCCTTACGGATGAATGGAAGGTACTGGAAATACTCCTCTTTCATCGTTGAATAGTAGACAGCCAGCCTTGATAGATACTCGAATCGAACTTTTGTATAAACTCTTATTTTTTGCACTGGGTCATCGATGTTTTCGATAGATTTTTTTAGCATGAATCTTAGTGTCTCCCCCTCCTTGTCTATAATTTCCTTAAAAATTTCCTCCTTGGAAGTGAAATAGTGGTAAATAGTTGCTTTAGCAATCCTTGAAGCCTTGGCAATATCTTCCATTGTTGTCTTTTTAAATCCGAACTTTCCGATCAATTCGCGTGCGGCTTCTATGATCCTTTCTCTTTTACCTGGCATGGTTTTGTATTAATCGACTATTTTGTTCGATTTGTCAATAGTATGTCCTGGGAGTTCGATAAATATCTAATCGCATCCCCTCCTGCATTGCTATAGTTCTACTGGCAATGTCCCCTCCTACTTCATGAGAGGGGAGGTTGTACATGATCCTTCTCACATGCTGCCGGGGACACTCTTCAAACCCCTCTCCCGCAAAGCTTTGCTTTGTGGGTGGATCATCTTTCCAAACCCCTCCCCCACGAAGTGGGGGAGGATAAAGGAGGGGGCAAAAAGAGTGAATTTGACAGGGAAAAGCGGGCGGGGTTTTTGTTACCCTCCCCTTAATCCCCTCCCGCACGGCGGGAGGGGAGGTGGTCGGTGAACTCCCGCAAGCGGGAGGGGGAATTACGGTTGATTCCTTTCCCTTCTTAGAAGGAGAATTGTGAGATACACTCCTGCAAAGTGGGAGGGGAGTTTGTGTGTGAACCCTCCCTCAAACCACAGGGGAAATTGTGGGATGAGCTCCCGTATGTGGAAAGGGAGAGATAACCTCTACCACTTCGTTGGAGAGAAGAATTGTAAAATGGGTATTTGTGGGTGAGAGGAGAAATTGCGTGTATTCTCACAAACTGCTTTTCATTGTGTTTGGGGACACTCGACAACTCCCACTTCGCGGATAGTCCCTCTTCAAACCCCTTCCCCGCAGCGTGTTAGTACTGTAGGGGATTTTCCTTTAATCCCTCCTCACGGCACGGAAATTCTGAATATTTATACATAAACTTAAAAAACATGGGCAATATCAGTCCCCACGCGCAGCGCAGGGAAAGATTGTGATGGTGACTTCATAAAGTGGCTATCCCTCGTGCCTCCTTCTAAAAAGTGGGACTTTTTCAAATCCTCCTTTGAAACAGGGGAAACAGGGAAAACCGATAGCCATTCAACATTGCTCTCTTCTTTGGGGAAAGTAGGCAGGAGTAGCGTCATTTGTACTTTTTGGAAATCTCTCTGTACTTCAAACTGAGGTTCAAACATGCAGTAACTTTGATTTTAAATAAACGGCAAATATCTTTGCAAAATGGATACACTCTGATGAAATTACAGCCGAAGGTCTGAGGGGAAAATAGTTATCTAATTTATCGATTAGAAAATTCCAGTGATTTTTTGGAAAGGGATAAAAAAATAAAAGAGCGGGCGGCCGCACTCAAGTGCGGCCGCCCCACAATCATAAAATTCTTAAACTTCCACTTCAACTGCCTCGAGTACCTTCTCAAGGAATTGGGGCTCGGGCAGGGCTCCTTCGAATTCAACTTTGTCGTTTACGATAATCTTTGGAACTGCGTACACGCCGTATTTGTCTGCCAGTTGTGGAAACTCTATAGATTCGATCATATCTCCTCTAATATTTTCACTTTCAATCGCCATTTTGTGGGCAAGCATTACCGCTCTTGGGCAATATGGACATGTTGGAGTTATGAAAACCTGTATATGAACAGGCTGCTTTAAATTTTTAATAGAGTTTTTCGTTTTCTCTGATAGATCAGTTGAACCTGTGGATGCTCCTACAATACTTTCAATCAGGGATGTAAATTCGTATCCGGATGGAATACCGAAAAATCTTATACCAAAATCTTTCTCTTCGCCATTTTTGATCTGTATGGGGATGATAGCCGGGACTTTGTCGACTCCGAATTTTTCAGCCAGATCCTTTTCGTCAACAAGGTTATGGACCTCAACCTTGATTTTGTCTGATAGACCCTCGACCTCTTTCAGAATCATCTCTGTATCGGGGCAATAATCGCAGTTTATGTTCTGTGTGAAGAATACAATTTTTACGTCGTTCTTCATCTTCTCGGAGAAGAGGTTTTTAAGATACTCTCTATCTTTTTCTCCTAACAATGCCATTTAAATTCACCTCCTAATGATTTTAACAGGTTCTGGGAATGGTCCCGTAACCGCAGATTTCACAGACCAGATCTCCAGTGGGACCTCTTTTGATCCTTCCAAGTCCACAATTAGGGCAAATATCCCCTTCCTTTAGCATAATAAACATGGAAGAACTTGAGGCCTGCTTATTGACTTCCTTTTTGTCTTCTTTTGGAGCCCTTTCCTTTTCCATAATAGTTGACCAATTTGGTCAATATCTTACACGGTTTATGAAGTAATGTCAATATAAAAAAATCGGGGCGACTGGATTCGAACCAGCGACCTCTTGGTCCCGAACCAAGCGCGCTAACCGGACTGCGCTACGCCCCGATCTTTTTCTCTGGCTGGGGCGGGTGGATTCGAACCACCACTACAGGATCCAAAATCCTGTGTCCTACCCATTAGACGACGCCCCAGTTGGCTTCTTATTTTTACACTCCTGTTTATTTTATGTCAAGACGCAACTATTGATGGTGTTCGAAAAATATTTTACCAGTAACCACTTCCACTTTCACTTTACGGAAAAAACTCTCTTTATCTCCCCCTCTTGCTTGCGAGAAGATCCACCTATAATCTTCCCTCTCGCACGGCGGGAGGAAATGAAGGGGGGGACAATAAGACTATTATTCGCTTTTCCCCATCAAGTCTGCCCTTTCTGCCCCCTCCTTAATCCTCCCCCTCAAGACATCCGTCTTGTGGGGGAGGAGATTGATAAGTATCCCCCATACAGTGCTGACGTATCTTAGGGGAAGTGGACGGTAAGTGTCTTCCCCACAGTACTTGACATTACCCATGAAAATTTTAAAAATGACTTCAAACTGGTTATGTATTGAGAGGGAAGGTATAACGCAGATTTTTGCCCTCATAATGCAAAAATTATACAGAATTTATGAATAAAACAAAGAGAGGTTGTCCTCAAGGTTAAAAGTAATATCCATTATTTCCCTCATCTACTTTGCATGAGATTTCATCCTCAATTTTCTCTCCCGCTCTGCAGGAGTGGGTAAGGGGAAAGGCGAGAGTTCTTCTCCTTTATCTCCCCACTCACGGTGCTAAAGGCACTGCGTGGGGTCAGGTTAAAAATTACCATCCTCCTTTTCCCCAAAACATTTTTTTGAACGGCCTCAGGCACAACTCCTTTGATCCTGGCACCGGGTCCGCTGTCTAAAATTCCAGAAAGTCGAAAATTATATCTCCGAATAGAAATTGACTTCAAAAATTCTCCATAACAAGGTACTCAGGAATTACATTGGCAAATATTGCCCGTGATGAAAGCTCTATTTTCCTATCCTCAGTACCGCTGTACCTTTCTGTTTACTGTGTCTTGTAGCAATCAGCGCTTCAGGGGCTTTTTCAAAAGGATACACTTCAAGGTCCATTTTTATATCTATCTGACTTGCTATCTTGATAAATTCCTCACCGTCCTCACGGGTAACATTAGCGAGAGAGACAATTTCACGTTCATGCCAGAGCAAGTTGTAATCTTTGATTACTACCGGTGTCATTGTAACCGGGCCGAGGACCAATCTTCCACCCTTGTCGAGTTGAGAAAGGGCAAATGACACGAGATCTCCCACAGGTGGGAACAGGATACTCCCGTCAAGTTTCACAGGTAGCACATCATCGTATCCACCGATCCAATCAGCACCAAGTTTTCTTGCTGCTTCTTTATTTTTCTCGCTCCGTGTAATTACAAAAACTTCTAATCCAAGGTGCTTGGCGACCTGCAGAATATAAGTTGCCGATGGTCCAAAGCCGTAGAGACCGAGTTTCTGGCCACCGGTTAATCCTGTTAATCTGAAAGCTCTATAGCCAGCAACACCAGGGCACATCCATGGAGCAAGTTCTTCAAATGATTTATTATTCGGTAGTTTCAGAGCAAATTTTTCATTAACGATTGTGAATTCTGCGTAACCACCGTCTACATCCCATCCTGTGAATTTCGCATTTTCGCATAGATTTTCCTTCCCTTTTCTGCAGTATTTACAGGAACCACAGGCGTAGTTTAGCCATGTGACTCCTGCCCGTTCTCCAATTTTAAATTTTGTTACACCTTCCCCAATTTCATCGACAATACCAACAATTTCGTGTCCGGGAATGATAGGCTTTTTATGAAGTGGTAAGTCACCTTCGGCAATATGTGCATCGGTTCTACAGACTCCACAGGCCATTATTTTGATGCGGATTTCACCTGGTCCTGGGTGTGGGTCTGGTAATTCAACGAATTTCAGAGGTTTCTCCTCAACAGGTTTTTGCTCTTCAATGATCCAGGCTTTCATGATTTCCTCCTAAATTGTGTATAAACTCCAGTAGTTAGTTTCGACTATTTCTTCGTAGTTTTCTCTGTAAAATTCAAGGGCATCCGGTAGAAATTTCAGAATGTCTCCCGCAACGACACCATCTTCTCCTATTTCAGCGGCTGCTATATCTCCTGCAAGTCCGTGGAAGAAAACCCCCATATTTACAGCGTCTTCCAGACTGAATCCATGGGCCGTAAGCATTGCTGCAATCGTACCTGTTAATACGTCACCACTACCAGCTGTTGCCATTCCTGGGTTACCACTCAGATTTACAGTGATTTTCCCATCAGGGTATCCGATCAGTGAGTGTGCACCCTTAAGAATCGTAATTACGCCGTACTTTGTGACGAAGTTTCTGAGCACGTTAACCTTATTATTTCTAATTTCATCGGTCGAGAGGCCGGTTAACCTTGACATTTCTCCAGGATGTGGGGTCAATATTGTAGGTGCCTTTCTCTCTTTCAGGATTTCGATATTTGAGGCAATTGCGGTAAGTCCATCACCATCTATGAGTAGAGGTTTTTCCATCAGAGGAGTAATTTTTCTCACAAATTCCTGTGTTTCCTGATTCAGGCTTACACCCGGGCCAAGTACAACCATGTCGACTCCTTTTGAGAATTCAAGCAGGAAATTGAGATTATCCACGGAAATTGTTCCGTCCTTTGTCTCTTTTAGTGGCACAAAGACTATTTCATTTCCTTTAGCTGCGATTGAAGGTGCTACTGAGCGCGGTGTTGCAAGATAGGCAAGTCCTCCACCTGCCTTTAGAAAAGACATTGCAGAAAAGTAAGGTGCACCAAAGTAAAGAGACGCGCCCGAAATAAAGAGGACCTTTCCATAAGACCCTTTGTGAGTATCACTTTCTCTAATCATTAACGGAAGGAATCTGGTTGTTTCCACTTTGATGTCCGGAGAATTGTAATTTTGAGGTGGGAAGGAGATATGTGTAACAAAGAGTTTACCGCAGTGGTCAAATCCGGGGTAAAGAATATTCCCGATTTTAGGCAGTCCATAGGTTATTGTGAAATCAGCAAAGACAGCGGTACCCATTACTCTTCCTGTGTTTCCGTTTATCCCTGATGGTATATCGATTGCAAAAACAGGCTTTTCACTATTATTTATCATTTCAATGACTTCCCTGTATTTACCTTCCACATTTCTGTGGATACCGGTGCCGAGGATAGCGTCAACTATAGCGTCAGAATCTTCAATGTAAGCTTCCACCATATCAAGGTTATCTTCGGTAACGAGTTCGAAAGGAATTCCTGCTCTTTTGACCATTTCAAAGTGAAAATTCACAGTCTCGTCAAACTTTTCTGGTGTACTGAGGCAGAGAATTCTGACATCCCCACCGGTAGAGAAGATTTTTCTCGCTACCACAAGGCCATCACCACCATTATGTCCCGAACCGCAGAATACGACGAATCTTCTATCCTTAACCCCGAATTCATTCAGGATGACGTAGTAGGCAGCTTCTCCTGCATTTTCCATCAAGATAATACCGGGAATGGCGTATTTTTCCATAGCGTTTCTGTCAAGCTGATGCATTTCCTCAACTGTTGAGACCTTCATTCTGAAATCCTCCTTCTGTTTTTAATTAAGATTAACGTGGAATTAAGAGAACTTCCAGTGGAGGTTGCTTTTATTATCGCAATAGGTATTAAGCTTAAACGACGATTTTCCTGGAGGTAGATTCAGAAGTCCGGATTCTTTTTTATTCGAGCTAATTTTTCAGATATCGTTCCAGTGGCCTTGACAGGATGTAATATTTTGCAATAATCTTTGGACAATGCTATGCGGTCTAAAAAATTTGCGGTTTTCCTTCCATTCTGATAGAACACCTGAAATTCCATATACAGAAAATTCGATAAAGGGGGTAACTCTTTATGATTGAGATTAGAATGCACGGTCGTGGAGGGCAGGGTACTGTTGTTGCATCAAAGGCCCTCGGTATAGCATTCTTCCTTGAAGGTAGATATATTCAATCTTATCCCCAGTATGGGGTCGAGCGCCGTGGCGCTCCTGTTCAGGCATTCCTGAGAGTTGCAGAGCCTGGTGAAGAGGAATTCGTACGCTCACAGATTTATGAACCGGATCAAATTATAATCCTGGATCCCACCCTACTTGACCAGATTAACGTTCTTGAGGGTTTGAAACCTGGTGGCTGGGTTATTATCAATTCTCCTGAGGCTCCAGAAAATATTGATATACCTGAAATTTATAATGTTGCAACAGTGGATGCATCGTCTATTGCGATAAAACATAGGCTCGGGACCAAGGCTCAGCCTATTGTTAACACTGCTATTCTTGGAGGCTATGCTGGAGCTACTAAACTTGTCAGCATTGAGAATGTTAAAGAAGCGATAAAGCAGACAGTCCCGATAAAACCTGAAGAGAATGCCAGAGCCGCAGAAGAAGCTTACTATTCTGTTAGAATTAGAAAAGCATCGGAGGTTAAAATATGAGTGAAAAGTATGGCCTGAGTAATATTCCTGAGGCTCCACTTACGCTGACGTCAACCTTAATTAACAAGACGGGCAGCTGGAAAAATATTCAGCCAGTTCTCATTGAAAGCACAGCTCCGTGTACAGCAGCATGTCCTGCTGGTATCGAGATTCCAGTTTATTTCGACATGCTGATCAGAGGAAAGCTTGATGAGGCAGCCAGAATTCTGCACGATAGTAATCCCTTTCCCTCGATTACCGGGCGCGTATGCCCGCACTTCTGTGAGCAAAAGTGCAACCGGCAGTATTTTGATGAAGCTATAGGAATACGAGGAATTGAACGGTACCTTGGCGATAAATACCTTGAGAAAAAATGGTCTCCCCCGGAGGTAGAACTGGATAAAAAAATCGCAATAGTCGGTTCCGGACCTGCCGGACTTAGTGCTGCCCATTACTTGAGAAAGAAAGGCTATAAGGTCATCGTTTTTGAAAGGGATTCAGAGGCAGGTGGTGTACTCAGGTACGGAATTCCGGATTACAGATTGCCAAAAGACATACTTGATAAGGAGATTGAGGCCCTTAAAAGAGAGGGTGTGAAGTTTCAGATGAACACGGAGATAGGAAAGGACATCACATTTTCCGATTTAAAAAAACAATACGATGCGGTGTTTTTTGGTACAGGAGCTCCACTTGAAAGAGAGATGAAGATTCCGGGTGAAGAAAACTTCATCAAGGGAGTTGAATTTTTGAAAGATGTGAACACGGGCAAGATCAGAGAATTTCAAGGTCGGGTAGCAGTTATTGGAGGTGGAAATGTTGCAATGGATGTTGCAAGAAGTCTTTTGAGACTTGGAGCTACACCAGTAGTTCTATACAGGAGAACCGAAAAGGAGATGCCAGCAATCAGAGAAGAAGTAGTCAGGGCACTTGAAGATGGCATCGAATTTAAGTTTTTAACACTCCCCATTAAAGCTGAGAAGAGAGATGAAAAGATTGTACTCACGAACATAAAGATGAAACTTGGGGAGCCCGATTCCAGTGGTAGAAGAAGACCCATACCTATTGAAGGGTCAGAGTTTACAGATGAATACGATGCGGTTATAACAGCTATTGGTGAGCTTGCAGATCTATCTGTTTTTCCTGAGAGTTTATTAGGGGAAAAAGGATGGCTTGACGTTGACGTTGAGACAACTGCGACCAAGGATCCGAAAGTGTTTGCAGGAGGTGATCTTGTCCTTGGTCCGGCCACTGTTATCGAGGCAATCGCGCTGGGTAAACGAGCGGCAACTAATATTGACAGAATGCTTAATGGGCTTGAATTAAAGAAATTTAAACCCTTTGAGAAAGTTGTTGAATTCAGCAAAATAGTGACAGATTACTTTATAGAAGAACCCAGAGAGAGACAACCAGAGTTGCCTTTAGAGGAGAGAATAAAGCACTTTGATAAAGAGGAAATTGGTGATTATACAGATGATCAGGTTAGGCGTGAGGCCCTGAGGTGTTTCTCCTGTGGACACTGTAACGGATGCGGTACCTGCTGGGTGTTCTGTCCCGATATGGCAATAAAATGGGAAAATGATCAGCCTGTATTCGTCTACGATTATTGCAAGGGATGTGGAATATGTTCTGCTGAATGTCCGAGAGACGTTATTCAGATGGAACAGGTCAGGAATTTTTAGGAGGTAACGATGGCAACTGTAAAAACTGGTATTAAAAAGGTTTTGACTGGAAATAATTCAGTTTCCTGGGGAGTAAAACTCTCAAGAGTACAGGTCATTTCGGCTTATCCAATAACTCCACAGACTACCATTGTCGAGCTATTATCAGAGATGGTGGCGAACCGTGAACTTGAGGCAGAGTTTATTAAAGTAGAGTCAGAGCACTCGGCCATGTCCGCTGTGATTGGTGCGGCAGCTGCCGGTGCACGCGCATTTACTGCAACCTCTGCTCAGGGACTTGCACTTATGCACGAAATGCTTCACTGGGCTGCTGGTGCGCGCCTTCCAATCGTACTTGCAAATGTAAACAGGGCCTTTGGACCACCATGGTCAATCTGGACAGAGCAGACTGATTCCCTTGCTCAACGCGATACCGGATGGATACAAATTTACGTGGAATCCAACCAGGAAGCTCTTGATAATGTCATCCTCGCCTACAAAATAGCAGAACAGGTAAATTTACCCGTAATGATCGTCCTTGAAGCTTTTGTCCTATCTCACACAAATGAACCAGTTGAGATCTATCCGCAAGAAATGGTCGATGAATTTCTCCCTCCACGTGAGAACCCCTTATACGTTGTTGAACCGGGTAATAATTATGCCGTGGGTGCTCTTGGCGGGCCAGATATTTATATGGAATGGCGATTTAAAATGCAGAAAGCAATGGAAGAAGCCATTGATGTGATCAAGAAAGAGGGCGAAAACTTTGGTAACCATTTTGGAAGAGAATATGGGTTATTTGAAGAATATATGATGGATGATGCAGAGACTGTTCTTGTCTCGGCTGGTGCGTTCACGAGCACGGTAAAGTATGCAGTCAGGCGATACAGAGAGGAAACGGGTGAAAAAGTTGGTGTTTTAAAATTGAGGACCTTCAGGCCATTCCCGGCGGCCGCCCTCAGGAAAGTTCTTTGCTGCAGGAAGAAGGTCGCTGTACTTGACAGGAATATTTCCTTTGGACACCATGGAATATTTTATGAAGAATTGAAATCTGCACTTTACAGAATGAAGGATGGAGAGAGGCCCCTGATGTTCGGTTATATTCTTGGTCTTGGAGGAAGAGACATCACAGCAAAAGATATTAAGGAGATTATAGAAGACGTGAAGACAAGAGATGAAATTCAGGAAGATATAATCTGGAAGGGGGTAAAATCATGAGTTTCTGGTACAATCAGGTTCCAATGGAGGAGAATTTTAACTCCGGGCACTTAGCGTGTCAGGGCTGTGGTGCAACTATTGCAATGAGATTGGCTTTGAAGGCACTTGGGACCAATACGGTTGTAGTAATACCCGCTTGCTGCTGGACAATCATCGATGGAGCATTTCCAGCGCATGCACTTAAAGTTCCTCTCTTTCATACAGCCTTTGAAACAGCAGCGGTTGTAGCTTCAGGAATAAAATCAGGTCTCAGAATAAGAGGAAAAGGTGATGTGACTGTGATGGCATGGGCAGGCGATGGTGGAACCTTTGATATCGGTATCCAAGCTCTTTCAGGTGCGGCTGAGAGAAATGAAGATATTATCTATGTTGTTTACGACAACGAAGCTTATATGAATACCGGAATTCAAAGATCCAGTGCTACACCGTACGGTGCATGGACCACAACGACCCCAGAAAAGCATCCTGAAGATAGGCCTAAAAAGAATATAATGGAAATCCTTGCAGCTCACAGCATTCCTTATCAGGCCACGGCAACGGTGGCCTACCCGGAGGATTTTATCAGAAAATTTAAAAAGGCAAAAGGATTGAGAGGTACAAGGTTTATCCATGTGCTATCTCCATGTCCACCTGGCTGGAAAATCGCTTCGGACATGTCTATAAAAGTCTCCCGTCTTGCCGTGGAAACGAAGGTATTCCCACTCTATGAAATAGAGGACTATGGTGATAAATACACGATCAATTACTGGCCAAAGGGGTTGCCCGTTAAAGAGTATTTAAAGCTCCAGGGGAGATTCAGACACCTAACAGAAGATAAAATTGAGTATATTCAGAAGAATGTGGACAAAAACTGGGAAAAGCTTGTGCTGAAGCATAAGCTGTCTCACGGGACAACGGATAATATTCCCAGAAATGTAGTTTACAGATAAGAACTAAATTCCAGGAGGTCATGGATGGGGAGTTTGTTATTTTGGATTGGGGTGGGGCGGCCAAAGGCCGCCCCACCCCAAATTTTAATTAAATAAATTTCACACTGCGAACCGCCCCCTTTTCAATATCATCCAGTCTGGTAGCGGTCCTTTCCTGCATCATCTCTACTCTTCGAGTACTTTTCTCGCTATCTCCTTGGCCATCTCCATTGTCCCAACAAGTTTCTCTCCATCTTTTCCGGAATAAATGTCTCTGGTCCTCAGGCCCTCATCAAGTACCTTTTCCACTGCGTTGTCAATTTTCTCATAGGCATCATCCATATCAAAAGAATATTTCAACATCATAGCAGCACTCATAATTTGGGCGATAGGATTAGCAATTCCTTTCCCTGCAATATCAGGAGCAGTGCCACCAACCGGCTCGTATAGGCCGAACTTGTTTTCGTTTATACTTGCAGAAGGAAGCATTCCGAGTGAGCCTGTGATCATTGCCATTTCGTCACTGAGAATATCGCCGAACATATTTGAAGCGAGAATGACATCAAATTGACGTGGATTCCTGACAAGCTGCATGGCTGCGTTATCGATGTAATAATGGTTTAATTCAATTTCTGGATAGTTTTTGTGAATTTCCTCAACCGTCTTTCTCCAGAGCAATGAGGTGTAAAGTACATTGGCCTTATCAACAGAAGTTACCTTTTTATTACGTTTGGATGCAGTTTCAAATGCCACCTTTGCAATTCTTTCGATTTCCCATTTGTGATAGAGCATTGTATCAAATGCCAGATCCTCTTTCATCTCCTTTGGTTTCCCAAAATAAATACCGCTTGTGAGTTCGCGAACAACCATAATGTCAAATCCTCCACCTATGACCTCTTCTTTCAGGGGTGAAGCCCAGATAAGGGGTCTGTAAATTTTGCCGTATCTCAAATTTGCGAAGAAGTCAAAATGTTTTCTCAAAGGGAGAAGGGCGCCTCGCTCAGGCTGTTTTTCAGGGGGTAAATGCTCCCACTTAGGTCCTCCAACTGAGCCAAAAAGTATGGCATCGGATTCTTCACAAACTTTTATAGTTTCATCGGGTAGAGGTGTTCCCCACCTGTCAATTGCAATTCCGCCAACATCTGCGAATTTGTATACAAACTCTACCCCATACACTTTTTCAACAGATTTTAACACTTCGATGGCCCCTTCCATAACCTCAGGGCCTATTCCATCACCAGGCAAAACTGCAATTTTGAACTTCTTCATAAATACTTCTCCTTTGCATAGTTTAAAAGACCGCCAAACTGGATAATTTCTTTGATGAAATCCGGGAATGGTCTGGCTTTCAAAATTTTATCCTTCACATGAATTTCTCCCTTATCGAGATCTACCTCTATTTCGTCGCCAGTATCAACAAGATCGTAAACTTCGGTATTTTCAAGGATTGGAAGCCCAATATTTATTGCGTTTCTGTAAAATATTCTTGCGAAACTTTTTGCAATGACGAGAGAAACGCCAGCCGCTTTTATGGCAATAGGAGCGTGTTCTCGCGAAGACCCGATGCCGAAGCTATCGCCAGCGATAATGATGTCTCCTGGTCTAACTTTTGATGCAAATTCAGGATCGAGATCTTCCATACAGTGTTTAGCCAGCTCTTTTTCGTCTGTTGTATTTAAATACCTTGCCGGTATAATAACGTCAGTATCTACATTATCCCCAAATTTCCAAATTTTTCCTCTTAATTTCATTTTAATTACCTCCGAGGATATATTCTGGAGAGACTATTTTCCCCGCAATGGCTGAAGCGGCTGCCACTGCTGGATTTGAGAGATAAACTTCAGATTCGACGTGTCCCATTCTTCCTCTGAAATTTCTATTCGTTGTCGAAATTGCTTTTTCTCCCGGTGCGAGGACTCCCATGTGTCCCCCAAGGCATGGACCACAGGTAGGTGGTGCAATGACTGCACCTGCCTCGAGAAAAGTCTCAATGTATCCTCTCTTTAATGCCTCATGGTAAATTGCAGGTGTTGCTGGTAGTATTATCAGCCGTAGTTTATCAGCCACTTTATGTCCCTTCAAAATCTTTGCTGCAATTTCAAGGTCTGAGATTCGCCCATTGGTGCATGAGCCAATGACAGCCTGGTCTATTCTGATGTCCATTTTTTCTACATCGTAAATAGGCCTTGTATTCTCCGGCAAATGCGGAAATGCAACCTGTGGGACAATATCTTCAGCGTTTATCTCGAGGATTCTCTCATAGTCAGCATCGTCGTCTGATTTATAAACTGTATAAGTGGATCTCTCTTTTCTTTCCTCAACGTATTGAATGGTTTTTTCGTCAGGTTCAATGATACCGGTTTTTGCCCCGGCCTCAATGGCCATATTGCAGATAGTGAATCTATTATCCATGTTGAGATTTTTGATGGTATCCCCACTGAATTCCATTACCCTGTAGTTGGCGCCATTTACACCGATTTTACCGATTATGTAAAGGATAATATCCTTTCCACCTGACCACTGAGGCAGTTTCCCATTGATGACAAATTTTATGGTTTCAGGAACTTTGAGCCAGACTTTTCCTGTAATCCATGCGAATGTGAGGTCAGTCGAGCCTACACCTGTTGAGAAGGCGCCGAGTGCCCCATAAGTACAGGTATGTGAATCCGCTCCGATCACAAGATCTCCCGGCAGGATCACTCCTTTCTCTGGCAGGAGAGCGTGTTCGATACCGACTTCACCTACCTCATAATGGTGAGTGATTCCGTGTTCTTTTGCGAAGTTTCTCATACTCTGTGTAATAATAGCGGTTTTGATGTCTTTGTTGGGGGTGTAGTGGTCCGGGATAAGGCCGATTTTGTCAGGATCAAAGACCTTTTTGGCTCCGATCTCGTTGAACTGTTTTATCGATAACGCTGCTGTTATGTCATTACCAAATGCGAAATCAACGTTAACGAGATAGATCTCCCCGGGTTTTACCAGATCCACCCCCGCGTGTTTTGCAATTATTTTTTGTGCTATGGTCTGTGCCATAATGACCTCCTTCACTCCATTTGAAAAATTTTATTATAAACGCAAAGAGGATTTATGACTAACATGTCAAATGGGATTCTTAAGAATTGTAAAATTGGCTTTTTACAACATTGAGAATTCTGACCGTGGACATGTGACATACGCACAATTCTAAGAATCGTCAGGGATGGGGCTTTTCGAAAAAATACATTGGTTAAAGGAGAATCTATTTTTAACATCCTTCACAAAGGTGGGTTTAGCACAGTGGGGGAGGATTGGGGAGGGAACAGAAAGAACAGATTTGACAGGGGGAGCAATGATTGCCCTTTTTATCCTCTCCTTAATCCACTCCCGCAAGTGTGAGCGGAGGCAGATTTTCCCGCAAGGAGGAGAGGAAATAAAGAGAGTTTTTCTACAAATTGAGTGGGGAAGTAATTACTGGTAATAAATTTTTCGAATCCCCCCTCGTCCGAGATTGACATTAAATAATGACTGGTGAATTATAAGGATACTATGAAAACAGGCGTAGCGAATCTTCCCCTTCATGGAGGAAAGGCTCCAAGATGGCTTTTTAATAGGATGAAAGTGCTTGCGGAGAAGATACTCGAATTAATAGTTGTGGAATTTGGACCGGAGGAGGTTATCAAGAGACTTGCAGATCCATACTGGTTCCAATCACTGGGGAATGTAATGGGGTTTGATTGGCACTCCTCAGGTTTAACCACTACAACTACAGGGGCGATAAAGGAGGCCCTTAAGAGGATTGGGCCGGATATTGGTGTTTTTATGGCAGGTGGGAAGGGAAAGACATCGAGGAAGACTCCAGATGAGTTGAGATTGATCGGAGATCGATATGGGATAGACGCTGAACCTTTGGTATACGCGAGTAGAATGACAGCAAAGGTGGATTCGACCGCGATTCAGGATGGATATCAGATTTACCACCATACAATTATTTTTACAAAAAATGGATTCTGGGCGGTGGTACAGCAGGGGATGAATGAAAGGAGTAGATTTGCCAGACGGTATCACTGGATAAAGACGGGAAATTTTGTTGATTCCCCTCACACCGGAATTATCTCACAAAAAAGATCAAATTTCGTTGTTGATACAGTTGCGAGGAGTGCACAGAAAGCAAGAGAAGTGATAACTCAGCTTTCACATGAAAAACCCGAAAAGATTGAGCGAGAGTTGAAAAGAATTAAGGAGTTAAATTTACCAAGAAGACATCAACTACTCGCCAGAGATATTAATCCAGACCGTATTAAGAAAGTATTTTTAACAACTTATGAATTTCAACCGGAGAATTTTGAGACTTTACTTGGTATCAGGGGACTTGGCCCAAAGAGTTTAAGGGCTCTCGCTCTCCTTGCAGATGTTGTTTATGGTGCGCCCGCAAGTTATACTGATCCTGCGGTATATTCCTATGCTCATGGTGGTAAGGATGGTATCCCGTATCCCGTGGATCGTCAGTTGTATGATAGGTCAATTGAGATACTTGAAAAGGCGATTAAGGAGTCCAATCTCGGCAGGAAAGATAAGATAGAAGCATTGAGAAGATTGGCAAAATTTAGATGATTTCTATTCTTTCAAACCATACTTTCTGATGAGTTTATAAACTGTGGGACGGGAAATTCCGAGTTGTCTGGCAGTTTCTGATATGTTAAAATGAGTCTTTTTGAGTGTTTCGATAAGCAACTCTTTTTTTATATCTTCAAAGGATTTTTTGTCCGCTTCCTTGGGAGTTTGCGAGAAAATGTAAGATGGAAGGTGATTTTCATTTAACATTTCTGTTTCTGCTATGTTTACAGCTCTTTCAACAATATTTTCAAGCTCTCTGACATTCCCCGGGAAGTTGTATTCCATTAGAGGCTTGAGGAATGATCTATCCGCACCTTTGATATTTTTCCCCAGAGATTGATTGTATTTCTGGATAAAGTGATAGACAAGCAGAGGAATATCATTTTTACGTTCACGGAGAGGAGGTATCTCGATATGAATTATGTTCAATCTATAAAAAAGATCTTTTCTGAAATCACCGCGATTCACGAGGTCAACCAGATCGCGATTGGATGCAGTAATGATTCTCACATCTACCTTGAGGGATTTTGTGCCACCGACACGTGTTACGACCTTGTCCTGGAGAGTGCGTAACAGTTTTGATTGTAGTGAGAGGGGGAGTTCCTCTATTTCATCAAGGAATAGGGTTCCCCCGTCGGCGAGCTCAAATTTTCCAGGTCGACCCTTTTTTGAAGCTCCGGTGAAGGCACCAGGCTCATACCCAAAAAACTCACTTTCTGCAAGATCTCTTGGAATTGCACCACAATTTATGGCTACAAAAGGACCATTTGAGCGATCGCTTTCAAAATGAATTGCCTGTGCAAACATCTCCTTTCCAGTTCCCGTCTCGCCGGTGATGAGAACAGATGAGTTTGACCTTGCGGCAATCTTTGCTATTTTTATTGCCTCTTTTAACCTCGGATCTTCCCCTATGATATCGTCAAACGTGAATTTAGCCTCAGCACCGATGTATGAAGTGACAAAATTTCTCACCCTGTTAATTTCCCTGAAGAAGTCTACAACACCTGAAAAGTTTCCATCTTTATCCTTGACTACAACAGCAGTTTTTATAAAATGCAGGAGACCACGGGACGGACTTTCAATTATAAATTCCTTGTCAACGTAACCTTTATGGGTTTTGAATACGTTTAAAATTACGGGTGTGAAATCCACTATGTCAGTAACGTGTTTTCCTATGGCCTTTTGCCTGTCTATTTTTAATATCCTGGTCCCCGCTTCATTGATGTATAGTATTTTTCCATTAGCATCAAGGCAGAGAACGCCATCTTTTGATGCCTCACTTATTATCTCGAGGTACTTTCGAGAAACCTCCACCTCTTCAAGGGCAATTCTGAGATTATTTTCATTTTCAATGGCTTTCGCAAGTGATGAGACGATACCAAGAGCGTAATCTGGATAATTTTCCTTTGTTGTAGAGATCCCTATACTACCAATGATGTTCCCATTCAGATTTTTTAAAGGTGCCGCGGCGCAATACCATCTTTTTAGCCCGGGTGCTGTGTGCTCCTCACCTTTCAAAGCAACAGGATGCCCATACTCCATCGATAGATTTATAGCAGTATTGCCGACGAATTCTTTTTTAAGGATAAGTCCCTCTTCCAGGAATGGATCCCTCTTCTTGCCCATTAGAAGCAGAACCACCCGATCTATGTCCGTGAATGACACGGTGAAAGGATTTTCCTGAACGTCAAACTCGCGGAAGAGATTTTCTATAATTGAAAGTAAGTCTGCTTTTTCTGCTTTCTTCCTCTCAAGCTCTTCATGATTTACAAAAACCTTTTTAAGAGTTTCCAATATTGTCGTATTCATGTAAAAGATTTTAACACATTGGGGAATTAATGGCAATTTTCACCGTTCTCATGACCACACTCGTGTGTCCATTCCTCGGTTTTTAGAGTACCCTCCATAAAGTCATGAATTACATCTCTCAATTTACCGTTAGCTCCCATGATTACATTGATGCCAAGCTTGTTGAAAAAATCAACAGCTTTTTGTCCCATGCCCCATGCTATCACTGTATCAACATCGAAGGATTTAAGCCAGTTTGGTATGTCACCTGGGCCGTGTTCTGAGAAGGGAACCTCCCTGCTGGAGAATTTGATGATTTCACCACTTTCATCTACCTCGATTATTGCGTAAAACCTCGCTCTTCCAAAGTGTTCTTCAATTTCGTCATCCAGACCAGTTCCATATTTTACAGGGATTGCTATTTTCATTTTCTATCCTCCAATTTTTGTTAAATTTTAAATCTTTACTTTCATACCAACAATAGATGACAGGTAAGAGTGAAACCCCTAAAATAATTAAGTCCTTAATAATTTTTCAGGGAGGTTAAAATGATTCCTTTAGTACTTCTTTTAGTTGTATGGGCATTAATTTACCTACCGATAGTCATTAAGCCACACAGGATCAAGCCGTTTATTGCTGGTTTTCCATTTGATCTCTTCTGGTTGCTTGTGTTCACTGGAATCTTACTCTTTCTTGTCATCTGGTATGCACTGGTGTGGAAACCGGAGGAGGAAGAGGAATGATAACATTTTACTCAATTCTGGCTATTGTGATTCTGATCGGGATAAGTGCATGGATATCCTCAAGGGCAAGGCATGAATCCCGTAAAAATATTGAGGAATTTTATGTCGCAGGAAGAAATATTGGATGGATTGTTACCTTCCTGACATTCAGTGCAACGCTTTTTTCAGCTTTTACGCTCGTCGGAATGCCCGGATTTTTCTATACTCATGGGATTGGTTCGTGGACATTCATAGCTGTGGCCGATACTTTCATGGCCCTGATGGTGCCATTAGTTGGATACAGAATCTGGAAAGCAGGAAAGGTATACGGATTCGTCACACCTGCACAGTTCCTTGGTGAAAGGTATGAATCTCGTTTCGTATTGTATATCGCTGTGATCTTACAGTTCCTCTTTCTTTTGCCGTATATGTCTATACAGGCTATAGGAATTGCAAAATTATTGCAAAGTGCTGCAGGGATTCCTTATCTAATAGGCCTCATTATTGCTCTTGTTGCTACCTACCTCTATATTGAAACCGGTGGTATGCGAGCTGTTGCCTGGACAGATGCAATTCTTGGTCTCACTCTGTTTGTAGGTGCCTACGCTGTTAGCCTGTGGTTTCTCGGTAGACATTTCGGCTCCCTTTCCGGCATGTTTCATCAGGTCTATAATGTAAAGAAGGAGCTATTAACAATTCCAGGACCAAAGAATTTATTCACGACCACAATGCTAATTTCATTTTTTATCATGATTTTTGCAATGCCCGCAACTCAATTTCAATTGACTACCCGGTATTTCATAGCGAAGGACGTGAAAACGTTAAAAAAATCAATGATAGGAATGGCGATCTTTGCCTCTTTCGTTCTTTTTCCATCACTTATCCTTGGCATCGGAGCTTCATGCGTCTGGCCACATTTGAAAAGTGGAGATATGGTGCTTGGAAAGGTATTATCCGAACTTTCTCCTTTTTTGATGATTATTGGAATCATGGCCGTATTTGCTGCAGCCCTTTCAACAATCGATTCTCAACTTTTACTCCTCTCGTCTCTCTTTACGAGAGATGTGATTCTTGAATCCAGGGGTGAGCTAACAATGAAGGACAAGCTGAGAATAAACAGAATTGTAGTGCTTGTCCTTTCCCTCCTGATATTCATTATCTCCCTGAATCCTCCGCGTCTAATAGTCCAGCTTTCTATCCTATCTTTTGCCGGGACACTTCAGATTCTTCCGGCTATGCTTGGAGCACTTTATTGGAGAAGAGCAACAGGTGTTGCCGCCGCATGGTCGACAATCTTCGGTGTTTCTATACTCATTCTGTTGAAGTTTTTCAAGCTTCATATAAATCTTCATGGCTGGCATCCTGCTATCTGGGGACTTGTTGGTGGAACAGTTTTGTTTTTCCTTCTCTCACTTGTAACTCCGCCACCGAGCCAGAAGGGAAAAACAATTTTCGAAACAATTGCCACTAAAAAATGAGAAAAATCCTGATTGTCGGACCTGGTGCAATTGGCTCGATTATTGCATATCTATTCATGGAGTCCGGAAACTCTGTCAAAATTTTCCATTATTCAAATGAAAGAACGGAAAAACTGAAAAATAAAGGCCTAACCTTACTTTTGCCTCAGAGTGAAAAAGTAAATATTAGACCACAGGTTGCCACGATAAGCAATAAGGGGGAATTTTTCGATGCTATTGTATACACAACGAAATCTTATCAGCTTGAGACAGCTTTGAAGTTGACTCTCGATAAATTTGGAGCAACTTATTACTTGTTTTTGCAAAACGGCCTTAAACATGTTGAAATAGTATCACGATGTAAGGAAAATAGAGAGAAAATATTCTTTGGTATAACTACGCTTGGAGGATTTCGAATTGATGAAAATACGGTCCAGGTCGCATCTATAACGGGCGAGACAGTAGTTGCACCGTTTAAGGAATCTACTCCATTACCTGATGTCTTTGACGTTCCTTGGATTAAATACAACCCGGATTACAGATCTATTCTGTGGTCAAAAGCCTTGATAAATGCCGCTATCAATCCTTTAACAGCTATTCTGGAAGTCAGAAATGGAGCACTTGAGAAACCTGGGCACTGGAGGATTGTTAAAAATACGATTCAAGAAATTCTAAAAGTTGTCCACGCTTTGAATATTCGTCTGACCATGGAAAACCCGGAAGATTACGTTCTTGATGTCGTCAGGAAAACATCCCTTAACAAATCATCGATGTTGCAAGACATAGAGAAGGGTAAGAAGACAGAAAATGATTTTATAACCGGTTATATTCTTGAGATTGCAAGGAAATTAGGGATTGAAATGCCTGTAAATGAGGCATTATATAATTTAGTCAGGATAAAGGAAGGAGAAGATTTATGAGAGTTGTTCTTATTCATGCATCCAGAGTTTCATACATACCTGCACAGAAGGGCCTTGATAACCCGGATCCCTCTCCGGAGAGTGGAGATTTTGAAGATCTTGTCATGGCTTTTATACATGTTGAAAGGGAAGACGAGGAAAAAGCGTCAAAAGTTGTGACCAATCTGATAAAAAATATCAAATGGCTTTGTGGTAAATTGGGCACAAAGAGAGTATTGCTTCATTCTTTTGCCCATCTTTCAACCAGCAAAGCCTCTCCAGAACTCTCAAGAGAAATTTTAAGGAGGGCCAGGGAAAGACTTGAAAACGTGGGGTATGAGGTGCACGAAACACCATTTGGGTATTTTCTTGACATAAAAATTGAGATGCCCGGTCATTCTCTTGGGAGGATCTACAAAGAATTTTAGAGAATATGAGATTCCTTATAGGTGTAGTTGCTTTTTACATTGTTTTACAAATTCTATCGTTGACTTTGTCAGGATACACGAAGAAAGATCTAAAACCCATTTTCAAAGAGCACGAATTTATAATTTTTGCTCACAGGGGGGCGAGTGGGGAGTTCCCTGAGAGTACCCTACCAGCGTTCGAATATGCCCTCAGGGAGGGAGCAAATGCGCTTGAAATGGATCTTCACATGACCAGGGATTCCGTAATAGTGGTTTTTCACGATGATGACGTTTCAAGGACGACGAACGGCGAGGGTGAAATCGAAGATTTCACCCTCGCCGAATTAAAAAAGCTGGACGCTGGCTATAAATTCACTAAAGATGGTGAAACATTCCCTTTTAGAGGAAAAGGCCTAAAAATTCTTACACTTGAAGAAGTTTTCAAAAAATTCCCACACGTGATTATAAACGTTGAAATAAAAAAACCTGGTGGAGGAATTGAAGAAAAACTTGCTAAACTCATAAAAAAATATCATAGAGAAAATCTCACTATTGTTTCCTCCTTTCATCATTCTGCACTCAAAAGATTCAGAAAATATGCTCCTTGCGTTGCAACAGGATTTTCGAAAAGAGAAGCTACTTTATTTTTTATATTGCAGAAATTAGGCCTGACAGGACTTTACAAGCCCGGTGGTGACGCCCTTCAGATTCCATATAAATTCGGAAAGTTGACTGTTGTAAACCCTTCCCTTGTACGTTCGGCACATAAAAAGCATATAGTTGTTCAGGTCTGGACAGTAGATAGAATTGAACTCATGGTAAAACTCATAAAAATGGGAGTTGATGGCATATTTACAAACTATCCGCTCAGACTCAAACAGGTTGTGGATAGATTGAAGAGTTAATTGTGAGCCAGTGACCTTTTTGTCCGATTTTGCTTTTGAAAGAGTTTCCTCTAATTCATGCGGAAAAACAACCGATCTCGATTATTTTAGAGTAGGTATATGGTTAAAATAATAGTGGTTGTCTTATCCATTTCCGATCTTTTCAGGGGAAAGTTATTGGAAATTTAAATTTGTTAAAAGAATGGCCTAATGCTGTATGGAGATACTTTCAGTGAAACATATCTCATGGAGTAACACGATCAAGTTCCCGGCTTATTAATTCCCAATTATAAGAAAATTCTTAATATCGCTCAGATAGATTTTGTGTAAATCGGCTATCCACCAACATGAGAAAGTCTTCGCGGTGTATCCAGGAAGATTTTCCTGAAGTGATAACCATAGATTGAAAGAGTTATTACAATCGGGAAATAACGGGGTTTTTTGAATAACGTCCAGAAAAATAGCTTCCAGTAATACTTTCTTTCGCTCTCCTTTATACCGAGGACGTATATAGATTTGAATAAAGCTTTTATGTTTGTCCAGTTGATATTAACGAGATTCCTCCTGGGTAATTTGTATTCTGAGAGAAACCTTTTTAGCCTCTTATAGTATTCAGCTGGAGAGTAAATAGTTGTAACAACCTTTTTATAACCTGCGAGTAGAGTGTCCATTCCCATCTTTGGTATAATATTTGTAGAGAAATCGGTGTTATCACCGGTTATATCGCCAAGAAGCCGTTTTTGAATCTTCAGTTTTTCATAAAGTTTTGAACCCCGAGGGGCATTGAGGATGCCGACCATTGCCATTGTGATACCAGAGTTTTGAATAAACTTTATCATACTGTCGAAAATGGACGGTTTATCACTGTCAAATCCAAGTATAAAACCACTTTGTACGATGAACCCATGTCGGTGAAGAGTTTCAACTGATTCAAGTAAATTTCTCTTCAAATTTGCGATTTTGTTTGCCTCCTTCAAACTTTCTTCGTCAGGAGTCTCGATTCCCACAAAGACACGGTTGAAACCAGCATCAATCATGAGTTGCATGAGATTTTCATCATCGGCGAGATTCAAAGAGGCCTCTGTATAAAAACTGAATGGGTATCCCTTTTCTTTCATCCAATCAATTATTGCCGGAAGAACTTCATATTTCAGAACCTTTTTGTTTCCTATGAAATTATCGTCTACAAAAAAGACATCGCCTCTCCATCCCCACTCATAGAGTGATTCAAGCTCTTTTATCATCTGCTCAGCTGACTTTGTCCTCGGCTTTCTACCATAAAGAAACGGGATATCGCAAAATTCACAATTGAATGGACATCCCCGCGAAAATTGGAGATTCATAGATGCATAGGACTTCATGTTTAGTAGATCCCAGAGTGGTGGAGGAGTTTTCGAAATATCAGCCCATTCTGTTGTTGCATAAATATGTTTCGGGTGCCCTTTTTTAAGATCATCCAAAAATTGAGGTAAGGTAATTTCAGCCTCATTTAAAACAAGATGATCAATATCATCAAAGTTTTCAGGCTCAGTGGTAAATAGTGGACCACCTGCTACGGTCCTGATTCCCAATTTTTTGCAAATGGAAACGACTTCCCTTACAGATTTTCTCTGAACGGCCATTGCACTGATAAAACAGATATCGTAGCCCCTGAAATCCTTTTCTCTCAAATTTTCCACATTGAGATCAATAAGCTTCTTCTCCCAATCCTCTGGAACAATGGCTGCCACTGTTAATAGTCCAAGTGGAGGCATAGAAGCCCTTTTTGAGATGAATTTTAGAGCATACTTAAAACTCCAGAATGTTGGTGGGTATTTTGGATAAATAAACAAAGCTCTCATATCTACTATGATAATAAAAATGCAAAATATTTCAAGTTTTTGTCGGAACAAACTGATATTCAATTTTAGATAAAAGAAGTTTTAAGTCCATAGATACGGGCCAAATCGTGTGCTTTTTAGGGAATTTCTAACTGTAAAAGGTCCACCTCTTTTTATTCTGAGGGGTGTAACTCTCTCATTAGGTGCAATACAAAGAGCACTTTTGTTATTTTTGACTTCCACTAATGATTTTCCAGAGTCTATCAAAAATTGACTGGACCATTGTTAAATAAACTCCAGGAAATCAAAGAAGAGAAAATGAGATCATATCTGATTTCACGGCACACAAGAACGCTGTGGTAAAATTGTGTTCACAGAGGTCTTCTGTGCAGATTGTCATAATCCTGTAATGAGTATTATGGTCGACAAACTCCATTTTTCAGTGATTAGATTTGTAATATATCATACCGGTCTTTTTTAAACAATGATACAGCATCTTGAGGGTACAGTACCCGCTTCCATTGTGGTTAGTCAGTAATGGTATGAGCTTGATGTTTATACTTGGTTTATCAATTTGGGACTCAGATACTATGAGGTGTTTAGGTGGTTTTCTTGAGTGTACAGTATGCACGGTTGATAAAAATATATCACTGAATTTGTTTTATTTGTTTGACACAGAAGGATTTATAGTTTAGAATAATTCTAAATTAAAGGAGGTTCGGAAATGAATGCAAAAGTTGCAGATAGTCTCAACACACAATTGAGGGAGGAATTGTTCTCTTCTTACCTATACCTTTCAATGGCAGCTTATTTTGAGAATGAGGGTTTGAGAGGCTTTGCCCATTGGATGGAGCAGCAGGCAAAGGAGGAGCTGGAGCACGCAATGAAAATTTACAGGTTTATAGCTGACAGAGGTGCGAGGATTAAGCTTCTTGATATCGAACAGCCAAAACACGAATGGAAATCCCCACTGGACGCCTTTGAGGATGCATTAAAACATGAGCAGTATATTACTTCAAGAATAAACACTCTGATGACAGTAGCAAGAGAGGAAGGAGACTATGCCACAGAGATATTCCTGCAGTGGTTTATAACCGAGCAGGTTGAAGAGGAGGCGAATGTCGGGGAAATAGTAGATAGATTGAGGATGGTGCAGAACTCACCTAATGGACTGTTTATGGTTGATAGAGAATTAGCGATGAGGAAGTAAGTTTAAAGGGAGGGGCGGCCTTTGGCCGCCCCTCCCTAATTTTCACTCTTTAAAGAACTGATTTTGCTCTCGTCTCTATCTTTTCCGCAATCCTTGCAGCTATCTTTCTGAATACTCTGGATGCTTCGCTCTCAGGCTCATAGGCGGTAATCGGAACACCTGTATCTCCTGATTTTACGATCAACGGTTCTATTGGAATCTCTCCAAGGAGCTCAATCCCCATCTCTCTCTTTAACTCCTCCCCTCCACCTTCACCGAAAATCCTTGCTACATGACCACATTTGGGACAACGGAAGTAGCTCATATTTTCAACCACTCCGATGACATCCACAGACATCTTCTGGAACATTCTCACTGCCTTTCTTACATCTGCAAGGGCCACTTCCTGTGGTGTGGTTACCACCACGGCTCCGGAGAGTTTAACCAGTTGAATTGCACTGATTTGAGGATCTCCGGTTCCGGGTGGAAAATCCACAATGAGAAAATCCAGATCTCCCCAATTCGCATCAAAGAAAAATTGTTGATACGCTTTATGAACGAGTGGTCCACGCCAGATAATGGGTGTGTCCTCTTCTATCATGAGTCCAATGGAGAGGACTTTCACTCCATACCTCTCCACAGGTATCATCTTATCATCCTCGACACGAGGTACCAGACCTTCCAATCCCAACATTTTGGGAATTGATGGCCCATAGATGTCTCCGTCAAAGAGACCTACCCTGTAACCAAGTTGTTTCATCGCTATGGCAATATTTGCAGCTACTGTGGATTTTCCAACACCGCCCTTTCCACTACCAACTGCAAAAATGTACTTCACTCCAAGTATTTTACCCTTGCCTGACTCGTCTGTTATTCTCAACTTTGGGGGTTCGATTTTCTTTTTACCTTCGATGGTGATTGAAACAACGTCGATACCGTCCACCTGAAGGAGAGCATGTCTTGCCGCCTTTCTTAGTTCGTCAGCATTTGCACCCATAGGAACACTCAAAACAAAACTAACTTTGTTACCCTCTATGGCGACATCTTTGACTAAACCAAGTGAAACGATGTCCTTGCCTGTGGTTGGCTCAATAACCTCTTTTAGTTTCTCGAACACGAGATCCATTTTTCCCATTCTGTTTAACCTCCAGTTAAAATGAGAATTAAGGATAAAATAATCTACCTAAAAGGTCAACTATTATGACCAGGTGTGTTCGAAAAGTTACCAGTGATCACTTTCCCATTCACTTTGCGGAAAAACTCTCTTCATTTCTCCTTCCGCTCTGCAGGAGTGGATGAAGGGAAAGGCGAGAGTTTGCCCCTTCATTTATCTACTCCAAAAAAAGCATTGTAGCAGAGGAGCTTACTTTGTTCATTTCATTCAAAGTGTGAAAATATACAAAATTCGAATATTTTTACATCATTCTGAAAAACATGGGTAATATCAGCCTGCTTGCTGGAGGGGATTTGAAAAGAGGCCTCCCCCCACAGTGCTAAGCACACTGCAGGGAAGAGGTTAAAGATTATATTCCTCCTTTTTCCCTGGGCATTTTATTGAACAGCCTTACTATTATGACTGGGTGTGTATTAATTCCACTTTTAAAAAAATTGTCTGCTGTGAGAAATTTTGTAAATTCGACCATGGAACGATAACAAAGGGCAGTTATTCAATTCTGAAAAGCTCAAAAATTGATTTGGGAGTTTTTTAGCCTTTAAAGCGCATTTGAGGGGGTGAAAATATTTACGGTCTAACCCCTTTATAAATGACGGTTGTATTATTTGGGCAGGAAATAGTGAAGAATATGAGACAATAATCGGGAAGAAATATTATCTATTTTGAAAGAATACAGGTTTAGAAAGAATTGACTATTTAACTGGAAAGTACTGCATACCTTCCTTTAATATAAGCAAAATTTTAAAAGGGAGGTATTTTTATGGGGTTACTGGACAGGTTTCGTAAGAAAACGGTAGACGCTGAGCAGCTTGCAAAAGAAGTGGATATGGGGCCGCGTAATCCGCGGGGTTGGGGTCGATATCTGATTTTCATAGTTGCTGTTTCAATGTCATTGTTCCATTTATACACTGGTGGAGCCGGTCTGCTGACGGCTATGAAACAGAGATCGGTTCACCTGACATTTGCACTATTTCTTGCATTTATCGTTTATCCTCTTGGGAAAAAATCACCGAGGGATAAGATCCCGTGGTATGATTTATTGCTTGGTCTAATTGCCGCTTTTACAGCTTTTTATCATATTTTGTTTTACAATCAGCTCACTTTCAGAGTGGGGGCCCCCAATACCATGGATTTAATAATGGGAGGTTTGTTTATTCTACTCGTTCTCGAGGCGACAAGACGCTCAATCGGGCCTGCATTACCTATTATAGCGATAGCTTTTATTCTATATGCAATGCTTGGCCCTTATATGCCTGGAATTCTTGCACATAAAGGGTACAGCATCAAAAGAATTATAAACCACCAGTATATGACCATGCAGGGTATTTTGGGGGTACCGGTTGGAGTATCTGCTACATTTGTCTTTCTATTTGTGTTATTTGGGTCATTGCTGGACAAGGCTGGAGC
The DNA here is from genome assembly GCA_964398355.1 of uncultured bacterium. Classification (GTDB taxonomy): domain Bacteria; phylum Hydrothermota; class Hydrothermia; order B15-G9; family WFZT01; genus WFZT01. The sequence continues at coordinate 31,665 of CAYNMM010000063.1, forward strand.
AGGTGAATACTTCATTAAACTCGCATTTTCTTTGCTGGGAAAATACAGAGGTGGCCCTGCAAAAGCAGCTGTTGTATCGAGTGCAATGATGGGAATGGTTTCGGGTAGTTCCATTGCGAATGTTGTCACTACTGGAACTTTCACGATACCATTGATGAAAAAGGTTGGATTCGAACCTGCTACTGCTGGTGCTGTGGAAGTGGCGACTTCTACTAATGGACAGTTAATGCCACCTGTCATGGGTGCAGCTGCATTTATTATGGCTGAATTTCTTGGTATATCGTATTTCCAGGTTGTTAAAGCTGCATTTATCCCGGCAGTGATCAGTTATATCGCCCTTTTCTACATCGTGCATCTTGAAGCCCTGAAGCTCGGAATAAAAGGGTTAAGTGAGGAAGAAGTCCCAAAATTCTGGCCCACTTTCTGGAGTGGAATACACTTTTTAATTCCGGTATTTGTTCTGATTTATGCCCTTGTGATAAAAAGGCTTACTCCGATAACCTCTGCGTTCTGGTCTATCGTGCTTATAATCGTTCTTTTGTTTATTCAAGGACCGATCAAAGTTTTCTTGACCTACAAAAAAGGTAATCTTGGAGATATGACTCTTATTGAGGGATTTTACTACGATTTCATCAACAATGTTAAGAAGCTATTTGCCGGTCTTGAGGCAGCAGCCCGTAATATGATTGGGATAGCGGTTGCGTGCGCATCTGCGGGTATAATCATTGGTGTTACAACTCTAACAGGCCTTGGATTAAGGATGACAGATATAATTTTAACGATATCTGGTGGTCATCTGTTTTTTACGCTGATTTTGACGATGATAGCATCAATCATTCTCGGTATGGGACTCCCAACCACTGCAACGTACATTGTTCTTGCAGCCCTTACTGCTCCAGCTATCACAGCTCTTGATCCGAAAATCCCTGCAATTGCAGCCCACCTTTTTGTTTTCTTCTTTGGAATTATAGCAGATGATACCCCACCTGTGGGACTTGCTGCCTACGCAGCTGCAGCTATAGCGAAATCGGACCCCATAAAAACCGGTGTGCGAGGGTTCGGATTCGATATCCGAACAGCTGTCTTGCCATTCCTGTTTGTTTATCATCACGAGTTACTATTGATAGGAACCACATTCTGGCAGGGAGTGATGGTATTTATTCTTGCAACTATTGGAATGCTTTTGTTCTCTGCTGGACTCCAGGGCTACTTCATTACGAGAAGTAAGATGTGGGAGAATTTGATGCTTCTCGTTGCTGGACTTATGATTATCCAACCTAAATGGGATACGACAATAGTTGGTATCGTTATTGTAGCATTTGTTTATCTCCTTCAGAAGAGAAGGGCCGTGAAAGAGGCCCTGGCTGCATAATAAATTGGAGAACTTCAAGAACAAAATAGTTATAATAGTTCTCGCTTTTATTGTAATCTTTTTATCAAAACCTACAAGATTTGTGGAAGTGAAGGATAGTAGTGGGAATTACATACTGTTAACACAGGCCACAAAGTTCGACACCCTGAAGTACAGTTTTGTGCATTCGTCTGAACATGTACCGGCTACCGCATTCTTTGGTTATAAAGGAAACGAGTTTATTCATCTTATGACGATCTTCGACTCCTTTGGCCCCGGTCTGCCTGATATGGTCCCTGGTGATAGCTTCCAGATAAAAAAAGACAAATGGATAATCTATCCAAAAGCCAATAATAGAGTATTTAAAGTTCTCAGATTCGTGATCTCACCAGAGAGCAAACAAAAGATAAGAGTGGGACGTAATGAGGTTGATTTTTACAAATTTATGAAAAGAGGAGAAACAGTTGTTGTGAGGACGAGAGTTACTTCACTTTCCCTGTATCTTACAAAAAAATATTTTACATCACAGCTTCACAGGAGGAATGCGAAATGAGTATAAAATTTATCCAGTTTGGTCTTGGTCCAATAGGGATAGAAGTAGCAAAGACGGCAATCTCAAAAGGTTTTGAGATTGTTGGTGCAGTTGATATTAAAGAGGATATTGTCGGAAAAGATGTTGCTGATGTTCTTGGACTTCCTGAAAGGACAGGGATTGAGGTTAAATCAAGCATAAAAGAGATAGGGAAAACCAATGCATCTGTAGTTTTTCATAATACGGTCTCGAAGTTTCCTGATGCTCTCCCTCAGGTACTGGAGATTGTAGAGATGGGATACAATGTGGTCTCAACCACAGAAGAAATGTCATTCCCTCTGGCGAGGTATCCAGAGCAGACAAAAGAACTTGATGAAAAGGCAAAATCCTTTAATGTTACTGTCCTTGGTACAGGGGTGAATCCTGGATTTGTGCTTGATACTCTCCCTATTGTGATGACAACGCCTGCCAAGAGGGTAGATAGAATTGTGGGACTGAGAATACAAAATGCGTCTGTTAGAAGATACCCGTTCCAGAAAAAGATAGGATCAGGTATGACACCAGAAGACTTTAGAAAGGCATGGAATGAGGGTAAATTGGGACACATGGGATTTAAAGAGAGCACAAGTATGATTGCTCATGCATTGGGGTGGAAACTTGATAGGATCGAGGAGGTCTGTGAGCCTGTGATAGCTGAGCAATATGTTGAGACACAATATTTTAAGGTAGAAAAGGGATTGGTAAGAGGACTTAATCAGACGGTTAAAGGATTTAAGAATGGAGAGGAGATAATAAAACTCCAGATAATAGCAGCGCTTGAAGCTGAGAATCCAAGGGATGAGATTTTTGTGTATGGTGAACCTAATATACATTTATATATAGAGGGTGGATTGCACGGAGATATTGCGACAGTGTCAGTGACGGCAAATATGGCGCCGATAGTGATTTCTGCGGATCCCGGATTCAAGACGATGATAGATTTACCCATACCGAGGAATTATCAGAATGGGTAGGAGTAGAAGGATGTAAACCGAGGGGCGGCGGGCTACAGGCCCGCCGCCCCTCGGTTTACAATTTGAGATTATTGTGTTAAACTTACCCTAAATTTTCCAGGTGAGGAGAAAATGCCGAAATTTATTCTTAATGGTAAGGAGGTTGAGTATAAACCAGGAGAAACTATCCTCCAGGTAGCCTGGAGATTGGGAGTTAAAATTCCTGTCTTTTGCTACCATCCCCACCTTCCCGTTTATGCAGGATGTAGAATGTGCCTTGTTGAGGTTGAGCTCAGAGGCAGAAAAGGCCTTCTCCCTTCTTGCGCAACCCAGGTTGCCGAGGGAATGGTCGTTAATACAGAAACAGATGAAGTTAGACATGCAAGGAAAAGTCAGCTGGAATTTTTGCTCCTTAATCACCCGCTTGAGTGTCCTACCTGTGACGCTGGAGGAGAGTGTGACCTTCAGAATTTAACATTTTTCCTTGGCCCTACAGAGTCTCGATATTCGTTTAAAAAACATGAGAAAAAACTCGTTGAAGCACATCCATATTTAAAGCTTTACCCTAACAGATGTATTTTGTGTAACAGATGTGTCAGTTTTTATCAGGAAATCTCTGCAAACGATGATTGGGGAATGTTTGGACGTGGTCACAACATGAGGGTGGGGCCATATAGAGATAAGATCCTTGATAGTGAGTTCTCGGGGAACATGATTGAAGTTTGTCCTCTCGGGGCTATTACGGGTCGTGATTTTAGATTTAAATCAAGACCATGGGAACATAGAGCTTTTGAAAGTATTTCTCCTCACGATTCTATCGGTGCAAACATTAAGGTTTATGCAAGAGTGGGGGGTAAATACTCGAGGGGATTTATAATTGAAGGAGGTGTTCGGGGGGAGAATCACGAAATTCTGCGTATAAACATGCGACCAAATTATGAGGTTAATGACCCCTGGATAGATGATAGGACAAGATTTATTCACAGTTACGTTAATTCGTCAGAAAGAATTGTTGAGCCTCTTCTAAAAAAGGAAGGGGAATTTAAAGAAACGGACTGGGACGAAGTTGTTTCCTACGTTTCAAAGAGATTGGCTGAGATAAAAGAAAAATATGGTCCGGACTCTATTGCCGGAATTACAGGGGGAAGAGGCTCGAATGAATCAGCCTTCCTTTTTGCAAAACTTTTAAAGGAGACGCTTGGCACAAATAATGTTGATTTGCGTTTTCCTCGGAGAGACTTTGAGCAGGGGGATCCTATTTATGAAGTTCTTGGTACCTCGGCATCTACAGCAAAACTGAATGATATTTATGAAGTTAAAAATATTGTAGTGTTTGGTACAGAGATAAGGGAAACTCATCCACTTGTGGGTTTAAAACTTGTTAAAGCAAGAAAGAGAGGAGCGAATATCTGGTATCTTGGTAAATGGTCAGGTAAAGCAGAAAAAAGATGGGCAACTCGTATATACCATTATAATATATATGGAGAATTGGAAGCCGCTCTTTTAATATTAAAATTAGCTGGTTTAAAGAAAGAAATAGGGATTGAGGGACTTAAAAATGTTCCCTTTGACGTTTTGATTGAAAAATCAGGTTTGCAAAGAGAATCTATTGAACAATTGGTTGAGGATGGAACACTATTTATATTTGACGATCAACTTCCTTACAATGTTCAAAAAGCCCTTACCTATGCTTCAAGTTTATTAAAGGGCAGGATTTTGTTGCTCAGGAATGCTCCCAATGGTCAGGGATTTGTAGATATGGGAGTGTCACCTGTTTTATCAAGTGGCCAGTCACCTGAGGCTGAGAAGGGATTGTCTACTTATGGAATCCTGAAGGCTGCTCTGGATGGAAAAATTAAGGCATTGCTTCTTTATAACGTTGATCCCCTGGTTGAATTCCCCATGAGAGGCGAGATTCTTGAAGCTATAAAGAGTATCGATTTTATTGTTATTTTTGATTCTTTCTGGAGTGAAATAACTGGTTACGCTGATGCTGTATTGCCACTAACGTTAAGTTTTGAGGAAGAAGGTAGTTATACTAATACAGAGGGACGAGTTCAATGGAGTGAGAAGGTGATTCCCTCTTACGGAATGGCAAGAGAAGCATGGAGGATTTTTTCTGGCATCATAAATTCACTTACCGGTGAGGAAATGTTTGATAATGCGAAGGAGATTTCAAGAGTAATTTTTAAGACTGTTGAACCGTACAAGAGGCTGAGTTTCCCTCTGGAAAGTAAATTTGAAGAGCCATATCCGGAGAATATTCCATCTCTCCACAATATCAAGACCGTGTATAAATATCCTGTGGCTGAATATTCGTTCAGCCCAAGAGAAGTATCGTTCGAATATACTAAAGAGGAAGTTGAAATTGGAGATTATGTACTTGTGATGTCACACCATTTATATAAAACAATATATACTTTAAGAACAAAAGATGCGGAGCCTCTTATTCCTTATAAGGTTGTTGAGATGAATCCCGAGACTATCAAGCAAGAGGGGATCGAAGGTGAGGCGGTTTTGATAGGTCCGAGAAATGAGGAGTATGAAGTTAAAGTAAAACCAAATAAAAATCTGCCTGTGGGTGTAGTTAGAGTGTTTTATCCGTTTCTTGATTATGACTTGAACGTTTTACTTGATTACGAAGGATTGGGGCGTGTGAGGATAGCGCAGACTGTTAGGAGGTAAAGATGATAGGACCGCTAATTAAAGGCCTTTCCATTACTTTCAAGTATATATTTAGGAAGAAATTTACGGTTCAATATCCTGAAGAAAGAAGGGAGCTCCCACCGCGTGCAAAATGGCTTCATATTCTTCAGAGACATGAAGATGGTAAGGAAAGATGTGTTGCCTGTATGCTTTGTGCATCTGCATGTCCTACAGAGGCAATTTATATAGTTGGAGAGGAGAATGATCTTGATAATCCTATTTCTCATGGAGAAAGATTTGCCAAAGTGTGGGACCTTGATCTCGGAAGATGTATGTTTTGTGGTTACTGTGTCGAGGCATGTCCAGAAGAGGCACTTGCAATGACAGACGAATACGAGCTTGCGGTTCCTACGAAGAAGGATCTCGTCCTTCATAAGGAGGATCTTCTTGTACCACCTGGTACTCCCCCTGTTCATACGTGGCTTGGATATTATAGAAAAGAGCCAGTGGGAGCCGTACCAGTCTCGAGACCCCGTGAATTGCACATTGAATTTGAGGAATATCTGAGGAGAAAAGGGCCTGAGGAGGATGAATTATGATTCGACTGGAAAAGAGGGGAAAGGATCCATTTGTAGTTTATGGAAAAGAGAGATCTATTGAAGAACAGTTACGCAGGAATATATTAATTACGACAGTTGATGCCATGCTAAAATGGTCGAGAAGAAACTCTTTATGGCCTTTACCTCTTGGGCTTGCCTGTTGTGCTATAGAAATGATGGGGGCTTTTTTCTCACGTTACGATATGGCGAGATTTGGATTTGAAGTCTTTAGATTTTCACCGAGACAGGCAGATTTGATGATTGTTGCAGGAACTGTTACGAAAAAGATGGCTCCTATTGTAAAAAGGCTTTATGATCAAATGTCTGAGCCGAAATGGGTAATTGCTATGGGTGCTTGTGCTATGGCTGGTGGACCTTACAATTCCTATGCTGTGGTTCAGGGTGTCGATAACCTTATACCGGTGGATGTGTACGTTCCGGGATGTCCTCCAAGACCTGAATCCCTCATATACGGAATAATGAAATTGAGGGAGAAAATTAAGTATGAGAGGGAGGCAAAGATTCTATGAAACAGGATTTTGGAAGAGAAACTGGTGTGAAGACTGATATTATCGAACTTAATATGGGACCCCAGCACCCATCCACTCATGGAGTAATGAGGATAGTTCTCGAACTCGACGGTGAGGTTATAGTTAAAGCAAAGCCTGTTATTGGATACCTGCATCGTGGCACAGAAAAAATAGCGGAGTACAGAGCTTATTACCAAGTGGTACCCTATACTGATAGGCTTGATTATCTTGCCCCAATGTCCAATGAGCTTGGTTACGTGATGGCCGTTGAGAAACTTCTTGGAATCGAAGTACCTATAAGGGCCCAATTTTTGAGAGTAATACTTGCGGAACTTGCGAGAATTGCCTCCCATCTTGTCTGGCTTGGTTCCAATGCAAATGATATAGGAGCTGTAACTGTTTTCCTCTATGCATTTAGGGAAAGGGAAAAGATCTATGATTTGCTTGAAGCTGTTTCAGGTCAAAGGATGAATAACGCATTTCTTAAAATTGGTGGTTTAATGGGAGATGTGCCGGATGGATGGATCGAAGAAGTTAAGAAATTTGTAAAACAATTTCCTGAAAAATTAAGGGACCCGGATGGTCTATTGACAAAGAATAAAATATGGAAAGAGAGAACGGAAGGAATCGGAGTAATTCCAAGGGATCTCGCAATAGAATTATCGCTGACTGGTCCCCCATTAAGAGCCTCTGGGGTTAAGAGGGATCTGAGAAAGGATACCCCATATCTTGTTTATGACCAGTTTGATTTTGATGTCCCGGTCGAGACAGCTGGCGATGTTTATGCAAGATACCTTGTTAGAATGGAAGAGATGCGTCAGTCAGTAAGGATCATAGAACAGGCTATTGATAAACTTCCTGAAGGGCCGGTTTTAATTGATAACTACAAGATAGTCCCACCTCCTAAGGATAAGGTGTATAAGGACATACCAGAATTGATTCACCATTTTAAACTAATATCCGAAGGATTCCATCCACCAAAGGGTGAGGTTTATTTTGCCGTAGAGGCCCCTAAAGGTGAGTTAGGATACTATATTGTCTCTAACGGATCCAATAAGCCCTACAGGCTGAGAATCAGGCCACCTTCATTTGTTAACCTCCAAGCACTTGAATATATACTTCCGGGGCATTTGATTGCGGATGCTGTTGCTATTATAGGTAGTCTTGATCCGGTGTTTGGAGAGGTCGATAGATGAACCTCCCAAATCTGGAATTCATCAAAACATGCGGAATCTCTTGACATTTTAGAAGCATTTAAAATAAAATTCGGATGCAAATTGGTTTATAAAATTTTCAAGAACTGTTGTGTTTTGTTAGAAAAGTTGACATAATGGAAACGGATGAGTAAAATAAATTGCACAAAAAGGAGAAAAGTTGTGGGAAATAGCAAGATCTGTATCCTTCCAGAAAGATATGTTAGTACCTGGATGTATGGTTTCTTTGCTTTAACTAATTCACTTAATAACTCCAGACATTTTGAAAACAGGAGGCAATGGTAATGGAAGATAATACCCAAATTTTGTGTGGATGGATTCAAGAAAAGCGTGTTTTTGTGTTTTCAACAGTACTTACAAATTTAGAAAAAAGGAGGTTATTCAATGGGTAATGTAAAAGTTAAAGATATAATAAAAAATATGGTTAAGCCCATTTATGTAAGTGTGTTGGTATTTGGGCTTACAATTTCTCTTTCAGGTACTCTTGGAGCTGGTAGTTACCAGCCATCTGATAAGAATGGAAATGGATTGCCTGATAAAGTTGATATAATGCTTGGTCTTATAAATCCAGATGGTACACCCTATACGCCTTCTGCTACACATCCTCGTGGAGATTATGATAAGGATGGTGTACCTGATAGTTTGGAAGATGCAAATAAGAATGGTGTGGTGGATATAGGGGAGACGAATCCCAAAATAGCCGACACTGATCATGATGGTATTATCGACGGTGCTGAGATGCTTGCAGATACGGCTTATCAGCCGACTGTTGTAGGTGATGTTGTTACTAATGAACTTGATCACATACCGGCTGCAGATACTTCTGATATAGATGGTGATGGTATTATAAATGCACTTGATATTGATTCTGATAATGATGGACTCCTTGATGGTCCAAATTATGGATACGATATAAATTCAACAGGTAGTGTCTTTTCCTTTAATAATGGTGGTGGAGCCTATGCTTATGAGACGGGTGCGGGTGGTAAGGGATTAAATCCTTATAACGCTGATACCGATGGAGACGGCCTTGGAGACGGTGAGGAGGTCTATACTTACTCCCAATGGGGTGTAGATCCAAAGAAGATAGATACAGATGGTGATAAATTGTCGGATGCACTGGAGATTAAACTTGGATTAAACCCAAATAATGTAGATACTGATGGAGACGGGCTGGCAGATTCGACGGAATGTTCAGATAATGCCACAATAACAGCGGATAATTTTGGAGCCGGTGGCGCTTCAGGGATCCTTGTTTGGGATAACGTACACGGGGTCTATATTGATACTTTGACAGGTTTTCTTGCCGCCACGGATGTCGATAAAGATCATTTAATAGATGCACTTGATATCGATTCCGATAATGATGGTATGAATGACGGAGTGGCAAATACGATTAACCCGAATGGCTCCGAAGGAATAGCTGACGTTGATGGAGATGGTGTTCCTAATTTCCGTGACATGGATTCGGATAACGACGGATTAGCTGATGGTTCTGAAGAGCACTTTTTCCATACAAGTGCCTATGGATATACGGATCTGGATGGTGGAACTGGTGATGGTGTGGTTGATGAAAGTGAGATTAAGTATGGTCTTAATTACAATTCAAATGACACAGATGGTGATGGTATAGTTGATTCTACAGAGGTTAATGATGGTACAAACGTTACAGTAGTAACAGCGTCTGGTCACAATGCTTATTATTTGACTTCTAAGCCAAGTGATTATGATAATGATAGTTTACCAGATGCGCGTGATTTGGATAGTGACAACGATGGTCTCTTTGATGGAACATATAATCCAGGTTGGACCTATGCAGATGGAAAGGTCCCTAATGAGAGCACGTTTGGAACGAATTACAGAAACAGTGATTCAGATGGAGATGGGTTGAGAGATGGATGGGAGGCAGGGAATGA
>CAYNMM010000064.1:0-20786 GCA_964398355.1 uncultured bacterium
TGGTGGATTTGCCATAGGAGCTGAGAGGCTCGTGTCGAGGATTTTGAATCTGCCGAATATAAGGATGGCTTCACTATTTCCAAGGGACAGACATCATCTTCATCCCTGAGATTTTTCTCTAATTTTTACTGACATATTGTGGAAATGAAGTGATTCGAGTTCAGCAAGCTTTCTGGCAGGTGGAGCAATAGCTTTGAAACCTTCTTCGAACACTTCCAGGACGGTTTGGATCTTTAAGAAATCCTTAACGTGCAATCCGCCAGTGTATCTTGCACTCCCATTTGTTGGGAGTACATGGTTTGTACCTGCTGAATAGTCGCCAAGTGCCTCAGCTGAAAAATGTCCCACAAACAATGTGCCAAAATTATCAATCTGATCAAGATATTTTTCTGGATTTTTTATCTGAAGCTCAAGATGCTCCGGGGCTATTTTATTCGCCACTTCAATAGCCCTTTCTATTGATATAGCAAATAAAAATTTCCCATTCTTTTCTATCGATTTTCTCGCCACTTCGGATGGCTCTCTTTTCAGAATTTCGTTAATAATGGAAATAGTGTTCTCCAATAGATTCCTGGAAGTAGATATTAAAATCGGCCTTGCCTGTGTATCATGCTCAGCTTGGGCAAGCAAGTCATAGGCAAGTATCTCTGGATTTGCTGTTTCATCGGCGATGATGAGTACCTCTGTTGGACCTGCAATAAAATCAATCCCTGTAATTCCGAAAACCTCTTTCTTAGCAGCTGTAACGAAAATATTCCCTGGTCCCACGATTTTATCGACCTTTTCAACCGACTCTGTACCAAATGCAAAGGCTGCAATCGCCTGTGCGCCGCCAATCGAATAAAGCTTTTTCACACCAAGTAAATTCGAAACAAAAAGGATATAATCGTTAACGTGTCCGTTTTTATCAGGAGGGGTTGCGACAAATAACTCGTTAACTCCAGCCACAATAGCGGGAATACCACACATAAGTAAAGTTGAAATAAGTGGATACCTGCCACCTGGCACATAAATTCCCAATCTATTTATCGGCATTACTCTCTGTCTAATTCTCACACCCGGTGAGACTTCGATAACAAAGTTAGAAATAGATTCTCTCTGTGCTTTTGCCACTTTGTAAATGTTCTCAAAAACCTGTTCAATGACAGTTTTATCATCGTCTGGAATCCTAACATCCTTAAAATCTTCAATTACAAAATTTTCCAGCTTTACACCATCGAATTTCTCAGTCAATTCGAGTAAAGCTCCGTCCCCTTCGACTTTAACCTTACGTATGATCTCCCTTACACTATCAATGACATCCTGTGGAATCTCTCGAAAATTTTCAGGATTGAAATCTTCAACCCTTTCTATTTCCATTTTCTCCTCCTTAACTCCCATAAAACTTCATCTATACTGACACCTTCTCTATTTAAGAGAACTGTCAGAAAATAAAGAACATCAGCGGCCTCCCAGATAACTTCTTCTTTTCCCTTTGCCTCTACCACTTCCTGTACCTCTTCGAGTAATTTTTCACGAACTTTTTTATCGTCCAATGTAGCGGTGTATGAACCTGGACGTGGATTTGAAAATCTATCTTTAATAATTTCATAAAGTTCGTAAAGAGAAAATTTTCTTTCGCCAAAACAGGAATAACTACCAAGATGGCAGGCAACTCCCTTCTGGTTTACAGTCGCAAGTATTGCATCTCTATCGCAATCTGCTCTCATTCGTATTAAAAACTGAAAGTTGCCGGATGTCTCTCCTTTCATCCATAGTTTTTGTCTTGAACGACTAAAGTACCACATCTTACCGGTTTCAAAAGCCTTTCTGAGGGAATCTTTGTTGCTATACGCAAGTGTCAATACCTGTCCCGTGTAGTCCTGAGTAATTGTTGGAAGCAAATCTGTTTTCCAGTTTAATAATTCAATGAAAGCTTCCATCAGATCGATTTTTCCTGTATAGAGAGCCATACCAACTTGTGCATCTACTCCAAGATTTTTCAATTTCTTCAAATCCTCAAGATCCTTCACGCCCCCAGCAACAGTTAACTGAGAATTTGTCACAGATTTAAGCTTTTCTACTTTTGAAAAGTTTATTCCTGCAAGAGAGCCTTCTCTATCAATATCGGTAAATAGAAATTCAGATGCGTAATTTTCAAGTTTTTTAACTGTTTCAAACACGTTTAATCCAGTTCCCTCTTTCCATCCTTTCGTAAAAATTTCCTCGTTCCGGACGTCAATAGCTATCATAGTTTTGTACCAGCCTATAGTCTCTTTTAGCTTTTCAAGAAATTCAAAATTTATCCTGCCTCCAGAGAAAACCTGTGAGCTAACGATAATTTTTTTAGCTCCATAGGAAGCAATCCGTTTGGCTTTTTCAATACTTCTGACGCCTCCTCCAACTCTGCATTCCGCAACTTTGCAGATTTCTCTGATCAATTCTTCATTATCACCTTTTCCGAGCGCTGCATCGAGGTCAATAACAGCGATTTCACCATAACGATCGAATTCCCTGGCCAGAGATAATGGGTCGTCCCGCTCAAGTATAAGTTCCTTTCCACCTCTGAGCTGGACAGCTTTTCCGTTCATTAAATCTATTGAGGGTATGACCATCTTATAGCAACTCCTTTTTCTTTGAGAAATTTTTTTATGTCTTTTATTGAATAAGTTCCAAAGTGAACAATTGAAGCGACAAGGGCTGCATCAGCGTGTCCCTTATCAAAAACTTCGTAGATTTGTTCAAGAGTCCCGGCACCGCCCGATGCGATAACAGGGATTCCTACCGAATCAGAAACAGCTCTTGTTAACTCAATGTCATATCCACTCTGGGTACCATCAGCATCTATTGAATTGAGAAGAATTTCACCGGCACCAAGTTTTTCCCCTTTAACTGCCCATTCAACAGCATCAATACCTGTGTCGTATCTTCCTCCGTGGGAAAATGCGTGCCACCTATTACCCACCTTTTTTGCATCTATTGAGAGTACTATGGATTGTGAACCAAAAATTTCACTGGCTTCCCTGATGAGATCCGGATTTTTCAATGCCCCTGTGCACATTGAGACTTTATCTGCACCTGCAAGAAGCACATTGCGAATATTTTCTATAGAATTTATCCCTCCACCAACGGAAAATGGAATAAAAATCTGACTCGACACCTGCTCAACAAGGTCTATTATTATCTTTCGTGATTCAAAAGAGGCCATAATATCGAGGAAGCAGAGCTCATCAGCACCATCGTCATTATACTTTCTGGCAAGTTTAACGGGATCGCCGACTTCACGGACGCCTTTAAATTTTACGCCTTTCACGACTCTACCATTTTTTATGTCAAGACAGGGGATAATTCTTTTAGCGAGCATTGTATAATTATAAAGTTTAGGTGCAAAAAATAACATTTCTTCAGAAGAAGTAGAGAAATTTTCTCATTTGAGGAATGCAGGTGCCGGCAAAAAACAATCCCCTCCATCATAAAAATCTCTAATCCAGGTACAAAACTTTACCTGATTTCATAAAAGTTCAGGGAAAGTTTTTCAACTTGATTTTGATAATGTTGACATTTAAATAGGGGTCGGAATAAAATTTGATAAATAAAACGGGGGTATTTGACATGGTCAGGCCTTGGTTAATCTTTTATGAAAGAGAGGTTCCTTCTCATATTGACTACCCGGTCATTCCTTTGACCCGGTTTTATCAAAACGCTGCATGTGAATACCCTAACAATATTTCTATGATTTTTTATGGCAATAAAATTACATATAGACAGGGCTGGGACCATATTCGCGCTCTTTCAACAGCACTCCAGAAATTAGGAGTTAATAAAGGTGACCGGGTGTCCATTTATCTGCCCAATTCCCCTCAGTTTGTTATCTCCTTTTATGCCATACTCCGCATCGGTGGTATTGTTGTCCAAACTAATCCCATGTATGTCCCTCGCGAGCTTGAGCATATCCTGAATGATTCTGAAGCGGAAACAATCATTACCCTTGATCTCCTGTATGACAGGGTAAAGGCCGTTAAAGAAAAAACTAAACTAAAAAGGGTAATTGTTACAAGTATCAAAGATTTCTTACCACCTCATTTAAAGTTACTATATCCCCTCCAATATATCGGAAAAAAGAAGCCAAAAGTGGATTATAATGATCCCGACGTTTACAGGTTTTCTGAATTACTTCAAACGAGACCGGAAAAAGTTGATGTAAAAATAGATCCAAAGGAAGATATTGCCCTTTTCCAATATACAGGTGGAACAACGGGTATTTCGAAAGCTGCAATGTTGACTCATTACAATCTCGTAGCAAACACGATTCAGGCAGTTACATGGTTATCTGATCATCAGGAGGGAAAAGAAGTCCTTATGGCCGTTCTCCCATTTTTCCACGTTTATGGAATGACAGTCGGGATGAATTTTGCTATTTATCTTGCCTCCACTTTAATCCTCGTCCCAAGATTCAACGTGAAAGAAGTTGTGAAGTTACTCGCCAAGTATAGGGTTACTCTTTTTCCCGGTGCTCCAACGATTTATATTGCAGTCATAAACTATAAGGATGTAAAAAAGTATGATCTCACTTCGATAAAGGCGTGCATTTCCGGCTCAGCTCCTTTACCTGTCAAAGTAAAAGAAGATTTTGAAAAGTTGACTGGAGCCAAGCTGGTGGAGGGTTACGGTCTTTCGGAGGCGTCTCCGGTGACTCATTGCAACCCGATTTACGGATTAAATAAACCAGGAAGTATAGGAATTCCTTTCCCTGACACAGACGCAAAAATAGTAGATCTTGAAACCGGTGAGAAGGAAATGCCCGTTGGAGAACCCGGTGAACTGATTGTTAAAGGGCCACAAATTATGAAAGGTTACTGGAAGATGCCTGAGGAGACGGCAAGAGTCATAAGAAATGGATGGCTTTACACCGGTGATATTGCCAGAATGGACAAAGATGGGTACTTCTACATTGTTGATAGAAAGAAGGAGATGATCATTGCATCAGGATATAACATTTATCCTCGTGAAATTGAGGAAGTATTATTCAGACATCCCAAAATTAAGGAAGCAGCAGTCGTAGGGATTCCCTCAGGATACAGGGGAGAAACTGTGAAGGCTTACATAGTATTAAAAGATGGTGAAACTGCAACTGAAGATGAAATAAAGGCTTATTGTAGAGAAAACCTTGCAAGATACAAGGTACCTGAGGTTATTGAATTCAGGAAAGAGTTGCCAAAATCAGCAGTTGGCAAAGTTTTAAAGAGAGTCCTTCTTGAAGAGGAATTGAAGAAAAAATTATAGTGAGGTGAATTATGAGTAAAGAAGTTGTCATAGTTGGTGGTGTGAGAACCCCGGTAGGGTTATTTGGAGGTGCTCTGAAGAAATTCACACCGGACCAGCTACTTGAAATTGTCTTCAAAGAAACAATAAAAAGAACAGGTATCGATCCAGAGAAAATAGATGGTGCGATCTCCGGTTGTATAGGTATGCCATCGAATGCGGCCAATGTGGCACGTGTTGCAGCCTTGAGAGCAGGGCTCCGTCCGGAAGCAACTTCATTCACGGTTCAGAGAAACTGTTCGTCTGGTATTCTATCCATCACAACTGCGTATCAGGCAATCCAGGCCGGTGATGGTGAAATTTTCCTCGTTGGGGGTACGGAGAGCATGTCAACGAGCCCTTATGTTATGTGGAAAGCCCGATGGGGTTATCGACTGAGGCATGGAAAACTTATTGACGGACTATGGGAAGGTTTAACTGACCCTGTCGTTAACCAGATTATGGGTCGGACAGCGGAAAACGTTGCAGAAAAATGGGGAATAACGCGTGAAGAGCAAGATAAATTTGCTCTCTGGTCCCATCAAAAAGCCCTGAAAGCACAGGCTGAAGGTAGATTCAAGGATCAAATTGTTCCCATCGAAGTCGACGGCAAAGTGATTGATAAAGATGAAGGTCCCAATCCAAATCTGACTCTTCAAATTCTGGCACTTTATCCAACAATTTTCAAAGAGAATGGGACAGTTACTCCGGGCAACGCGTGTCCATTAAACGATGGAGCTGCCTCGATGCTTGTTATGACAAAAGAAAAAGCTGAGGAACTTGGACTGGAGCCTGAAGCGTACATTGTCGGATATGCTTATGCTGCTACAGATCCAGCTTATATGGGTGAAGGACCTATTTATGCTGTACCAAAAGCCTTTGAGAAGACTGGATTGACGATGGAAGATATAGATTTTGTCGAATTGAATGAAGCATTTGCTGCCCAGTCAATTCCATGTATGCGTGCCCTGAAGATTCCTGAGGAGAAGCTGAACGTATGGGGTGGTGCCATTGCCCTTGGTCATCCGGTAGGTGCTACTGGTGCCATTTTGACTGTAAAAATCATTCACATTCTGAAGCAGCTTAACGGCAGATATGGACTTGTCACCATGTGTGTTGGCGGAGGACAGGGCGGTGCCCTCATAATCGAGAGGAGGAGTTAACTATGAAATTTGCGATTTTTGGGACAGCAAGAACACCTATAGGGAATTTTGGGGGCGCTTTTAGAGATGTTAGAGCCCAATTTCTTTTTAGGGATTCAATAAAGGCCTCCTTCGAAAGGTCCGGCCTAAAAGATTATGGACACATCTATGATTGTGTTGGCGGAAATGCTGTTCAGCCTTCGGATTGTGCTAATATCACAAGGGTTTCTATTCTCCTTGCTGGATTCCCTATGGAGATACCAGCTTATACTGTCATGGCAAATGATGTCTCTTCACTCGTGGCAGTCACGAATGCTATTCAAGCCATGATAACTGGTGAAGGCGCTCTCTATCTTGTTGGTGGAACAGAAAGTGCTTCAACCGCTCCGTACATCGTTAGAGGTGCAAGATGGGGCTTTAGATTTAATCATGGTACGGTAAATGACATGCTTGCAGAATTACGAGTGGATGCCAACCAACAGAAGTGGTATTGTGAAATAGTTGGCAAAGTCTTGAAGGAAAAGTACGCAATACCAAGAGAGGAAATGGATCGTTTCGCTGCGATGAGTCATAAAAAGGCTTTCAGAGCATTGAGAGAACAGAAATTTAAAGACCAGATTACGCCGGTAACCGTCAGAAAAAAGGCGGCAGGCAAAGAAGTAATGCCTGAAATCGTGTCTGAGGATGAGGGAATCAATCCTGTTATGTCACCCAAAAAGGCGGCGAAAGCAACCCCATACTTTGAAGGTCTTGATCTAACAGAAGTAAATACTTACAGAAACGCTGATGGGGCCGCAAGTTTCTTTATTGCTACTGAGGAAAAGGTAAAAGAACTCCAACTTACTCCTGAGGCGTACATTGTGGGGTACGGGTTTTCAGGAACTCATCCAGAAGACCCGGTTGCAGCATTATTCGAATCAATGAAAAATGCTCTGAATAGGGCTGGTGTAAAAATTGACGAAGTTGAAGTCTTTGAGCTGGATGAGACATTTGCTGGAACAACACTTGCTACGATGAAAGAGTTTGGAATTCCGGAGGAGAAGGTCAACGTCTGGGGTGGAGCACTTGCACTTGGGCATCCTATAGGAGCTCAGGGAGCAATAATGGTTGTAAAGCTTGTCCATATTATGAAAAAGCTTGACAAAAAACTCGGGATGGTTGCTCTGTCCTCAATGGGTGGACAGGCTGTAAGTATTGTTATTTCAAAGGAATGAATCGCTGTTGGGAACTTAAAAGTTGGAGGGACGGGAGCCTCCGGCTCCCGTCCCTCCAACAAACAAAAATTGAAAAATAAAAGGAGGTTCAAACCATGTACATTTACAAAGCAGCGGTCATCGGCGGTGGAGCCATGGGCTCCGGTATCGCTCAGGTTATTTCCTATTCTGGTGTACCTGTTGTAATTAAAGAAGTCAACGATGAACTCGCACAAAAGGCCTACGAGAGAGTTAAGAAAATCTATCAGAGACGTGTAGACAAAGGCAAAATGACACCTGATGAAATGGAGCAGAAGATGGAGCTCGTTGAAGTTACTTCCAGCTACGAAGACCTCGAAGATGCAGATATTGTCATTGAGGCTGTGTATGAGAATCTTGAACTCAAAAAGAAGATATTCGCTGAACTTGATGAGCACGTACAGCCAAGTGCTATTCTCGCATCTAACACATCAGCACTCTCAATAACTGCCATTGCAAGTGCCACCAAAAGACCGGAAAAGGTCATCGGAATGCACTTCTTTAATCCTGCTCATGTGATGAAGCTTGTAGAAGTGATTCCAGGACTCGCCACTTCAGACGAGACAACGGATGACGTTGTAACATTTTCAGAGAGTTTAAGGAAAATTCCCATAATTGTTCGTGAATGTCCTGGATTCCTTGTTAATAGGGTCTTGATGGCCTACATGAATGAAGCCGCTTTTGCACTCCAGGAAGGCGCAGCTACGATGGAGGAGATTGATAAAGCTGCTGTCGAATTTGGTTGGCCAATGGGACCTTTTACACTTATAGACATGCTTGGAATAGATGTGGCTTACGAAGTTGCTGAAATTCTCTATGACGGTTATGGTGAAAGGATGAAACCGGCACTTATTCTCCAGAAAATGGTAGATAGGAAGAGATTTGGTCAGAAATCTGGTGCTGGATTCTATGTCTATGACCAGAGCAAGGAGTATGAGCCTATAGAAAAAATAATCGAAGAGGTGCAGCAGGAGACTGGAATCAAAGGGACAGAGTTTTCTATGGATCGACTGATGCTTGCTATGATAAACGAAGCGGCTCTGGCTTTTCAGGAGAATGTAGCGACAGCCGCTGACATTGACATGGGTACACTGGCAGGACTCGGATTCCCGCAGGATAAAGGAGGCGGACCTCTCCATTATGCAGATAAGATTGGAATCGACAAAGTTCTTGAGGGCCTGGAAAAACTGACGAAAGAGCTTGGACCAAGATTCTGGCCATCCTACCACCTGAAAAAGATGGTAGCAGCTGGATGGCTTGGAGAAAAGACCAGGAAGGGATTCTTTGATTACGCGTAAAAATGTTTATTTCAGGGCGGCGCGAAGCGCCGCCCTATTAAAAATTTAAAGGAGGTTTTGAAAATGGCAGAAAAACAATACATCAAACTCAACGTGGATGATGATGGTGTTGCAGTTTTAACCATTGACCATCCACCTGTTAATGCACTCTCGTCCAGTGTTTTATCTGAGCTTTCTGATACCCTGGACGAGATTAAAGATGATCCAAAAGTCAAAGTCGTTGTAATTGCAGGAGCAGGTTCATTTGCGTTTATCGCTGGCGCTGATATTAACGAAATCATGCAGATCTCGGACAAGGAGACAGGCTATAAACTTGCCAGAATGGGACAGGAAATAATTACAAAGCTTGAAAGACTCGGGAAACCTACCATTGCCGCTATTCATTCTCACTGCCTCGGTGGTGGGCTGGAACTTGCTATGGCCTGTCACATGAGAATAGCAGCTGATAGAGCCAAACTCGGCCAGCCAGAAATCAACCTCGGAATAATGCCGGGATTTGGTGGTACCCAGAGGCTCTCAAGGATTGTCGGAAAAGCCAAAGCAATTGAGATGATTCTTACTGGAGACAATATTTCTGCCCAGGAGGCTTACAGAATTGGCCTCGTTAATAAAGTTGTGCCTCAGAGCGATGTATTGAAAGTTGCAAAGGATCTCGCCAGAAGGATTGCGAGGAAGGGGCAAATAGCCGTGAGACACTCGCTCAAAGCCATCCTTGAAGGATATGAAATGCCTCTTGATGAGGCGCTCGACTTTGAGGCAAAACTCTTTGGAGAGCTGTGTGAAACAGAAGATATGAAAGAGGGCCTCAGGGCATTCAAAGAAAAAAGACAACCAAAATTCAAAGATAGATAAGGAGGATTAACCATGGATTTTACTTTTCCTGAAGAACTTAACCTTTTGCGTGATATGGTGCGTGATTTTGCGAAAAATGAAATTGCACCACGCGTTGAGGAAATGGAAGAAAAGGAAGAGATTCCAAAAGATCTAATTGATCAGATGGCTGAGCTTGGATTCTTTGGTATCATGTTCCCTGAAGAATATGGTGGTACCGGCATGGGAAAGCTCGGTTATTGCATAATGCAGGAGGAAATTTCCCGTGTACATGCTTCGACATCCGTCTTAATTGGTGCCAGCGAGGGACTTGCTGGTGGCGCCCTGATGCTTGATGGAACGGAAGAGCAGAAAAAGAAATATCTCACTGGAATTGCAGAAGGTAAACTCATCGGGGCATACGGCCTCACAGAACCAAACGCTGGCTCTGACGCTGGCTCCATCCAAACAACTGCGGTTAAAGATGGAAACGAATGGGTGATCAACGGTAGAAAAATTTTCATTACAAATGGTGGAATTGCAGACATAGTCATTGTTTACGCAGTTACAGATAAAAGCCTGGGTCCAAAAGGTGGGATAACTGCGTTCATCGTCGAAACAGATTGGAATGGATTCAGTGTCGGTAAGGTCGAGAATAAAATGGGAATTCGGGCAACAAACACCGCTGAATTGATTTTTGAAGACCTGAGGGTTCCAAATGAAAATGTTCTCGGTCAGGTGGGAATTGGTTTTAAAAATGCATTGACCACACTGGATTATGGTCGATTAACACTTGCATGTGGCTGCCTTGGTGCTGCAAAGGAAGCTGTGGACATGGCTCTGAAATACGCACAGGAAAGACAGCAGTTTGGCCAGCCAATTGCAAAATTTCAGACAATTCAGAATTATCTCGCCGAAATGGCAATCGATGTGTTTGCTATTGAGTCCATGACATACAGGGTTGCATGGATGGCTGATCAGAACATGGACATCATCCGTGAGGCTTCAATTGTGAAGAACTTTGCATCCGAAGTCTCAGACAGAGTGATAGACAAGGCACTCCAGATTCACGGTGGATACGGATATATTAAGGACTTCCCCATTGAAAGGATGTACAGAGATTCAAGAATCAACAGGATTTTCGAGGGAACAAACGAAATACAGAAATACATAATTTACAAAACGCTGGAGAGGAAGGGTCGGTTTTAATCCCTCCGGACAAACCTCCACATTTTGTGAGGGGCCTCCCCTTCGGGGAGGCCCCTCACTTTTTGAAATCATAATCTCTCCCCTACCCCAATTTAAAATTCCAGTGCTTCAAAGTTCAGAACCATTTTATGTTTCCAATCCATCCACATGACATCCGTCCAACATCAATAAAAATTTTGAGTAGTCTGCTCTTAGCTTTATCTCCTCAATTTTAACGTGAAAAATAGGCCGGGGATAAAGAAAACAATGTTAGGGATCCAGGCGGCGATAAGAGGATCAACTTTGCCAAGTTGTCCCATAATTTTTGCCGTCTGGAGTATACCCCAATAGATAAACGATAACAAGACAGAGATACCGAACCCAAGTGCACGTCCTCGACCTCTCATTGAAGCAGCAAGTGGAAGAGAAAAAAAGAGTATCACAAAGTTCGCAAATGGAAATGCAAATCTCACGTGAATTTCAGCCAGTATTTTCATGTAATTTAAACCGGCAGATTTCAGTGCTTTAAGCTGCTTTATTAAATCAAAAACACTCATTTCATCAAGTTCATATTGTTCTTTTAAAAGCTCAAATGGAGATTCAGAAAGCTCTGGAAATTCTCTCCTTTCGAAGAATTTCACTTCCACCTCATCCCTTTTAAAATTTCTTACACTCACCTGGTCAAGGATCCAGTGTCCATTTTTAAAAAACCCTGTTCTCGCATCGATTCTTTTGACCACCTCTCCGTTTTTGATTTTCATGATAACAATTCCAATGCCCCGGTTGTCCCTTGAGTTTATATATTTGAAAAAATACAGGTAACCGGTTCTACCAAAGAAACTTAGATTTCTTGCAAAAATCCTTCTAAACGGCGACTTCCGTTTCTCTATTTCAACGGTTTTCACATATCTAAATTTTCTATTGGCGACAGGAGTTAAAAATTCTCCAATGCCAAAGGCTATGAGTGAGTTCAGAATGCCGGCAATTGATAGAATCACTATTATCCTGTAAAGATTGATGCCTGATGCTTTGATTGCAAGAATTTCGAGTCTTCGTGCCATCTCACCAACGGAAAAAAATCCAGCAAGTAGATGTGCCATGGGGAAAAGAAGTACAATCAAACCGGGTATCTGAAAATAGTAATACCTGATGATCGATAGAAGACCAGGTTTCTTGTCAACAAACTTGTCGATAGTCTCAAAGAAATTAACGATGATAAAAAGCGCAATAACGGCAATTAACATCAGCAGGAGCCATTTGTAAAATTCTTTTAAGATGTATCTATCAAGTTTTTTTAGCATTTTAGGCAGTTTGAAGTTTCTTTAAATCCTCTTCCTTCCCGAGTACCACTACAGTATCTCCATCCTCAAATTTTGCGTGCGGATCAGGATTAAATATCATCTCTCCATTCGATTTTTTAATCGCAATAACTATGACTCCGTACTTATTTCTAAGGTCAAGTTCAGAAAGTGTTTTGTGTAGTAAGGGTGAATTCTTGTCAATCTTAACTTCCTCAAGGCTAAGTGCAATATGCTCCCTATGGGTCACAAGCTCAAGGAATTCTACGACAGTGGGTTTCAAAGCAGAGTTCAATATTCGGCTACCCGCAATTTTGTAAGGTGAGATCACGTGATCCACCCCCACTTTTTTCATTTTTATCTCTGCCCTTTCATCAACGGCCCGCGTTATAAATTTAACATCCGGATTCAATCCTTTAGTCGTAATGGCAACATAGAGATTGTCAGCATCAGTCGGAAGGAGTGAGATTACTGCCTTGGCCCTTTCTATTCCTGCCATTTTGAGTATGCTCTCTTCAGTTGCATCTCCGATGATGTAAAAGTAGTTTTTTTCTTCAAATTCACTTCTTAATTCGTTGTTGGAATCAATGATGATAAATGGAACCTCCTCTCTCTTAAGTCCCTCAACAACGTTTCTCCCAATCCTCCCATAGCCACAGACTATATAATGATTTTTTAATTTTTCCATCTTTTTCTCTCTCCTTGACCTTGAAAACACACCCGTTATTTCTCCTTCAATAAAAAATTGGCCAAACATGGTAAAAACATAAAATACAGTGCCAAGTGTGACGATGATAAGTACACTTGTGAAAATTTTTCCTGGATTTGATAACGGATGTATTTCTCCAAAGCCAACAGTGGAAATTGTTATAATCGTCATGTAAAATGCGTCGAGGATATTCCAGTGTTCAATTAAAACATATCCGATGGTGCCCAGGATGATCCAGAGAAACAGCAAAAACACACCTTTAACACCGTTTCTCTTGAGTTGTTCCATCTTGTCTGTGTATTGCATGTCTTTATTATAATGCGGACAGGTTGTTTACCTTCCGATAAAATCTTATCATTTAACTACTATGGAAAAAAGCGAAGAGAAAAAGGTTATAAAACCTGAAGAGCTGAAAGATAGTCTAATATCTGGAGCGGCCAATGTAATAAAGAATCGTGAAAAACTAAATAAAATTAACGTTTTCCCTGTCCCGGATGGAGATACCGGCTCAAACCTTGCCCAAACATTTAAGAGTATAATTCAGACGTTAAGGCAAAGGGATTTTGATAGTGCCCATTCACTTTTGAGCGAAGTTTCACGTAATATGCTAAAAAATGCGAGGGGTAATTCGGGTGTAATCTTTTCCCAATTCTTCTATAGTTTCAGCAAGTCGTTAAAGGGGAAAAAGAATGTTTCAATCAAAGATTTTGCTAAAAGCATGAAACAATCTATTAAAAGGACGTACGAAGCTCTTGAAAAGCCCATGGAGGGCACCGTCCTTACAGTTATACGTGAGGTTTCAGAGGAGGGTGAAAAAATTGCAGAAAAAGTCACTGATTTTAAAGAGTTTCTTGACCATCTTCAGGAGACCGCCAGAAAATCTCTGGAAAAAACAAAGGAAACGCTACCCCAGTTGAAGAAAGCAAAGGTTGTTGACGCTGGTGGACTTGGTTTTTTGTATTTCCTTCAAGGACTATCCATGTATTTCCATAATAAAAGGACCCATCTTGATTTTTCCCCGGAAGAGCTGGAATTGACTGCTTCGAAGCAAGATTTTGAGTTTGAATCGAACTTCAGATTCTGCACAGAGGCACTTCTTGAAGGAAATGGTTTAAATACTAAGGAAATCAAGTCAATTTTAAAAAATTATGGGGATTCCATAATTGTGGTGGGTGACGAAAATCTTTTACATGTCCATATTCACACGGATGAGCCAGAAGAAATCTTTAATTTACTGAGTAATTATGGCAGTATAAAAATGAAGAAGGTTGATGACATGTTTGCTCAGGTTAAAGAAGAAGATAAACAACCTTATGCTATTCTCGTGGATTCTGGCATGGACTTGACTCCGGATTATTATCAAAAATACGGATTTAAAGTAATCCCTTTTCAAGTTTTTGTCGGAGACAAATCTTTTAAGGAGGGAGTTGATATCACAAGAGAAGAGGTGATGAAAATCCTCACATCTAAGAGATGGAAGGAATTAAAGACATCTCAACCTGCATTTTCAGACTATATCGATGCTTACAGAGAGCTAATTAAAAGGGCAAGATACGTCTACGCTATTCATTTATCATCAAATTTCAGTGGGACCTATTCTACATCAGTGACAGCAGCCCAGAGAATTTCGGATGACCGCATTATCGTTTTCGATACAAAGCTTTTTAGTATTGCAGCTGGTCTACTCGCTCTGAGAATTCGAGATATGATAGAAAAAGGATTTCCCCCTGAAACAATCAGAAAGGAGGCAGAGGAAATTAGAAAAAAATCTTTCGCCGTGATCACACTCGAAACCCTGAGAAATCTGGTTCACGGAGGTAGAGCGGGTAAACTGAAGGGAAAATTTGTAGAACTACTTCGTCTAAAGTTGATTATAACAATCGATGAAAATGGTTATCTAAAAAAACTAACTCAGGCATTTGGCAGCAAAGCAGCGTTAAACAAGGTCCTGAAACTTCTCGAGCGGAAACTGGACAGAAATAAAGTCTACGACTTCGGGATTGCACACGTCAATTCTCCTGAAAAAGTTGAAGTCATAAAGAATTTCATAATGAGTAACTTTAAATACAGGGACATTATTGTCAATTACACCACTCCTGCAATAGCAGTTTATGGTGGGCCTGGTGCCTATGGAGTGTTTGCTGTTCCAGCTGAAAAACTGAATCTCAGATGAATTTAAGAAAGAACTTGATGCCAAGAATTAAGAAAATAATGCCAATAACTATTTTTATATGCTCCCTATTAAGCCTATGACTTGAATAATGTCCAGCCAAATAACCAGCTGTGATAGCCGATATTGATACGGTAACAAGTAAGATCAAGTTAAGCTTACAAACCCTGGCATAAACTGTGAATGCAATAAAGGAAGAGAACGGAACTACAAAAGCGGTCACCCGTGCTACGAGTCTTGGATCATAACCAACAAAGTATAGAATTGGAGAAATGATGCCCCCACCTCCAACCCCAAGTAATCCAGACAGGAAACCGCCAAGCCCTCCTGCTATTGAAAAGAATGGCACATTGATATTCTCCTTAAATCTTTTCTTTTTCCTGGGAATAAATGTCATTATCCCAACAAAAAGAAGGAAAATTGCAAATGCTATCCCGATTACTCTCTGGTTTATGATGTTTGAAACATAGGCTCCTAAGGGCGCAAACAGGATTGAAATAATCACCATAGGAACGAGACCATTAAATTTCAGGTATCCAGTTTTGAGATTGTATATAGTCAGGGAACCTGTCGCGAGGAAATTAACAAAGAGACCGGTGGCTCGGGCTACTTTAAAAGAAATTCCCGTGAAAACGAGAATTGGTATTAATGCAACAGCAGAGCCAAGGCCACCAAGCGCAAAAACAAATGATAGTATAAAAGTTATAATTGCGATTTTGGCAAGAAACATGAAATAGAAGTTTAATTATTTGACAATGTAAGGTCAAATAGTAACTGGAAAAATTACTATACACCCCACCCGTACTTTAGAGAAAGGCTGTCAAATAGGTAAGCAAGTTTGTCTTTTAGCCCTTTCTTGGGGCGATAACAAGAACCACATTATCCCCACGTCCAACCTGGTAGACTCTGACTTTTTTATCCCTTCGAAGGATATCTCTCACAAGTTTTCTTTCTTCAGGCTCAAGTGGGTCAAAGCGCATTTCCATACCCGTCTCTTTCACGCGTCGTGCAATAGCTTTAGCTTTGTTAATTAAAAATTCCTTGTGACGTTTTTTATATCCAGAGACGTCGAGGTCCACAATGAGACCATTCTTCTTTCTTTTTACAAGCAAATTTATAAGATGATCCAGGGCATTCAGATTTTTACCCCTTTTTCCAATAAATACAGAGTCGTACCCCCTCGTATGTATGTTCACATAGTACTTCCTCCTTTTTCTCGGCTCTATCTCAACCTCGACTTTGACACCAAGCTTATCGAAAAACTCCTTAATCACACCTTCAATGATGTCAAAGTCTTCATCATCGAGGTAGAGCCTGATTCTTGCTGGCTCGTCTGAGAATCCTTCATTTACGATCTCGAAACGAGCCTCGCTTCTCTCTATACCTGCCTTTCTCAGCGCCTTCTCCAATGCCTCTTCTACCGTTTTTCCTTCCTCTTCGATGTATCGCATTATCTACCCTCCGCTACACTCTTTTTAATCATATACTGCTCTATTACAGAGACAATATTGTAAATAAACCAATACAAAACAATTCCTGATGGGAATTTCAGGAAAATAACTGTTATAAAAATGGGCATAAATAAAGCCATCATCCTTGCATTTTTGTCCTGTGCAGGCTGAGTAAGAGCCTGCCCGAGGCTGGCAAGTCCCATTAAAATTGGTAGAATGTAGTAAGGATCTGGACTTGATAGATCCTTAATCCAGAAAATAAAATGCGCACCCCTCAAATCAATTGTTGTCCTTAAAACCTGATACAACGCCCAGAAAATTGGCAGCTGTAGAACCAGTATCAAACAACCCGAAAATGGATTTACCTTATATTGTCTGTAGAGCTCCATCATCTCCTTATTTAATCTCTGTGGATCATTTTTGTATAGCTTCTGAAGTTGCTTCATCTTTGGCTGTAGCTCTTGCATCTTCCTCATAGATTTTAAACTGTACCTTGTAAAGGGCCAGAATACAACCTTCATAAGTAAGGAGAAAATTACAATCACCCAACCGTAATTTGGAATATATCTGTGCAAAAATCTAAAAGAGTATAAGATAATTTTTGAGAAAATATTGATTATCGGGGGACCAAATTCATAAATACTCGCAAGGTCATAACCAACGTTCTTTAAAAGGAAATAATCTATTGGACCGAAATAAATCTTTATTGGATGTGGACCATCTTTTGATAATGCAACAAAAGAAATCCTATTCTTATGCGCCCTTGCTACAAGCTGATGAAATTTTCCGCCGTGGATAACGTCAAATGTAAAAAATCTTGTTCTGATCCCAAACCACGTAAAATCGTCTGCAATAGCCCTGAACTCTTTTTTTCTTAGTTTGCCCAAACTTATCTTGTGGAGTTTATCCTGGTAATAAATGAATTTAAAATTTTTAAGATCTTCCGATACATTCTTTTCAGTTCCTCGTAACCCAGAATCAAATCTGTATAAAACTTTTCCTTTGTAACCTTTAATAGCGAGAGTGTAATTAATCATATATATTTTGGGATCAAATTTAAAAGTTTTTGTAATAGTTAAAGTATCTCCTGAGTTTGCTTTCAACACTATGGCCTGATTGTCATTAATTATAAATGTATCTCGTGAAGCAGTGAAATTTAGGTTTGTTCCTTTTATATCACCAGCTTCAAAATCGAACATCCCGTAACCTTCAGGAATAAGCTCAACAGGTTTTCCATAAGCATCATGGAATTTGTTAAGGGTATAACTAACAAGTAGTCCCCCTTTCCTTGAAAATTTCGCTTCAAAAGTGGGGGCCTTTACTACAATAGGATTTTTTATTTCTATCGTTGGCGATTTTTTAACCTCTACCTGTGTTGTATCCGTCTTGGCAGAACTGGTTTTTACCATTCTTTTCTTTTGCTGAGGCTTCATAAAAAATGCCTGATACAGAATAAGGAACAGAAAAATTAAAATTGTGTAAGTTAAAAATCTTTTATCCATTTTTCACCTCACTGGATCATAGCCACCGGGATTAAAAGGGTTACACCTCAAAATTCTCCAGATGGACATTAGTCCGCCTTTAAAAATGCCATATTTTTCAATTGCCTCTATGCTATAATTTGAGCAAGTTGGATAAAACCTGCATGTATGAGGAAACACAGGAGAGATTGCCTTCTGATAAAATTTTATCAATGTTACTAAGATTTTTCTTGAAATGATTCCAGAGTACTTATAAAACTTTTTAAATCCTTTCGCATCGTATCCCAGTCTGCCTTCAAGGTAACTTCCAAGCCCATAAACACGTATTTCCCTGGTGGAATTTGATCCAGATGGAGTCTCACCAGCTCCTTTAATCTCCTCTTTACTCGATTCTTCCTCACTCTGGTTCTGAGCTTTCGGGATACGGCGAACCCAAATATCTTTTCCTCCGCTGGAATCCAGTACACCACGAATGTTCTTAATCTTTTCCATCTCCCGTTTTTTATGATATAAAAAAAATCCTCGTTCTTTTTAAGGGTTTTCAAAAGAGCAAACTCACGCTGTGAGGATTTTTCTTCCTCTTCTCCTTCTATTTCTTATAATTTTCCTGCCAGACTTGGTTCTCATTCTTGCTCTAAAACCATGTCTTCTTTTCCTTTTAATAATAGATGGCTGAAAAGTTCTCTTCATCAGGGGCCTCCTTATTTGAGGAAAATTTTAAGTGGGCGATGGAGGATTCGAACCTCCGACCTCTTGCATGTCAAGCAAGCGCTCTAACCTACGCTGAGCTAATCGCCCACGTTAAGCTGGTATATTATAATTAATGCGAAAAAAATTTACAAGAGCCCCAGACCAGTTGTTGACCGTAATATCTGAATCATGTAAAATGTTAAGCACTCATGAGAAAGGTTATCCCATTAATTCTGATAGCAGTTCTCTCGTCATCCTGTATATCAAGAAATACCCACAAGGTGATGAGTGTCGATGAAATTTATCGGAAAGCTATGGAATATTTTCAGAGGGGGAAATATTCATCTGCCATAAACTATTTTAATAAAATAATCTATGAATTCCCGAGAAGTAGCTATGTTGATGATGCCCAGTACTATCTTGCAGAATCTTACCTCAGAGAAAAGGATTGGGAAGATGCTATTAATGAGTTTAAATTTTTTATCGGACAATTTCCCAATAGCGAATACTATGAAAGAGCTTATATAGGGTTGATAACAGCTTATATCTCAAAAACACCAAATCCAGAGCTTGACCAGACTGATACCAAGACCGGTATAAGGATTGCGAGGGAATATCTCTATGAACATCCAGATACAAAGTACAGGGAGCAAATTAAAGCTCTAATCCGGGAGGGGGAAGATAGACTTGCTTTGAAATTGTTCTTAATTTCCGAGACCTACCGACATTTGAAGGATTACAAAGCGGAAAAGATCTACCTTGAATATCTTCTTGAACAATATCCATACGCAAAGATTTCAGAAAAGGCAAAAAAGAAACTCGCCGAATGCAAGGAGAAACTTAACGAGATTGAAAATACTGCTTCCACAGGAGATTCCAATCCAAAGGGATGAAAATTGGAATTTTAGGGGGGCGGTTTGACCCCATTCATATTGGTCATCTGATAGTTGCCCAGGACGTAGCTGAGATTTTGGGACTGGAGAAAGTAATATTTCTCGTAAGTTTTAATCCTCCACATAAAAGGGCGATAGCAGAGTTTGAGGATAGGTACAATATGGTCAGGCTTGCGGTGAAGTCGCGAAGCGACTTCACCGCAAGCCCTTTCGAAAAACAACTAAATCTACCCCGCTCCTATACAGTAGAAGTCCTCAAAAACCTCAAAAAATTTTATCCCCGTGACAATCTCTATTTCCTGATCGGGATGGATCAGTATTCCCGAATTAACACCTGGTACAAACCACTCGAGATCTTCAAATATGCCCACCTCGTGGTTATGGAACGTAAAACCAGTGATCATAAGAGAGAAAAAATTCATCCCGGAGTTATTTTTGTCAAACAACGTGAAATAGATATTTCCTCAACAGAAATAAGACACCGCGTTAGATTGGGAAAGTCTATAAAATTTCTTGTTCCTGAAGAGGTCGAAAAATATATTATGAGACATAAACTTTACACGGGCATAAAAACTACAGTTTACTAACCGCAAATACTCGTCCCGAAAATTCTATTTAGACGTATCGTATGTTTTTATGGGAAAGAATGAGAATTTAGAGAGTTTAAATTCCCTTCACGGTACATTTTGCTAACTTGAACTGAATAGATAATCTTCGGAAAATTTTTATGGGAATTAATGAGAGGCGGCCGCCCTCCGGGCGGCCGCCTCTCATTAATTCCACCCTCACATCATCAGCTCAATTACCGACTGAACGAAAAGACGGATCATCATTTTCACATTTGGAGAAAATGACCACAAAACGGAGTGGTGTCACTTATCTCCATGTAACTTCTTGTGGTATTTCAGACCTTCGGGCTCGGGAATGACTACATCAAAATCTCTGTATCCCTTGCGCGTCGCATAGACCACAAATGCCACTTTCATGCCCTCTTCTCCACCAAAAGCCTTAACCCGCACCTTTCCACCTTCCACAACTGCCCCAATTCTTTCGGGAGGCTCAAGCGTTTGCGGTGTAACCGTTACCGTGTAGGTCTCTGGCTCTGACATCAGAACGAATAGATGCGGCAATTCCTTTTCTCCAT
>CAYNMM010000065.1:0-2515 GCA_964398355.1 uncultured bacterium
TTGTCAATCTCTTTTTTATCGACGAGTTGCTTAATGTAGTAATCAAATTCTTTATTTGAAAAGGTCTCAATCTCAACGATGGGTTTAAGGGATTCCCGTGATGTCAGGTAAACTGAGAGTCTCGAAGTGATGACGACTTTCAGTGGTATCTCTCCGCTGTAAATGCTTTTGAGGAAGCTTTTCCACGCCCGTGATTTGACGATACCGGAATTTTCATCGAGCAGGAACTCGAAGTCGTCAAGGATCAGGAGAATTGAGGGATAATTTAAGAGGGTTAAGAGTTCTTTTGCCTCATTGATTGGTGCAAGGTCTGGAAAGTCCTCTTTTATTTGACCGATCTTTTTCCTGAGAGACGCTAAATTCGGGGAGGTGATGCCGGCTTCGGCAAATCTATCAATCATATAGACGAGCAGGTCATGGGGAGTGTGTATGTTTCCTTCTGTCACTTTAACGGCGATTAAATGATCAAAGGAAGATTTGAGGAGGTGAGAGATATAATCTGCGATATAGCTTTTCCCGGCGCCTCCTATGCCATGCAGAGTGAGGATATGTGCCTCTTGAAGGTAGTGGCATATACGCCTGACCGGGATGAATCTGTAAACAAAGGGTTTATCCGGTGAGTATGCTCCAAGGGTGGAGAAGACCTTTTTCTCTCGTTCTTCAGGTATTTTTTTGAGCAGATCCCTGAATAAATGTTCTTCTGTTGTCAGGTATAGGACCGGGTTCCACCATTCTCCATTTTTTGAGGAGATGTTGATTCTTGCGAAGTCGAGTGCATTGAAGGCGTTTTCTGATTCAAAGATGCTTTTGTATAGTCTGGATGTGGTCTCAATGGCGTCTCTATCGCTAATGATAGTCTGGTGAGCGATGACAACAGGGATTCCCTTTTTATGGAGGTAAAAGGCTGAGGAGGTGAAGGCTCTAAAGTCAGACGCCCCTGTTTCGCAGGCATTGAGGATGACCATCCCGGCGTTTAAATTTCCAAAGATTTCTGCAAATTCAAAGCCATCAATAGGGTATCCATATCTAAAGTCCTCCACATCTTCAAGGAGTAGTCTGCTACCTTTTGCGCCATGGCCGATGTAATGGACGATATGGTATCCACCTTTTGCAAATCTCTCTTTTAATCTTGCAACATTTGCTTCAGGCTCAATTTCTATTTTCAGTATTCCTGCTGATGTGTATCTCTCAAGGGCTTTTGTGATAACTTCAATTTCCTTTAGGGGGTCAATAGGATGTTCTTCATAAACCTCGGTAGGGAGTGAGAGGATTATGAGCATTTTTATGGGAAGTTTGTGCGGTGGCGTGAATGATACTGGAGTTGAAGGGAGAGATCTAACGAGAGACGCCCTGCCGGATTTAAAGAGGAAAGTATTGTGTTGTGGCGCAGGGTTTAGAAGTTCCCATGGTATGGAGTGGATTTCTGGATCCGGGCTAATGAGTTTTACGAGCAGGTGATTTTTTGAGTAAAGTTCTTCAAAAAGTTTTTTTCGTTCCTCAGTGGAGAATACATTTTCAAATATTCTGTGTCCGAAGAGATGTGCGATTTCGGGGTCAACATTAAGGGTTCTTTTAAAGTTGGTCCAGTAGGGATCCGGGAAGAAGAATTCAGTGGGGAGGTCATTATTAACTTTTACTTTAAACTTTCCACCTTCCTGCCAGATGTCAATTGTTATTCTGCCCATGTCGTTCATTGTACGGTAATTATAATTATTGTGTCGAAATTTTTAAAGGATTGTTTTTTGAATAGGCATATTTCCGGGAGATTGTTCCCCGGCGAAGGAAATGGTTAGGTAGAGTGAGTCCAATGTTATCGTAGCATGTAAAGATGTTTTTTACAATGTGTCTGTTTTATGCCACGGATGAAGATTTTCAGTGGAGAAGGTTGAGGAATATTTTAAGGACCATGTGACGGTTCATCCTATCGTAGTTGCAAGGTGAATAATTTTTGATTTGATGAAGTAGGTGATACCTATCAAACTTTCAGATCAGAAAAATTGTGTGTTTTGGCTTGCTGAGCTACGGCACTTTGTGGAGGTTCCATCTTATCTCTTTTTCCGCAATATATTAATTTTTAAGAGTGGCTTTCCTCACGCAATGTCGAAAAAGTGAAGTGAAGGAAACTAACAGGTTTTCTTGTCCGCAGCACGGATGTGTTTTTGGAGATACACAACTCCCCACGCCTCTACGAGGCGTGGGGGAGGATCACCTTTCAATCTCCTCCCCCGCTTTGCGGGGGAGGATTAAGGAGGGGGCAGAAAGAGTGGATTTGACAGTGGAAAGCATGTGGGAGTTTTGTTACCCTCCCCTCAATCCCTTTCCACTTCGTGGGAGGGATAGGTCATGGGGATCACTTTGTGGAGCATTTTCAGGTACCAGAGAGTGGGGAAGATTTGGTCACATTGGAAAATATTGCCACAAATCCGGAGAGAAAAATTGGTGATACTGATACAGTAACTTTCACATCCCCAGGCTCTTGACATTAAATTTCCGTGGGTTTAGTTTATTAATCGTA
>CAYNMM010000066.1:0-21857 GCA_964398355.1 uncultured bacterium
TCATCCTGAGAAACATAGGTAATGTCAGAGGTTGTGGGTGGATCTTTTCGCAAGCAGGTGAGGGAGGTAAAGAGGGTTTTCCGCAAAGTAAAAGGGGATGTGATCAACGGTAAAGTATTTTATGAACACCTTCCGTTTGGAAATTTGCAGCGGGTTCCTTACAGACTCGAAAATATACGTCAAATTTTAACAGTGAGGAGCTACTCAAAAAATTAGTCCATAGCCAGGGTCGCGTGAGCTCTTTTTAATGCTTCGTAGCTTTCTATTGGTACATCCATTGAGCCGAGAGGGGCTTTGCTCCTTCCTTCACCGTGGAAATCGGTTCCACCTGTTTTTATCAGATTGTAATGGTCAGCTATTTCAGTGAGTATTTTGCGAATATCAGGCGAATTTTCAGGGTGCCAGATTTCGACTCCCATAAGCCCGAACTTCACGAGATATACGACATGGTCTGGATCGCCTGTCTTTCCAGGGTGAGCGTAAACCGGTATTCCACCGGCCTTCAGAATAAGTTCCACTCCTTGCTCAGGTGTAAGCTTAAATTTTGGGACATAAGCAGGTCGCCCTTCGGCGATATAAAGGTCAAATGCTTCCTGTGTTGATGAGACGTATCCTTTATCGACCAAAACTTTAGCCACGTGTGGACGTCCAATATTCATGCTACTGCCGGCTGCCATCAGGATTTCGTCAAATTCGATGTCGATTCCCAGATCCTGGAGAATTTTCGCCATTTTCCGTGCTCGCTCCAGCCGTGCATTTCTAAAAACCCTGAGTGCCTCAAGGAAATCGGTATCCCTAAAATCCATGTAGTATCCGAGAATATGTACCTCACGCTTATTCTCTTCAGTCGATAATTCTACACCAGGAATAACTTCTTTAAGGCCGAGTCTTTTCCCATGTTCAATTGCCCGATCGAGACAGGCAACCGTATCGTGATCCGTTACGGATAGAATTTTAACACCTACCTGTGCAGCTTTTTCTATCAGTTGCTCCGGTGTATATAGACCATCTGAGCAGGTAGTGTGAGTGTGTAAATCAACTACCCCATTGATTCTATAACTCCTTTCACGATCTCATCGATCGAGGAATAAAAGTTTTCATCCATGCTGTTAACTTTCTCTTTAACCTGGTTGACAAATTCATGGTCCTTTATGGATGCAATATTGATATATACGTTCATTTTTGCACCATCGTAAGCACTTCTTGCCTGCAGGGCTGCCACGCCGACATCGGAGATCGCGTTTTTGTTTCCATGAGCAAAGAGTTCTTTGAGCAGAGCTATTGTTTCATAAGCCCTCTCCATTGTTACAAGTGGAACTTCTGTTGCCTTTTTGAGTGCATTCTGAATGGCCTCAGTCCGTTTCTCTTTCTCCTCTGGTGTTTCCTTAGGCAGTTTGAATGCGGACATGACCTCATTGAATGCCTCTGAATCTTCCTGCATGAGAGTGAGGGCCTTTTTTATCCCAGCGTAGGCCTTTTCCTGAATGCTTTTCATGGATTCGTGATAATCCCTGTACTTTTTGCTTTTCAGGGTGAGACCGGCTACCATTGAGATGAGTGCGTAGGACAGGGCCAGGGAAAGTGCTGATGCGGCACCGCCTCCAGGTGTGGGAGTTGCAAGTGAAAGCTCGGTTACAAATTCCTCGACAGGATTGTCATATCCAAGTTTATTTTCGAGAATCTGATCTTCTTTGAAATTTTCAAGTCTTAGATAGAAATCAGCCACCTGAGTGAGAGCTTTCTGTGGAATGAGTCCCACGATTTCAGATCCAATTACAGGTACACCGTACCTTTCTGCAAGAAGTTTGACAAGTTCAAAAGCGAGATAGACAGGGGACTTCTCAAAATCTACGAGGTTCATGGAAACCTGTACAATTCCACGATTTTTCAGCTCAAATCCGAGGGCTTTGACAGCCGAGAGTCCGCCATGTTTTGCTCTTACCCGGCGAGCTATCTTCTTTGCAATGGAGAGGTCATTTGTGCCAAGGTTTACGTTATAAGCAATCAGGAATTTTCTGACTCCGACTACTGTAGCACCTGCAGTAGGATGCACCTCAGAAGGACCATAGTCAGGTTTTCGAGCAGGATCAGTTTTAATTGCCTCTCTCAGTCCCTCAAATTCTCCTTTTCTGATCCATGCGAGGTCTTTTCTCTCCGGCCTTGTAGCAGCCTCTTCGTAAAGGTAAACCGGTATATGGAGCTCATCAGCTATCCTTTTCGCAAGTTTATTGGCGAGTTGTACACATTCCTCCACTGTAATATCTTTTAGGGGAACGAATGGAATTACATCCGTTGCACCGATCCTTGGATGTGCCCCTTTATGCTTATTAAGGTCTATCAGTTCAGCTGCCTTTTTTGTAGCATTGAAAGCGGCTTCAATAGCCGCTTCGGGTGGTGCTACAAAGGTGATTACGCTTCTATTGTGGTCGGGGTCCATTTCCCTGTCAAGCAATTTAACCCCCGGAACCTTTGTTATTTCTGACACAATCTGGTTAACAACTTCCTCCCTTCTTCCCTCAGAAAAATTAGGAACACATTCAACTAATTTCATATTTCTCCTCCTTTTACAGGCCGAGTTTCGATTTTAATTCCAGAAGTTTTGACATTCTTGGGTCTACTTTTGGTTGATTCATGTGTTCACATGTTTCGTAATTCCAGTTAGCACCGCATACAGGACATAGCCCCTTACAATCCGGCTTACAAAGAGGCTTCATGGGTACTGATAGGATAACAATTTCCCTGACAAATGGGACGACATCAATTTCCTCTGTCTCAATAAACTGTGTAAAAATGTCTCTATCTTTCAGTGACTTTTCCTCAGAAAATGGTTCTTTCCCGACTTTTATGTAATAAGTTTCCGTCTCTTTAAACTCTTTCTCGAAATTTTCGAGACAACGTGCACACGTCAATTTCAGTTTGTAACTTGCTTCGAGAGTTAGTCGGACATTTTTCCCTGATTTGTATGCCTGAATGTAGAGATCAAGAGCACCAATGAGCTCGAAGTCATTGTCCTGGAGCTCAAGATCCTCCTCTGAGTAAGATGCCCAGAATTCATTTAAACCTGGTTTGAGATCTTCGAGCTGAAGTTTCAATTTGATCACCCCTTTTAATGGAATGTTAATATGATTGAGCCAATTCGGAGAATGCTCAAGAAGTACCGGTTAAGTTTTGAATGCATCATTGTCTATAAAAATTTTTAGGGCAGGCTGGTGCACATTGATTGAAAAGGGCAGCAAAAGATAGAGGTTTAGAGTTCTTTTTCTTCTAAATACTCCGGGATGAACGTTTTCCTGCCTTCAGCCTCCAGACTTTTTGCAAAGGCTTCTGTGGACTCAGGCTCACCATGGACGAGTATAAATGTTGGGTCATTGAATCTTCTTGCCCAGTCGAGCAGGCCATCTTTGCCTGCATGAGAAGAGAATCCATTAATAGTATACACTTTAGCGTGGACTTTAACTTCCTCACCATAAATTGTGACAGATTCTCTACCCTCGATAATCTGGCGTCCCAGAGTGCCACGAGCCTGATAACCTACAAATACAACACTTGACTCCTTTCTCCAGAGATTATGTTTCAGGTGGTGTTTGACCCGGCCACCCGTACACATACCGGAGCCTGCGATGATGATGGCACCCGATTTGATGTCATTGATTTTCTTGGATTCCTCAACTGATCGGGTAAATTTCAAGCCGGGGAATGCGAACGGGTCTTTATGCTCTTTTAAAAGCTCTCTTGCTTCGTCGTCGTAACATTCGGGGTGGGCCTTGAATATCCTCGTCGCGGAAATTGCAAGTGGTGAATCAAGGAAGACTCGCGTTCCTTTTGGCAATTCCCCCTGCTCATAAAATTCTCTTAAAAAATAGAGAATGTCTTGAGCCCTTTCGAGAGCAAAAGACGGAATAATAACATTCCCTCCCCTCTCAAAGGTATCGTGAATAGCCTCCTTTAGTTCTCTTACTGATTCCTCAACACTTTTATGCACTCTATCACCGTAGGTTGTTTCCATCATAACATAATCTGCATCTTTCATGACAGGCGCATCAGGGTCTCTCACAATGGGCTTATTGTAATTTCCAAGATCGCCGGAAAAGACAAATTTTGGGCCGTTTTTGAAATTCAATTCCACGAAGGACGAGCCGAGAATATGGCCAGCATCCCTAAAAGTGATTTCCACAGAATCAAAGAGTGTGAATGGCTTTGAATAATCAAGAATCTTTGTGAATTTGCTGAGGGACATAACAGCGTCAGAAACATCGTACAGTGGCTCTACCGGTGGAAGTCCACGACGCTCATTCCTTTTTGATAATGCATAGGCCTCTTCTTCCTGGAGCTTTGCGGCATCGAGAAGCATGATGGATGCTATGTCTCTGGTGGCAGGAGTTGTGATAATTTCACCGCGAAAACCCTCTGCAACAAGTTTTGGCACAAGACCGAGGTGATCAAGATGACCGTGGGTAATAATTACGTATTCAATCTCAGATGGATCAAATGGAAATTCGTTGTAATTCCTCTCCTCTATCTCGTGCTCTCCCTGAAACATCCCTGATTCCAGGAGAAACTTTCTTCCATCGACATCAAAGAGATACATTGAACCTGTTACTGTGCCAGCAGCGCCGAGAAATTTAATTTTAACCAAGATTGTCTTCTCCTTTGTCCCCTGAGGATTTTAATTCGGTCAATTTTTTGTGGGTATCCAGAATTACGAGCGTTATTTCCGAGAAGAAATAAAAAAAGATGAAAATGATGAAGCCATAAAAAATAGAGAAGATAAAGAAAGAAACGCCAAACTTTGAAATACTGGCAAATCCACCGATAACGATCATGACGGATAAAATCCAGGCGAGATACTTAAAAATGCGGGAAATAGCTATGAGTGTAGAATATCTTTCCATGCGATAAATAGGAGCGCGCCCGGAGGGACTCGAACCCCCAACCAGCGGATTAGAAATCCGCTGCTCTATCCTGTTGAGCTACGGGCGCACATTTCAAAGAGCTCTATTATTTTATATTTTTATCCACCTTTTTTCAATCTCATCCGGTACGACTGTTCAATGAATATCCTTGCCAATAAAGTCCATAATCTTCAAATCTTCCTCTCACTGTGATGTACAAATCTCTGAGTTATTCCGGATCACCTATTCCCTGGTAAAGAGGATGCTCTTTTAATGCCCCTCATATCTTGTGAAATATGAGGAAAATGTTGTGAGGCCCATTCCATAGCTCTAACACGGTGCAGATCAGATTATTCAACCTCTCCTTCCTTCCAAATATTTTTCCCAAATCCGGTGCATTCAAAATATGCAAAATCTTAAAAAACAATGTCTTCAAAGCATACCAGGGGCAAAAGTATGGAAAGAGAGATTCATAAAGCACGCTTAAATTTGTGAGAATATTAACTCCTGGGGAAGGTTGAAAGACCGAATTTATTACCTCCTTTTTAAATTCTCCCATGATGTGGAAGGTTTTACAGGGAAAAGAAAGAACAAAAATTCTATTTTCTGCTTCCTCTGAATTGTTTATTTCCACTCCATTATCTTGACCTGATGAAAGGTTATCCAATACTAATGTGCTTTTCTGGTGGGTTTGGAAATTTATCATCGAGAGACATGGATTTGAGAAAAGCAAAAGAGTCCTGATGGTTTCTATTTTATATTTTGAGGTGGGGATTTCATAAAGATTTATTTAAGAAGTGGTAGGATTAATTTAGGGGGGCGGGCCTTCGGCCCGCCCCCCTAAATTCTTAAATTCTTAAATTCTTACAAGCTCAACTCTCGTATCGTAGTAGGATGCTGAGCCTCCGATTACATCCTCCATTGAGACATTCTTTAACACCGGATCGATCCTCATGACAGCATTTGGACATATTCCTGTCGCGCGCCTCTTATCTCCTTTTATCACCTTACCATCCACTATGATGTCGTTAGCTCCATAGGCCCAGTGGCCATAGGACCAGGAAACAGCCACAACATCTTTTCTGACACCTTCGGTAATTTTCACCTTTCCTGCAACCGGGATTTTCTGACCATTTTTGAGATCCCAGACTCCCTCAGGATTGGTTGCGGAAACAATTTTTACAATATCACCGTCACGCAGATTGTATTTTCTTGCTGTAACAGGATGTATATACACATAATTCTCCGGAGCATAAGTCTGAGTCATCCAGTAATCACCGATGGTTCTTGATTGCCCGCCGAAGATCTCCTTGTATGTTATGAGGAAGAGTGGATACTTTGAATCTTTGATTGGTTTTTCAGCTACATCCGCTATAGGTTTAAAGGTTCCAATGCCGGAGAATCTTTTACCGTTCATGGGGTTTCTTGCGAGTGCGATGGGCTCGTAATAGATATTGAACATTCTTCCGAATTTGTGAACGAGCTTACCATTACCGATGAATTTGTTCGTGAAATCTTCGAATCTACCGCCACGATTGAGGACGTACACCACTTTTTTCCACCATTCTTTTCCGACGGCGCGGATCCATTTGTTTTCATCAAAAGTCGCCTTATCGAGGTGTTTCCTTGCACTTCTGAATATCTTTAATTCATTGAAACTTGCGTCAGGAACCTCCTCTCCAACCTTGTCACCAGCTGCTATATTTGCAACCATTTTGAGGTAAAAATCCTCCGGGCGTTTGAAATCCCAGCCCTTTCCAAATCCGTCCTTTCCGTATCCCGGAAGATTAAGTTTTTCCGCAATAGCGAGTAGCATGGCTTCCATTGAGAGGTGCATTTTCTCACCAAACACAGAGACAACTTCTGTTAGTGGCGTAACCGTTGGTTGTCTGACTTTACTTGTTTTTGTGGGAACATCAGGTGTTATATGTGGAGTGCCCCATCTTTCCCAGATGGCTGTATCCGGGAAGATATAATCCGCGTACATCGATGTTTCGCCGACAACAATATCACAGGCAATGAAGAGAGGAATAGCATCAAGATCTTTGAGAATTTCGATATTCTTATGAGCTGCTGGGGCTGCAAATGCCGGGGTTCCCTTATGAAGGATCAATGCCTTAATTTTGTAAGGATATCCATCAGCTGCGGAGGGAAGGATTTCCTGATATACATTTCCGGTAAATGGGAACCAGGGTCTTTTTGCAGGATAACCTTCAAAGAGGGTACTGTCTTCGTATTTGGATTTTTCTCTTGTGAGCTTGATACCGAAGGACCCCAATTTTCCAGGATGCATGGCTTTGAGGTTAAACGGTCCCTTGCGTTTGTTGCCCATTTCATGCCAGTGGCCACCGCCGCCAGAAAGTCCACCCTTCCAATCAGGATTTCCGATTAGAAGATTGAGTACAATGATGAGATACCCGTTGTAATATCCGTTGGGATGCTGGACCGGACCTCTGTAGAAATCAATGGCTGCTTTTTTACCATGGGATGTAAATTCGCTTGCAAGTTCGGCGATGTCATTGGCAGTTACACCTGAGAGACGAGCCCACTCATCGAGGGATTTCGAAAATGCCTCTTCCTTGAGTAATTGGAAGACGGATTTTACCTTTATCCCATTGACCTTGCCGGAATAGAAGAGTTCACCTGTTACAGGTGCACCTGACTGTGGTTTAACAGGAGTGGGTTTACCGTTGCTAATGACAACAAAAGTGTGTTCGTCGCCAATGCCTAATTCACTGGCTCTCAGAAGTGCACCGGGGCCATCTTTTTCTATTTTCACAAGATAAGTTGCATTGGTCCATGTGGTTTCATTGTTTAATTTGGCGGCCGATTTATTGGAGGCCCTTAGGTACTTTTCGTCGAAGCGTTTATTTTCTATGATCCACCTAATCATACCGAGAGCAAGGGCGGCGTCATAACCTGGTTTTACAGGCAGCCATTTCCATGCCCTGGCAGCTGTTTTACTGAGGCGAGGATCAACGACGGCAATTTTTAGCCTTCCAGTTGCAATGCCTTCCGTGACTTTTTCTGAGAGAGGGGTAGGACCGAAATTAGCTTCAAATGCCCCGGTTCCCCAATAAATGATGAACTCACTGTTCAGTGCATCGGGTTTCATGTGTTCTTTTCCTGAAACCCATTTACCTTTTACGTATTTTCTCGTTGCGGCTTTATATGCAATATGATGGGATTGTTCACAGATTGTGGTATGTTCGTAGAAGTTCACACTTCCAAAGGCACTGTTAAGCCATCTTTTAGCAAATTCTTTTCTGCCGTGCTCGATTCTACCGGCCATAAATACGAGCTGGTTATTGATTGGTCCGAGGTCCGGATGGTCTGGAGAGATGAGGGTATTGAGATATTTTCCGTATTTGAGTTTGAATTCGGACACGCTCATTTTCTTTTTTGCCACGAGAGCAGCATCTTTTTTCATTTTCTTCAAAATTGCCGGGTCACGAAGTTTGTAAATATCCTTAAGTCCATGTACGTAACGATTTTCTTCCCCTTTTACATGTTTAAACAGGTACCCACCGTTTACGATTTCATTGATAGCCTGCTCAAAGGAGATAACTTTCCACCTATTTGAGCCTCTTGGGCCATCTCTTTTTAATACTTTCCTCAGCCTGTAAGGGTCATAGAGGGTCTGGATACCTGCCTGTCCTTTGGGGCAAAGTTTACCGTCGAATTTCGCTGCTTCGGTGGGTGACGTGGAGTAGGGTAGTTGAGGGATCATGTTCATTGGTGAATAAGGGTTTCCATCGATTTTCACAGCTATTCCGTTTAGTATTTTAACTTTGTTTGTGCATCCCGTATGACACTGCAGACAAGCGGAATAGATTACATTTTGAGGGCGTGCGAGTGGATAGGAGATCTGGCCTGATGCGGCTTTTTGTACGATGAAATTCATCATATTGGTACTCGCCTCAAGTTTAGAGGCGAGGGCTGCATAACCCCCTACAAAGGCAGCAGATTTAACGAATTCTCTCCTTTTCATGATCTACACTCCTATTCGTGACATTCGACACATCTTGAAATGTCTGATGGTACAAATGTTTTTCTTGTTCGATAGCCAATGTAATGGATATTGGGTGAGTTTTCCGGATAGAGGTCGAAAGTTGGGTGTTTTTTAAGGAGTTTTGACACGGTGGAATCAGGATCGTTGACATCACCGAAATAGATGGCACTTCCAATGCAGGCAGTGACGCAAACTGGTAGAATTCCATTTTCCACACGATGAATGCAGAAATCACATTTTCGGAGGGTATTTTTCAATGCGCCGTTTTTTCTCGTCATCTTTTTTATATCGAAGAATTCTCTGAGTTCGTATTTTTCGAGTACAGGCGTATTCTCTGTGTAGAAATGGCCATTATCTTCAAAGACAACATTGTAAGGGCAGGAGTTCATTATAGCTTCACGGGCTTCCTTATTTTTTCTCAGAGCATCGTAGTTGAAGACAAGGATGCCATCGCTTCGTTTTGTTACGAGTCCTTTTTGAATTTTATCGGCGGCCTTTTTGCAAGGGGCATTATCACACTGCATACAGTTTACAGGCATAAAGAATTTTTCTGTGTTTGGGTATGAATCGGTTTCCGCCTCAAAAACGAGTCGTAGAGACGTTTTTGGAGGTGGTACATTTTCGGCAGCGCAGGAGACGATGCAGGAGATGCACCCTACGCATTTTCTGGTATCTATGACCATGGCCCATTTTCGATTGGGCCTACCAAGAGCCTGTTGGAGCTCTTTTTGCATCTTTTGCCGAACAGCGAGTTCCATACAGCTAACCTCCTATTATTTGAAGAGCAACCTACCAAATTAGTTTTTTATATATCTATGTACAAAGATGCAATTGTTTCGATTGTAAAGAAGTACTAATGATAAGTCAAGCTTTAAGGTGATGTTTTGGTAGTGAGAATTTACTAAGTTCTATGATTCTATCTGTATTTCTGAGAATAGATTAG
This sequence comes from uncultured bacterium, assembly GCA_964398355.1. Classification (GTDB taxonomy): domain Bacteria; phylum Hydrothermota; class Hydrothermia; order B15-G9; family WFZT01; genus WFZT01. The sequence goes on from CAYNMM010000066.1 coordinate 9,848, forward strand.
TCCTCCAACGTTTCATTTCCAAATTACTGGAGTTCTGCGTTACCCGCAGTTTTTTTATTGCCCCGTTTACCACATTTTCCCAATGTTGCAAAGTAGGAAACAGTATTAAATTTTCTATGTTACCAGGGCTCTCAAGCGTAAAAGGTGATGTGAACTCCCACATTGGATATATTGAGGTGAATTTTAAGGTTTTAAGTCCAGGTTTCTGTATTCCACTGAAAGGATACTTCAATTAAATTCTCTCAGGGAAGATCCTAACGTATATTTTATAGGGCGTAGGAACAATATTTATGAGAGAATGTGTGCTTTGTTAAACTCTATATGTCAGAAAGGGCATGAATTTTTCTGTTAAAGAGATTTTATGCATTAACCGATCAAACACCTGATTCTAATCTGCAATTGGCTCTCCATATTGTTGACGACATTTTAAAAATGGTCTGGAATCTCTATGAAGCTCCCTGAAGTACCACGGAAAATTGTAAGAAAATTGAAGATAATGAGATCCTTGGATGTAAAAATTTTTCAAGTTGTAAAAGTTTTTTCCTTTTCCAAAATAAAGCGTAGACACTATGTTACTATGGCTCCAGTAATATGAGAAACAAAGTTTGAAGAGTAGTATGCATGATTTAAAATTATGAAAGAGAATCGATTGAGAGATTTAGATCCCATGATGGCAGATATACTTGACGGCAGACATACTGAAATACTTTGAGAGTATTTTGTTAATTGGGCAGGATTTATTTTAGACCCTAATCCTGGCGAGCATGAGAATTTAGTTTCTTATTTTTCGAGGTAGGGATTTTCGCGTATTGTGACAGTGCAAGTTTAACTGCATCGACGATCATATTGTATCCGGTGCAACGGCATAAGTTTCCAGACAGATGCTTTCTAATCGCAGTGTTATCTGGTTTACCACCGTTTTTCAAATATGTGTAGATGGCGAGGACCATTCCGGGAGTGCAGAAGCCACATTGGACTGCCCCTGCTTGCTCCATAGATTCTTTAATTAATTTAAACTCTTTTGTTCCCTTTATTCCTTCAATTGTCTGTATTTCTGTGCCATCAACGGCTATCATTGGGATCAGGCATGAATTAGTAAGTTTACCGTTAAAAATTACAGCACATGCCCCGCATTCGCCTTCTCCACATCCTTCTTTCACACTGAATATACCCAGCCTGTTGCGGAGAATATCCAGTAATCTATCAGTTGGTTTAACTTCAATACTTATAAATTCACCATTCAATTGGAAATTAATCTTCATGCAAAAGCTCCAGTATGTATTCTGGTGTTGCTGGGATTTTTTTAACGGTTTTTCCGATAGCCATAGAGATGGCTGATGCTACTGCGGGGGCTACTCCAACGAATGGAACCTCACCAGCGCATTTTGCCCCGTATGGCCCAAGGTTTGAAGGGTTTTCAATTAGCTCACTTTCAATTTCAGGAATGTCGAGACTTGTGGGGATAATGTAATCGGTCAGATTTTTTTGCAACGGAATACCATTTTTGAACTCAAGAACTTCCATGGTAGCATATCCAACTCCCTGAGCGATTCCACCGTCGATTTGACCTTTCATCATTCTTTTGTCGATGGCAACTCCAATGTCGTAAACTGCCCAGATTTTCTTTATTTTTACTTCAAAGGTCAGGGGGTCGACTTCAACTTCAACCACATTGGCCCCCCAGGAATAATCGAGGTAAGGGTCACCATGAAAATTTTTCTCGTCCCAATTTAACCCCTCAGGGTGTCTATATGTTTCGAAGATTGCGAATTCGTCCTTACTGTTCCATAAATTTTTCAATTTTTTAGCAGCTCGTTCAAGTAATTTTCCCACAACCATGGTGGTTCTTGAGGCTACTGTCGGGCCAGAATCAGGAACGCGTGACGTTTCGGGGTAGTTGTAAATTACCTTGTTCGGTGAAATTCCGAGGGTGTTTGAAACGATTTTTGTGAGTGCCGTCCGCGCTCCCTGGCCTATTTCCGTGTTGGCTACGAGAATTTCAACACTGCCATCAGGATATTTCTTTAATCCTGCTGTTGCCTTTACTTTATCTTCTCCTCTGCCGGTGAGCGCGCATCCTCTAAAAAATATGGAAAATCCTATACCTTTTAAAGGTTTATCAAGGGTATTTAATGGATCAGACGGGTTTTCTTTTTTGTATTTAATGTATTTTTCATGAAATCTTGACATACTGTCTATCATAGAAATGATCTCCGGAACTTTGACCTCGGTTTTCATTCTTCCTCCCGTTGATGTAGTATCTCCTTTTTTCAGTGCGTACATCTTTTTAAAGTCCATGGGGTTGTAACCGAGTTTTGTAGCGAGAGATGTCATGTGCATTTCTATTCCGAAAAATGCCTGTGGGGCGCCGAATCCCCTGAAGGCACTCGATGGTGGTTTATTGGTGGCATAAGCTCTGCCTCTCACTCTTAAATTTTCGAAATTATAAATACCAGTTGCTGCTATGACGGCTCTTGAAAGCACTATCGCGGAAAGTGTTGCGTATGCGCCTCCATCCAGTTTTATATCTATGTCAATTGCTGTTATTCTTCCGTTTTTTATTGCTGTTTTATATTTTAGAATTGATGGATGTCTTTTGGTTGTTGTTATAATGTCCTCTTCACGGCTCAGGATGATTTTAACCGGTCTCTTTGTTTTGAGTGTGGCGAGAGCGGCAAGGCCACCAATTAAGGATGGGAAATCCTCTTTTCCCCCGAAACCCCCACCTGTTGGAGACTGGACTACATTAACCTTTTCACGAGGGAGACCGGTTATTCTCATGACAGCATCCTGCACGTAGTATGGACACTGCATTGAGCCAAAAACGGTGATTTTCCCGTTTTCGATCGTTGCAAGCATACCCTGTGGCTCAAGATAAACGTGTTCCTGGTGTCCGGTTCGATATTCTTCTTCAAAAATTTCATCAGCCTCCGCGAACGCCCTATCAGGCTCTCCTTTTTGAAAACTATAATCTGCAAATATATTGTTTTTCCCGTAAATTGGAGGGTATCTACCTGATTCTGCTTCCTCAATTGACAAAATTGGGTTGATATCTTCATATTCAATCTGAATATCCTCACAGATACTTTCAACTTTTTCAGGGTCTTTCCCTACGACGAGGAATATAGGCTGTCCGTAATAGTTTACGGTATTTTCTGCAAGGAAAGGCATATCGTCTATGACTATTTCAAGACGATTTGAACCAGGGATGTCTCTATGAGAAAAAATATAATATCCATCCGGAATATCAGGAAATTTAAAAGATTTTATCCTTGCTCTTGGTTTTTTAGAGAGGAAAAGTTTTCCATAAAGCATACCAGGAAGGTTAATATCTGCGACAAATCGGGCACTGCCATTAAATTTTTCATCAAAATCTACCCTTTTAACCGGTGTAGAAATCTTTGCCACGTTTGAAATCCTCCATTGTATCGATATCGAACAAAATACCAGGATCGTTCACTTCAACAAATTCAATTTTAAATCTTTTTAAGAATTCCCTCAAATTCGATTCCGGGGACTCATTTAATAAGAGGTTAACAAAATGACCTTTGAGCAGGACTGGATGTCCTGCTCGATGTCGATAGGTTGGGATTACTATCTGTCCATTTATATTTAAGAGTTTTTTATAAGTACTCTTTTTGATAAATGGAAAGTCACCGGGGAGTATAAAAAATCTCTCTATATCAAAGTTTTCCAGATTTTTCACACCTATTCTTATAGATGAGAACATTTCCTCAGTCGCAAAATTCTCGTTTTTTATAACAGCAATTTTAGGGGAGATGTTTATAACAAGTTTTTTAAGTTCAAGGAATCTATATCCTCCGACCACGACAATTTTATCAACCACATCAAGCATGGGGCCGATGGCTCTGAGAATAAGTGGTGTGCCGTTAATTTTAATTGCAGGTTTCCATCTACCCATTCTGGAGGATTTTCCTGCTGCGAGGATTAATCCTGCGATCATTTTTTCTCTAACGTGGCAGGTTGAAAAATCTGTCTTTTATGTTTCACCGGAGTTTTTGCATTTTTCAGAGCCTGTATTTCAGCGATCACAGAGATTGCAATTTCATCAGGAGTGTCCCCGCCGATGTCCAATCCCATAGGAGTGTAAACGATCTCATGGGGAATTTTGTCCCCTATATCCATGATTAACTTACTCATTAGAGTCGAGCCTTTTTTCCTGGAAGCCAGAATCCCTACGTAAGCAGGTTGCCAGTCAAATACCCTCCTTAAAATTTGCAGATCAAGGACATGAGAGTGCGTAGTTATAACGTAATAGCCACCAGGAGGAGGTGGGGTGGTGGAGAAGACCCTATCGTATCTTGCATGAATAACCCTATCAGCTGGGATGTTATCAAGGGCCTCTTTCCGGCTGTCTACGACTGTTACGAAATAGTTAAGGTTTTTTGTGTGTTCTGCAATAGCGCGACCTACGTGTCCTGCACCAAAAATATAGAGTCGCAAAGACGGACCTATAAATTCAAAGAACAGCTTTGCTTCACCTCCACAGATTAAGCCTGTTGATAATTTCTTTTCCTGTGCGTTTAGTTCCTCGTCCAAAATAAAATGGAGAATGCCAGATTTTCTATCTTTTAAAAAATCTTTTGCGCGAGTGATGGCAAGTGCTTCGAGGGATCCGCCTCCTACAGTGCCAATTTTTTTACCATCCGATGTAATGAGGAGCTTTTTCCCGACTGTAGCAGGCCCAGAGCCTATTTTTTCAATTACAGTAATTAAAACTGCATCCCTGCCTTCCTCCTGAATGCGCAAAATTTCTTTATAAATCTTTGATGACATCATTATTCCCTTTTGCGGAGATACAAACTTCTACTTTTCCTAATTAGATACAATGATATCACAAGTGCCACCACTACAATAAGAGAAACGAGAGTTTCAAACTCATATACCTTGATTTTATCATGCTTATTTCTTCAATCGAATGAGCTCCTATAATGAGAATCTTCCTTACGCCTGATATGATGCCGATAAAAAGGAATGGTTCAACTGTTAACGTACGGGATTTTAAGTAGTTCAAGACAAGCCAGATGATTTCAAGCAGAATTAATATGAGGAGTACATCCTCAAGGACTTTTAGTGTAAGGTGAACTAATTGAACATGGTGGAGTAATCCTTCCACAAAATTTACGAGTGCATAAGAAAATATTGTAATTGAAATCAAAATCAAAAAACTTGATATTGCTGTATAAACAATATCATCGAATACTTCAAGAACTTTTATAATTTTTCTCATCTTGCAAATTATAAAATTTGGTGGTTTTTATGTAAATCCTTCTTCTGGAATCAATGGTCAGGGATAATTATTGTATCTTATAACAAATATCAGGTGTCAGGACAAGTTGTATTGACGAATTCTTTTGTGGCTGGAAAAATTTGTTAACACGTGGTTAACAGTTTGTTAACACCCATCTTTTATTTAATTATCCTACAAAAAGGAGGTAAAGGCTATGATAAAGTTACTGATGGTTATTGTTTCTCTATTTAATTCCGGAATATCTAATTCACGTCTGAACGATATGTATTTTCTTGAGTCAATGGGAGGTAGGTCATTTGCGGACATCGAGCAGTTTGTTGTTAAAGATTCCATAGCCTACATACTGGCACAGGAAGTGGATATTATAAACATTTCGGATCCACAGCATCCTCGTATAATAGGTCGAATCTATCCGAATAGTCATCCATACAGTATTGCCTTAAAGGACAGCTATCTTTATCTAAGTTGTAGTGATGAATTCCTCGTGATTGATGTTTCAAATCCATCCGATCCCCACATTCTCAGGAGGTTATCAAACCAGGATTTATACTCGTTCACGTGCATGCACATTGATGGAAATCTGGGATTTGGTGGTAAATTCGATGGAGGAATTTATATCCTGGATCTCTCAGATCCTATGAATCCTGGTGTTTTAGGGCATATACCATATCATGGATGGGTTCATCAGCTTACGAGCGAAGGGAACTATCTATATTCAGCAGAAGATGCTTCAGGTCTCTGGATTTACGATATTTCAAATCCATCGGCACCTCATGTTGTCGGTCATTTTGATGACACAACTACAAATTTCTTTGCTTATGTTGTTGGTATAAAAGATTCAATTCTAATTGGAGGAGATGACAGGATTTATCTCTTGAATGTGTCTGATCCGTCAAATCCTTACTATATCTCGTTTCTCGATCTTGGAAACGAGTTCCCAGAAGATATTTATATAACGGGTAGTCACGTTTTTATCCCGTATACAAAACTTGTAGGATTATCTGTTCAGGGATTTTTCAAATTGGTGGATATCTCAGATCCACATTCCCCGTTTGTTGTCCTGGACATTGCCTCAAACAATGGAGGCTATCATATCCAGATTCAGGACAGTTTACTATTCTGTAGTGACCCTGATACACTTCACATTTTTAATATTTCCGAGTTTGAAAATCCTGTGGAAATAGGTAATTACACAACCAGTGGAAGGATTTCTGTGGGAATGGAATTGTCAGTGATAGGAAGATATGCGTTTGTAGCTGCAAAGTATGGTGGAGTCAGAATTTTTGATGTTTCAAACCCCAGGGTAGTTCATGAGGTTGGAAGCATAGTTCCAGGTTATCCAGTGAACCTTGTTTCTGCAAACGATTCCATAATTTTGTACACGTATAATGTCAACAGTACTTATAGATTGGCTATAGCAAATATAAGTGACCCTCGTTCACCTATGATTCTCGACTCTTTTGATTTACAGGACCCTCCCATTGACCTTCTACTGAAGGACAGTTTGCTTTTTATACTCTCCTATTCAAGATTTGACATTTACAATATTTCCAACCCGTCAAACCCTGCATTTTTAGGAGAATTTTATGATCCATGTGGTATGGAAAGTTTTTCGATCCAGGATTCAATAGCAATTCTAACTTATTCGTCTTCAGGTGGTGGAATAAAGATTCTGGATCTTTCCAATCTGAGTAATCCTGTACAAATTTGCGATTATGATACTGTTGGATTCGATCCCGATGTCGTATATCTTCAAGGTAATATTGCATTTTTAGCTGGAGTATCAGGTCAAAATACGATTTTCTATAGTCTCGACATTTCAAATCCATCTAATCCGGAGATTATTGGCAGTTTGATTTTAATTTCTTATGGGTCATACCAACCTGTAGATCTAACTGTTCATGGAAATCTTGCATACATATTATATGGTTCTGACTATCAGTCTCAGGTGGTAGATGTTTCTAATCCAGAATCTCCCATTATAGGAGGGTATTTCGTACCTGGTGTTAAAACATGTATTTCTGATTCAAATGTTTACGTACTTAATTCATTTTATTTAAAGATTTTCAAAACGAAGTATATCCCTGTACCTGAACTTATATCACCGAGGGACAGTGTTATCTTAAATAATAATATGCCCTCACTGGTATGGTCTGTTCCAGATCCTCAATACTGGTCATTTTGGGTGTATATCCATAGAGATGGAACCTTTGAATGGGATTCTGTAGAGGTATCTGGAGATACTGTTTACACATTTACGAATCCACTTGAAGATGGCGATTATAGGTGGACTGTTAGAACAGTTGCCCCTAATGGTGCAAGAGGGGAGTATGCTCCACTTCAATTTTTCTCAATTGATACACGTGCACCTAACATTCCGTTGTTGGTTTCGCCCGTAAATCACCAGTGGGTTCGTGATACTATAGTGGATTTTCACTGGTCAAGGGTTACTTTGAAAAATGCGCCCGTGAAATACGTAATTATGATTGAAAATAATTCTGTCGTAATTCACGACACAGTTGACACAAACTTTTATGAAACAAGCTTGAATGAGGGGATTTATCAATGGAGGATCATGGCGTTTGACGTTGCGGGTAACAGTTCAGATTGGTCCTATCCCGACACTTTTGGCGTTGATGTAACTCCACCTGAGATCGATTCGGTGAGCTATCCAGGAGACACATGCCCGTCTAACGATATAACAGTAAGTTGCAGAGTGAATGATAATTTAAGCGGTGTTGGGGATGTTTTCCTTTTCTACTCAATAGATGGAAGTGATTTCGATTCAACAGGCATGATGTATAATAATGGATTCTGGACCGGTGAATTGAGTTTTGACAATGATTCTACAAATCACTCGGTTAGATATTTTGTGAAAGCCTATGATATAGCAGGTAACTATGAGCTTTCTGACACTTTTGAGTGTATGTTTATTTCTGTTTCAGAATACTCAGTTGGACCTGAAATTGTAGTGCGTGGATTTTCAAGTAATCCGGTGATTTGTGGAAACCCAGCAATAGCCATTTATTCCCACAGAAATTTACCCGCCAGTATATCAGTTTTTGATGTGAGAGGGAGAAGAGTTTATCATAAAGTTGAAATACTTAAAAGAGGAGAAAACAAAGTTAAGTTACACAATACGATACCCGGGGGTATATATTTCATTGAGGTAAAGGTCGAAGACAAGATATATAGATTTAAGCTATTATACCTGAATTAATTTCTAAGTTTCCTTGTAGGAGGGGGTATCCATTGATTTCAAGGATATATTTTTGCAATCTTTCTGTGTATTGGAGGTAAATTAGTACCATCTGGGGGTAGTGAAGACCGTTCCGGTTTATCGGTCAGAGCAATAATAGTTGAAAGTGAATTTAGAAAGAGATCATAAATCTCTCCGGTGATAAGAATTTCTTCCTGAAGCAATTTCTCAATAGGCGTAGAATCTCGCATTCGATCCATAAATTCGATGGTCGTGAAATATTCTGACTCTCTGAATGTTGGGAAAAGTGTGGGAGAGTTACTCTTCCAGTTTTCCAGCACCTCCATCGCAATTCTTTTCAGAAATGGATTATCTGTGTTCGAAATGAGTATTTCTGCGGTTTTTTCAACAGATGAAATTTTCTTTAAAATTCCTGATGATATGGCGATTGTTATAAAGGCGATAATGTCCTGATTGTCCTCAGTTATTTCGTAGAATTCTTGTGAGTTAACGCGGTTGTACAATTTGAAGAATTCATTAAATTCCATGAAGATTCCACCTTTTCTCAACAGTTTGAAGACAGCTTCAGCCCGTGCAAGATCAATTGCATAATCATTCCTTCCCCGTGCACCAATTAAAGTTTTATCTACGTCAATGATTACTGCCGTTTTCTCATCCAAGAGAAAATTCTCTCGAGCAAGGTAGTCTGGAAGTTCTCTCAGAAAGCTCCATTTGTTCGAATACAAGATATTGCCTTCTCGTTTTAATTTGAGCTCATCCTGAGTTTCCCTTGTAATAACAGCAAAGACCTTGTACTCATCAAGATTCGAGAATCCGATTGCCAAACTACGATCGTTTAACATGGTATCACCAAGGAAGAGGATTCTGTCAAAATCTCCAAGTAGATTCAAGTAACATGAAATTACTTTTGGGTATTCAGGGTCTTTTTTCCTTGGAATTCTATCGAGGTTGAGTCTGAATAGAATGACATCAATTGGTATAAGATCAGGGTTCTGAGGGTTCAATTCCCGAAAGAAAATATTATCACCTATCAAATCGCTAATTTTCCCTTTCCTCATAAACTTTTCATATACCCAAGCACAAGTGCCAGTTCCGCATTGAGAATGCTACCTCCAGCAGCACCCCTTATAGTATTGTGTGAGACCAGTGTAAATGTTAAACCAAAAATTGCATCTTTTCTAATGTTTCCGACAGTGATAGTCATACCTTTGCCACGATTTCGGTCAAGAATAGGCTGTGGACGAAATTTGTCTTCGGTAACCACTATAGGGTTGCTTGGGGCTGTGGGGAGACTGAGTTTTTGAGGTAACCCTCTAAAGTTTACAAAAATACTTTTGAGTTCCTCAATATTAAATTTTTCTTCAGTTTCGACAAAAACCACTTCTGTGTGGCCATCTCTCACAGCCACCCTATTACAACGTGCGTCGACTGCAAAATCTGCTTCCCTGAAGCTGCCGTTCTCGATCTTACCAAGAATTTTCTTGCTTTCTCTTCTAACCTTTTCTTCTTCATTTTGTATATGTGGAATTAGATTGTCAAAAATGGAGAGTGAAGGGACTCCAGGATAGCCTGCACCGGAGAGGGCTTGCATACTTACAATTAGGACCTTTTTTATTCCAAAGGCATTCTGAATGGCTTTCAGGGGAACCACGAGACCCGCAGTTGTACAGTTGGGATTTGCCACAATAAAACCATCCGTGTCTTTCACGATTGAAAGATGATCAGGGTTGACTTCGGGAACAATTATTGGTACATCCGGACGCATTCGGTTCGAGCTACTATTTGTAAAAACAAATTTTCCCTCTTTTTTGAGATTGAGTTCTATTTCACCTGCAACGTCGGATGGGAGGGCGGAGAAAACCACTTTTGATGGGACCGGCTCATCAAGAGCCTTAATATTTTTGCTGAATACAGAATCGGGGATAGGGGAGTCGATTATCCAGTTGACAGCGTCTCTATACTTTTTGCCCGCAGATTTATGCGAGGCAAATAGAGCCTCAATTTCAAAAAATGGATGATCTGCGAGCAGACTAACGAATCTCTGACCCACAGGCCCGGTGGCCCCAAGTATGGATACCCCAATTTTTTTACTCATGGCCCTCTATTAACTCCCTATGTAATACCTGAATGGCTTTCTCGACGACACTTCCAGACACGACAAAAGATATATTGTATTCTGAGGATCCCTGTGCTATGGCTATGACATTGATCCCGTGTTTTCCTGTAATAGTGAAAATTTTCCCGGCAATACCCGGTGTTCCCCTCATGCCTGCTCCAACAACAGAGATAATGGCGACATCTTCGATACGCTCCACCCCCTCAATGTCTCGATGTAATATCTCAAGTTCAAACTCCTCTTTCAATGAATCCACAAGATTTTGTGCTTCTCCCTTCCTCACTACAAAGCAAATATTCTGTTCAGATGATGATTGTGAAATCATTAATACATTTGCCCCTTTCTCCCATGCAGTTTTAAACACCCTTGCTGCAATTCCCGGAACACCGAGCATGCCTCTCCCCGTGACATTGATGAGCACAAGGTCTTTTATATACGTGATAGATTTTACAACATCTTTGTTTTCTACAGGGGTTTTTGTTATCAATGTACCAGGGAACTCTGGATTGAATGTGTTCAATATCCTGACAGGGATATTCTTTTCCATAACAGGCAACAGTGATCTTGGATGCATAACTTTCGCACCATAGTAAGAGAGTTCAGTAACCTCGATGAAAGACAGCTCTTTGAGAGAGCGAGCGTTTTTTACAATTCTTGGATCTGCCGTCATAACTCCGTTGACATCGGTCCAGATCCAGACTTCTTTAGCACCAACAAGGCTTCCCAGAAATGTTGCAGTAAGATCACTACCTCCTCTACCAAGAGTAGTTGTTGTTCCCTCTGGAGTTTTGCCAATAAAACCAGTAATTATAGGAATATAACCATTTTTGATGGATGGCATGACTACTCTGTCGAATTCCTTTTTGGTGTGTTTTTCGATAGGGCAGGCATTTCCGAAATTTCTGGAAGTTATAATGAAAGAATCGGCATCAAAATATCTGGATTGTATCCCGATGCTGTTAAGGTATGCTGAGAAGATCCTAACATTCATCTTTTCTCCAAAAGATGTTATTGCATCCATAGCGCGGGGTGTGACTTCTCCGAGGACTTCAATTGCCCTCCAGATGTTAAGAAGTGAATTCAGGAAGCCATTTATTTCAGATCTTAATTCTTCCGCTTCACCCACAAGGGTCGTAATGGTAGAAAAGTGCTTTTCCAATAGGCGTTTGTGTGTTTCAAGATAACCATTTCTGTCTCCCGCTTCAGCCTGCCGTGTTCCCTTGATCAGCAAATCAGTCACGCCTGACATAGCAGATAGGACCACAATGGGCTTTTTATCAAGATTTGATTTTACAATATCTGCTGCCCTTTTTAGCATTTCAGGGCTTCCTACTGATGTTCCCCCAAATTTCATCACGATCATTTTTCTACTCCATAATAAGTTGAAGTTTTTGCTGAATAT
>CAYNMM010000067.1:0-8586 GCA_964398355.1 uncultured bacterium
AACTGTAGTCGTAGGGCTGGTTAACAAAATCTCCGAACTCTTCAAATTTTACAGAAATCAATTTTTGTATGTCAGTTTTCGGTGAGATAAAGTGATCCATGAGGCTAAGTCTTTCGCTCCAATCATAAATTAAGGCCTTCATTGTCTTTGGGCTAACAGACTTTGAGATTTCATGAATTGAGGCAACCCCCTCATCCTCTTTTTTTTCAATCTTTAACCCTCTGTGATAGTGTTCGAATCTTCTCATTAGTGTATCCTGGAAATTGAGGGCTTGATTTAGCGAAGAAAATTCTGTAATTGCACCTCCGTATGATGGTTTTAACTGTAGTACCATGTTTTTTGTCCTGATGTAAATCTCGTTCCGACCATCACAATCGATGTCCATCTCGTCAAAAATCTCTTTCCCGATTCTCCTTTCAGCTTTTAGGAGGTTTGAGTAATTTGCCCTTCTAAGATGCGGAAGGTATAGTCCACCAAAGATTCCGTGCCAGTAGGCGTCGTTGCATTGTGATTTATACAGGTCGATCCGTTCCTCCATTGGGATTCCGGATTCTTCCATTTCATTGGATATAAAGATCATCTTTTTGTGCATGCGATTGGCTTCTTGGTATTTGACAAGGAAGTTCTGCCAGATCCCACCCCTGATGAATATTTTGTTTTTGTCAAATATCCCTTCAGATTTAAGGTGGTCCACAAATTCCACGAATTGTAAAGCCTTTTCAGGAAATAGAGACCATTCACTCATCTCAAAATAGGAGGATGTCGGAAGGTAGACCCTACCCATCGGGTAGGTCCCATCCATAAATTCACTGTAGGTTGAAGTTTGTACAAATTCAAGCGAAAGGATTTTTTCAATAAATTTTCTTAACCAGCCCTTTTTATATACCCACTCGTAAGTACCCGGCCAGATGCCAAATTTTTCGCCATCGTCAAAGATAATGGCTCCGGATTTTCCTTTAACATCTAAATTTTTTAAATACCCGACAGTTTCTTCGATAGGTCTGAAAGGAATTAGATATCGCAGTTTTTCATCAATCGGGAACACTGCCAGAGTTTTACCCTCAGATTCTGTCAGAAAATATCCGTAGAGTTCAGATTTATCAAAACCTGCTGAAAGAAAGTGGAAATCATCCACAAGTACATACTTTATCCCGGATTTGATGAGGGATTTAACGATACTGGGATCCCAGACTCTCTCAGTTAGCCAGAGCCCATTCGGTTTTTTGTGGAATTTTTTAACAATATACTCCTTTGCATATAGAATTTGAGCAATCCGGTCATGGTCGGGGATTGAAGCGAGTACAGGTTCATAGAAACCACTTATAAGAATCTCAACCTGTTTCCGAGTCACAAGGGAACGCAACTTTTCCACATACTCTGGATGCTTTTCTTCTATCCACTCCAATAAAGGACCGGTAATGTGGATAGAGAACTTAAATTCCGGATACTCGGAAACTATATCGAGAAACTTTTTATAGGATCTTTCGTATGCATACTCAAAAATGTGATCAAAGTTCCCGACTGGCTGATGACAGTGAATACCAAACAAAAATTTTAGCATTTTGGAGTATTATAGGAACACATGACTGTTTTTTCAATTTCGTAAGAGAAGAATAAAGTAAAGTGTTTAAAAACCGTTCAATAAGCACAATTTGAAATCAACCCCATCCAACCACCTTAATTTGAACTAAAAATTTTTATAAATATGTTCGTCGTAGATGGTTTCCAGCTTTAGCTTTTGGCGGACTTCCTCATTGGCGAGAAATTCAAAAAGTTTCATTTCTGGAGAATCCACGAGTTCCTTAATGGCATCGTAAAATTCAAATGCAGCCTTCTCTCTTCATGGCAAGCGTAAGAGCGTCCTGAAAATCCATCTCAGATGTAGGTTTTATATCGACTAAGTAATCAGCAATTTTTAAGTTCAATTTTTCGGTGATCAGTAGAAATAATTTTCACCAGCCAGAATGTTCTGTATTGTTCTGTATTTTTTCGTATGCTTCAGCTCTTCATTTTGCGAAGTTTGAGAAGGTTTTCTTAATGATGGGTTGTTCAGTTCTCTTCCAAGAATTTATAAAAATTGTATGAATTTTCTCCAACTTTTATTGCAAACCCCAATATTACTTTGACATCCTTAAAAATCCCTGGTAAAGCAGAAGGTATTTCAGATAGGTCTTCGATCCCCTGGAAATAGAGATTTACTCTTTTCCTTGAATTAGTTTTAGAATTAGTTTTATAGGAGTTCCATGACAGATTAAGTTTCCAGCACCTTCTTTAATTATTTCTACGATTCTTCCACACGCTTCAGATCTGCAATATTTACTCGCATTGCCTTCCCTTTAAGGCCCGATGTGTATCATCCCCCAATTAATCTCAGTGTCTTCAGTTTTTTCGACTTTCTCCTTTTCTTCCTCGAGGATTTTAAAATGTTTCAGCTCCATTTCAGATAGTTTTAAGAGCATATTTTTGATTCCTGGGTTGTGGTCAAATCTATTTGATAATTCTTTGTAAAATTCATAAGCTGCGGACTCTGCCTTCATTGCTTGCTCAAGAATCTCACTGAGCCTTACAAGTTCATGAGAAATCTGTATTGATGGTAGTGGAACCGGTGTATGCTCGGGTAGTTCAACATCTCTCTCCGGAAAGATTTCTTTATATGCGTTTCTAAGAAATTCTTCATGTTTTTTCTCCTCTCCCGCAAGAAATTCAAGATGGTCTTTTAGGGCTGCATTTCTAACCTGTCCAGCAAGGCCTGAATAGATTCTGAATGCCTCCACTTCACTCTTAATAGCTGTGAGTAATAGGTCCTCGAGGGAAAATTGGCTTAGATCCATCTCTAACCTCCTTTTTATTTATTAATCCCAAATTTAAATCATACGGAAATTTAAATCATACTGACAAAGTGGTCAAGTTGCATCTCTGTCTTCCTCCTCGATTCCTGGTTAATTTGGTCAGTTATGTTCCTCTCATGGATAGGATTGATGAGATAAAGTTGTGTAAGGTGGAAAACATTTAGCGCATGGAGGAGGGGAATAACATTTTTGCGAGGATTATAGGGTATTACTGTTGAATTAATATTGTGGTGGCGGCCGCCTGAAGGCGGCCGCCACCACAATAAAAATGATCTTACTTTACAACAATAATTTTTCCCCTTTCCTGAATCTTTTCATCTCCAACTGTATAGTAATAGATACCATTCCGAAGTTCACGGATTTCTACATCGTGTTTACCAGCCTGAAAAACCCTTCCCTCGTCCATCACGAGTTTCCCGGACACATCGTATATTTTGATCTCCAGGTACCTGCTTGAAGCTGTAGAAAAAGTCAATCTATTTAACTGTGTTCTAAATGGGACTTTAAGCTCTTTTGAGATTGGGGCTTCTAAAATGCCGGTGGGAGTAAAACTCAAAGTATGAACACCTATTGTAAAATCTGCAAGATAAATGACGTTATTGCTAACTGCAAATCGAACTAAAATGGATCCAGAGTAATAATTGTCGTAGTAACCTGCTATCGTAGGAGATGTAGGATTTGAAATATCAAATACTATCAAGGTCGAATAATTGCCACCTGAGGTTCCAAACAGATAATTTCCTGAAACAGTAAGATTGTACAATCCATAACCTCTGCTGTCAGGTGGAGAATAGCTATTCACAAACAGAGGATTAGATGGTGTGCTCACATCAACGATGAGGATCTGATTTGTCTCGGTCGATAGGTAAGCATAGTTTCCGTTGACAACGATTGAATTAAAAGATGAATAGGCCTGAGAGAAGTTTGTTACCGAAGATAAAATTGGAGTAAGTGGATTTGAAATATCAATTACTGCGAGTTTTGTGCCCGAGGCCATGTATAAATAGTTGCCCTGAATGTAAATTTTTTTAGTACCATACAGGAGAGAAGTATCACTTAGCATTGCAACTACCTGATAATTATTTAAAGAAATCACCAATAAACCTGAATCTAATGTTGCAAAGGCGTATTCTCCATTTACTTTTATATCACGTATGTAGGTGTAAGGTAGGACGACGGAGCCGATTACCTGTGGTGATTCAGGATCTGAAACATCTACCGCTACAAGCAGTGTGTCGCCGGCAACATAGACATGGTTGTTTGAATATGCCATTCTGGGAAACGCTGTCCCCTCGAATACCTGGACTCTTCCCACGAATTCGTTTGAATTTAATATATACAGTGAAGTGGTATTACCTTTGGTCAGCGAGATATAGTAGATGTATCCATCATTGAATGCGATGTCATTGGCAAATCCTGGGACTCTAAAACTGCTGGCCTCAAAGGTATTCCCAAGTGTATCGAAGCCTATAACACTAAACCCGTAGGTTCCTGAAGATGTAAAATAGTTTCCGTCATAGTAGTAGAAATCATAGATACCAGTACTCCCGAGGAGTCCAAAGCCCCACGAGATCGTTGGTGACGTTGGGTTTGCTACGTCCCATACTTCAAGCCATTCACCACAAACATAGATATCATTCCCATATTTTTTTACTCTGTTAATTGTCCCAATCTGGGAACTAACTGAGGCTATCTGTACAGGATTGTTGAGATCTGAGATATTAAAGATTTGAATTCCACCACCCCACATTCCACCAGAAAATCCATACAGCAGAGTATCTTCAACAATGATTCCATTAGAGTAATCTGCAAAACTGGTGATCATCGTAGGGGATGCAACGTTTGAAATATCATAGACGTACACGTTTGTAGTTACCTGTACAAATAATCGATCTCCATCTATATCTATATCTGAAACTATGGCACTAAGAGAGATGGAGGATATAGGTTGCACATTTGCAATATCTGATATGTTGTAGATTCGAATATGACTCGGATTATTTCCGCTAAGATAACCATCATAGAAGGCAACAAATAGATAGTCACCGTTGAGTGCAATATCTTTGACATAAGCTGAGGAATAATCTGAAGGGGTGGTGTCTCTATAAGCTACTATTCTCGTGGGATTTGAGGGGTTTGAAATTGACCATACTTCAAATTCCGTGTTATCACCGCCTGTGAAAAGTAAATTATGAGTTTCGTCGTATGCAAGAACTTTTACATCTCCACCATTTGTTCTGATATTGTCTGATATTACGTTGAATCCCCCTGTATTTGAGGGCTGAAGTATGAGAACTCCTGTACCTGAGCCGAGGAATATGAGCTCTCTTGTAGTATCCAGGGCAAGCGCGAAGGAAGGGCCGAAAGGCCAGCTGCCAGTCTCATAAATATTCATGGAATCAGGTGTCTGGATGTTGTAAAGATTTACACTCTGTCCCCCTCCAAAGGACAGAATTGATAATAACACAATGGACCACATACAATTTCTCCTTCCCCTTTGAAGTGCAGTCAGAGGACTACCGTTCAAAGAGCATATTTTTCCGGATATTATCAACTACTCAAGAATTAGTGTCAATTAACCCAGGATTATAATTGACCATAATCCATATCGTGAGAATGGAAAAAATTATTATCGAGATGTTTGTTGAACTTTATCTTTTTAATTTTCGCGATCAGGCTTTTTCGAGATAGGTTAAGATGTCATTAATTTCCTCCCTTGCTGATTGGTCAAGTGGGCGTAAAGGCGGGATTGGCGATCCGACAGGAAATCCCTGGATCTCAAGAGCTGCCTTGATGCAGGGGGCGAGCCCATATTTTTGAAAGACTTCATTAATTCTCCATAGTCTTTTCTGTAAGGATATAGCCTCATCCCATTTTTTCTGTCTCACCAGATTGAAGAGTTTAACTGCCTGACGTGGAATTACACATGCAGGTCCTGCCATCCAGCCTACACCACCAAACATCATTACAGAGAGAGGAATACTCGCTGACGCACTGAAGATTTTAATCCTGTTTCCCAATCTGTTCATAATTGTGAGAAGCTTTCCCGTATTACCAGATGCATCCTTCAGATATTCAATATTTGTGATTTTCGATAGTTTTTCAATTACACTTATGGTTAAATCTGTTCTTGAGAACTTCGGATTATTATAGATTACGATTGGCAAATTTACTGAATCAGCTATGGTTTTGAAGTAATCAACAATTTGGTCTTCGCTCAGTGGAAAGTAGGTGTCCAGGATAGCAAGAATGCCATCTACTCCCATTTTTTCAAATTCCCGTGCCTGTTTTGCTGCCTCAATAGAAGAGGCATGGGAAACTCCAGCAATCACAGGTATCCATCCTCCAGCTGTTTCTACGGCTATCTGCACAATGTCTTTCTTCTGACTCCAGTTTAAATACGCGAATTCACCCGTACTGCCGAGAACCGTGATACCGTGAACACCAGATTCGATGAGATGGTTGATCAGATCACTAAAAACTTTCTTTTTTACCTGCCCCTGTTCATCAATAGGTGAAACAAGGTATGGGAAAATACCTTCAAAATCACTCATGACTCACCTCACTTTTTTATAAAAAATGAACTCTGTTATCCCTTTTACTACATAATCTTTGATTTCTCCCACTTTCTTATATCCAAGATTGGAGTAAAACCTTTGTGCCTCCAGATTGAAATCAGAGACAAGGAGAAAAACTTCATTTACGGATGGAAAATGGTTTTCCACAAATTCTAAAAGTTTTCTCCCTATCCCCTGTCCTCGAAAATCTGATTTAACACCTATGAGTTCGATGTATCCACTTCTATCAAAGGCACCTTTGGGAACAAACCAGATGAAGCCAGTAATTTCACCATCAATATCTGCCACGAAGATATTAGCATTTTCACTTAGTCCTTTATTGAATCTTCTTTTTGCTTTCTCATAGTCCAATCCATATCGTTTCCACAGTTCTGTATCGTCAATGATCTTTGCAATACCATCTATATCATCTTTTCGAAATTTTCTGATCACCATAAGATGAATTATAAATGTGAATTCAGGAAGATGTCATCATTTATACAGTATTTCGTAACTGTGAACCGGGAATTTCCACTATTTTCGCTTGTTGATAACACTTTGAGTAGTTTTTATAATTGTATTTTGGAAAAGTTTGTTAATTCAAAACTTTAGAGAGGAGAGTTATATTATGATCATTGGAGTTCCCAAAGAGATCAAAAAAGAAGAGTATAGAGTTGCAATGACTCCGTCAGGAGTTTATTCACTTACTCAGGCGGGTCATAAGGTCATAATAGAGACAAAGGCCGGGATAGGTAGTGGAATATCTGACGAAGATTACATTTCCGCAGGTGCAGAGATTGTCTCAACCGCTGATGAAGTATTTGAAAAGGCAGATATGGTTGTTAAAGTTAAGGAGCCACAGGAAGTCGAGATTCCGAAGCTCCGTGAGGGTCAGGTTTTATTTACTTATCTTCATCTTGCTGCTGATAAAGCATTGACAGAAAAGTTACTCGAGAGAAAGATTATAGGTATAGCCTATGAGACAGTAGAACTTGATGATGGCTCTCTCCCCCTCCTTATTCCAATGAGTGAGGTTGCAGGTAGAATGGCGCCCCAGGAAGGCGCAAAGTATCTGGAGAAACCTCAGAAGGGCCTCGGTATTCTCCTCGGTGGAATTCCAGGTGTTCCACCAGCAAATGTGGTGATAATCGGCGGTGGTACAGTTGGCACAAATGCGGCATTCATTGCCGCTGGTATGGGCGCCGACGTCACGGTTCTTGACCTCAATCCTGTCCGTCTACGTTACCTTGCTGAAATTATGCCACCAAATGTGAAAACCCTAATATCTACCCCTTACAATGTCAAAGAATCTCTTAAGAAGGCTGATCTTGTGATTGGAGCTGTACTGGTACATGGTAGAAAGGCTCCCAAGATCATTACTCGTGAGATGCTTAAAGATATGAAAGACGGCGCCGTGATCGTTGATGTTGCCATTGACCAGGGCGGAATCGCAGAGACATCTAAACCTACAACCCATAGTGAGCCTATTTACATCGAAGAGGGAGTCGTCCACTACTGCGTCGCTAACATGCCTGGAGCTGTACCGAGAACATCCACTTACGGATTGACAAACTCCACCCTACCCTATGTCTTGGAACTTGCAAACAAGGGATGGAAACAGGCTGTTAAGGAAAACAAAGCTTTATGGAAGGGAATGAACGTGTTTAAAGGTTATCTGGTGTACAAGGGAATTGCTGAAGACTTCAACATGCCTTATACACCACTTGAGGAGGTAATAGATCAATGAAACAGCCTGTTATAGTAAGTGCTGTCAGGACACCAATTGGAAAACTTTTGGGGGCTTTGAAAGATTTTGAAGCTCCTCAACTTGGGGCCATTGTGATTAAAGAAGTGGTGAAACGCGCAGGAATCAAGCCGGAGCTTGTGGAAGAGGTGATTATGGGGAATGTGCTGCAGGGGGGAATTGGGCAGGCACCTGCCCGCCAGGCTGCTATCAAGGCTGGCCTGCCTACAAATATCCCTGCATTTACAATAAACAAAGTCTGCGGATCCGGACTCAAGGCAGTGATGCTCGCCGCTCAGGCAATCAAGGCAGAAGATCTTGAGATCATCGTGGCAGGCGGCATGGAATCCATGACAAACGCCCCCTTCGCTGTCAAAGAGATGCGCAAGGGGAAAAAATTTGGCAACACGACTTTCCTCGATCTCATGGTATGGGA
>CAYNMM010000068.1:0-27711 GCA_964398355.1 uncultured bacterium
TTTGTTAACTCTATAGTCGAAAAAGAATTTCTAATCAGCTCAACTCTGATCCACTTAGAAAATTATATTCAACCCTGTTTAGGGATACATTTTGCAAAAAAACATTTATCTTATGCAATGAATTCTTCTCCTATTTGATAAGCTTATTCGATAAGATAGTTAGACTGAAAAAAAGAGTTCTATGATAAAATGGTAGCTCCATATCACCAAATTTTTAAATTTCTCAGCCGAATTTATTCCTACCTTATAAGATAAGTGCCTATCTGGATTTTAAAAACCTCTTTCCCGTTCAAAATATCCAATTTTCCATTTGTAACATCATAAGTCCTGTTGAATGCCAGGAAAATTCCAGAAAATGCGGATGGTTGGTAGGAGAGAACTGCATTCAGTGTCAACTCATTTATGTCATTCTTTTTATCCACTTTGTAAGCCATATAAGGTTTCAGCAGAGTGTGTTTGAAGAAAAGAGGGATTTCTCCATACAACTGAGTTATAGTGAGGTCATCGAGATCAGATTTGAGATGGTTCAGTCTGAATCCAAGATTTATATTGTGGAGAGAGAGGGCACCTCCAATTTCTGGATTTATCATATCTCCGCCGAGATATTTTCCAAAGGGAAATTCAATATAAAAGTTTTTCCACGCTGAGATCTGGTACGCAAGAGAAATTGTTATAAATTTGTCTTTTGTATCACTTATCCCAAACCATTTGAGATATCTTCTATCGTGGGTACTCAATCCGATTGATGCGACAAAAGGAAAATGTGCGTAAGTGAAATACCATGACAAACTACTTTCCTCGAGGTCTCCTGTGTATTTGTCAGTCATGTATTTTCCATAGAGAAACGTTCTCGCAAGAGTTTTACGATCCAGGAATTTTGAGTAGTTCAGGTATGCCAGGTAGTATCTTATTCCGTCAAAATAAAGGTTGAGATAATTCAACGGAGATATGAAGGCGCTGTCAACGTCTCTGGCAAGAAACTTGATTTTCAGGCCCTGGAGGATGTCGCGCGATATCTCAGCCTGCAAGAAATTCGAGCTTTTATCCATTCTCCGAGAGTATTGGATACTTGTGTTGAGATGGTACTTTGAACTATGAAACGTAAAGTCTCCGGAAAATACGTTGTATCCGATCTCATTAGCGTTGAGGAGAGTGCCAATAACGATGTTTTTTAAAGGTGAAAAGTTTACCCTCGTAAAAGTTACAGTGCCAAGGGAATCATCTTTTATATACCACGTTCCAAAAGAGCTTTTCTGTTGAGTGGTACAGAATTTGAAACCGTAAGATGGATATGCGATGTTTCTTGTTCTGATAAGATTTTTGGGAGATTTCAGAATCGAGCTCCCTTCAACAAAGAATGGGCGTTTTTCCGGGTAGTTTATAGGCAATCTTGATAAGTTGATGTCAAGGAGGTCAACGTCAACCTCGGAGAAATCCGGTTTATATGTGAAATCAAGTAAAGTGCCTGCTCCCTGCTTGAATCTTATTGTTATGCCACCTTTGAAAACGGGGTCTTCAGAAGGTTTATGTTCGATTCTGAATGATGGTATGGCATAAAGATCATAGTTTTTCTCAGGTCGTATGTAATTGAAGTCAAGTTTGAAGCTGGCCGTTTGTTCGGGAGATACTTCAATTGATGGGTAAAGAAGCTGGATCTCGGATTTTTCAACGATTACTCTTACAATTTGCAATCCCCAGCTTGATCTGGCGTATGATAAATCTTTGAATGGAATATAAATTAATGCGTCCCAATAGTTCTTTTTTACGTTGTTTTTTACTTTGATATCACCATCCCACTCGGCTAACTTTCCCGAAAGAATAATTTTGTCCATAATGGTTCCGAGTGGATTTACACCGATGTAATAGGCATTCTCTCTGTCTTCACTTGTAGAGATGAGAAGATAAACAGCATCTTCCGCTTGCTCAGAGAGTGCTTTGGAATCCCTTTTCCTTGAGCTCGCATTGATCTTGCCTTTTTGCCACATCTTAATGTAAAAAACCAGGCCCTTCCTTGTATACCCAAGGTAGACCTTTGTTGAATCCTGTGGATGTGGATCCTTTTTGGGTATAACCATTTCGAGGGTTTTGTAATCTTTGACTTGAAAAATGTCTGCTGGAGTGTGGAGTTTATGAAAAGTTAGACTCATTGAGAGAGCTACAACTAACAACAGCATAACACACCTCCCAAAATTACTTAGATATTGGTCGATTTTGCAAATGGGGATATACGATGAACGACCTCACCCAGGGCATTCCCTCAAATCCCCATAAAATTTTACATAGTATAAAACTTTAGAATAGTGAATTTCAATAACTTGTTAAACAGTTTCAATAAAAATTCCTAAAAAACCATGAATTCATTATTTAAAAATTATGTTCTTTCTGATTCTAAAAAAGATTTTCTTTTATTTTTTTGGCAGCAGACTCTGGAGAAACAGTATTTATGTAGTAGCCCGTTCCAACCTCAAAACCGGCGAGTCCTACAAGTCGTGGAAGTATCTCAATATGCCAGTGAAATTCTTCTACCTCCAGAGAATGAATGATCAGGTTGTATGAGAATCCCCCAAGTACTTTCTTGTAGGCTTTTAGCAATTTCAGGAGGAATTTCGAAAGATACTGGAGTCTCTCATCTGATGCCTTTCCAAAGCTGTGCTCGTGTTCTGACGGTACAACCCACGTCTCGAATGAGAAACGCGAGCCAAATGGTGCAAAGGAAACAAACCCATCCTCATTCATTATAAGTCTCTCTTTCTTTCTCACTTCAATGTCAAGTACTCTGCATAGTGATTTTCTTTCTTTCATTCCATGCAGTTCTTTTTTTAAAGTTTCAGGTATTTCACTCATTGCCAGTATCTGGGTATGAGGATGTGGTAAAGATGCACCTGCGTACTTTCCCCAGTTCCTAAAAATATGCACATATTTTACTCCTCGCTTACGGATAAGTTCCCTGTATCTTTCTCTATATGTCCATAAAATAGAGAAAATATGATCCACCGGGAGGTCAGATAGATCACTAAAATGATCGGGTGATTCTATGACAACTTCATGATAACCAAAAGCCGATTTAGACACCAGAAATTTTTCATGAATTTTGGTTGAAGGAGGCTTTTCCCCAATTACCGCGGGATATTTGTTTGGGACAACTCTAACAAGCCAGCCATTACTGTTCTCCACCCTCATAATTTCCGGTGGTGTATTTTCTTCTCTACCTGGACAGAAGGGACAGGTTTTCTGGGTTTCGGTGTACTTGTCCGGTGAAAATGCAATGGGTCTGAATCCCCTCTCAGGCGAAACAATAACCCTGGCTCCTGTAACCGGATCAAATCTAATCTCTGGCATTTTTCAACCCTTTCGCCATCCTGAGAATCCTGTTGCGAAGTTGTCTCCTATGAAAAGCCACCTGTCTTGCCATATTTTTTGTAAAAATCCGGTACCATGCAGGTCGGGTTACATCGGTTGATCCTGGATGTTTTCTATACCTGTAAAGTACTTTGTGCACCCTTATTACCTGATATTTTTCGGATACCTTGAGAACCATGTCGTAATCCTCACCATAATTCCCATAGTTTTCCTCATCAAAAAGACCCATTTCGAATAATACCTTTTTTCTCCATACACGAACAGCACCGGCGCCTTCTACCCTGAGGATGTTGTTCCTATCGTATTCAAGGTGCCGAATGACACCGAATTCTTTGAGTGGGTTTCCGGATTCGTCCATTAATTCATAATAAGAAATTGCAAGACCTGCGTATGGATTCTTTTCGAGCGCTTCAACCATGAATTTTAAAGTTTCTGGTAGATAAACATCGTCAGAATCTAACTGTGCGATATACTTCCCGCGTGCATTCCTTATACCTGTGTTAAGGGCGAGTGAGATGGTACCGGAAGGATTCTGGAATAGTTTAACCTTGCCTGTGGATGTGTACTTTCTGACGATATCCTGAGTACCATCAGTTGACCCATTGTCCACAACAAGAACTTCGTATGAATCAAATTCCTGGTTTAACACACTTTCAATAGCGGTTCCGATGAACTTTGCTCTATTTAATACAGGAATTACTACCGAGACCATCAATTCGTAATTTTCTACAGGGTCGTAAACCCGTTCATAATATCCATCAAGATATGCATCATTTCTGAGTAAAAAGTCCTTAAAAACCTTCTCGTACTCGAGCTCCTCTTCTGGTTTGTAAAATAAATATCTAAAACTCCTTGAATGTAATTTTTTCGCCATTTCATCGTTCTCTGGTTCGAGTGTTGAATACAGAATGTCAGGAAGGTGTATGAAGGGTGTTTTCTGATCACGGAGTTTCAATTTTAAGTCATAAAGATAGGCGTAGTTCAGATGATCGAGAACCTGGATGCTTACGGGAGGAACCAGTGTCACCACATGGCCAAAATCAAATCTTTCGGTGAAGTCGCCATTGTAATCAAAGAGAGTTTTTTCTTCTTTTCCACTTTCAAGATAGTCAGAATATACGAATGATCCAGTGTATTTCTCAACTGTTTTAAGGAATTCAGGTTGAAAAATAACCCCCGGGGTAGCAAAGACCACTATATCGTTGAGCAGGGTGTTGATAAGGGCGCCAACGTTTTTTCTCTCATAAGTTTCAACTCCGGGGATAGGGACATCTGATATAGCGATAATCCTTGAGAATTGTTTGGATGAGGAAATGGTTTTTTCCAGAAGTGGAATTTCATCCTTATGAAGAACATCAAAGAAAAGAGTAGCCATATCAACCCCAACGAATTATATTAGCGCCCCATGTGAAGCCGGCGCCAAAGGAAACGGTAAGGATCAGATCACCTTGCTTTAAAAGACCGTTTCTTTTCATCTCTGCGAGAGCGATTGGAATTGAGGCAGCACTTGTATTCCCATACTTATCAATGTTGATATAGACCTTTTCCGGTGGGAGGCCAAGTTTTTCACGTGTAGCATCAATTATTCTAACATTTGCTTGGTGAGGAACGAGCCAAGTGATATCTTCCTTTTTCAAGCCAGCTTTTTCCAGTACTCTGAGTGCGGCCTGTTGCATATTTATGACTGCATATTTAAAGACTTCTCTACCCTTCATGACGGTATAATGTAATCTTTTTTCCACAGTTTCCCTGGAGGCCGGTCTCCTCGAGCCACCTGCAGGGAGATAAAGGAGATCGCCGAGGAAACCATCACCTCCGAGATGGGACGCGATGATTCCAAAAGGTGTGTCATCCTTTGTGACCACAGCTGCACCCGCTCCATCACCAAACAGAACGTAGGTTCCTCTATCCTGTGGATCCATAAATTTGGTGAGGTTTTCTGCCCCAATTACAAGTATTTTATCGTAATTTGGAAGATGAAGAAGCCCTCTGGCAACCTCAAGGCCATAAATAAAGCCGGGGCACGCAGCCTCCATATCAAAGCAAGGTTTCCCTTTTATTCCAAGATTTTTCTGAACAATACAGGCTGTTGCAGGATAAAACATGTCTGGGGTGGCTGTGCCTACAATGATCATGTCGATATCGTCTGGTTCCAAGTTGGCATCTTTCAGCGCTTTTTTTGCCGCTTCAGTTGCAAGGTCTGACGTTGCAATTTCAAAAGGAGCAATTCTCCTTTCAACTATGCCGGTTCTTGTCCTTATCCATTCATCTGAAGTATCAAGAACCTTCTCAAGATCAAAATTTGTAACAACGTTCTCCGGGACATAACTCCCTATACCGATAATCCTTACACCCATTTTTACACCTCAGGGAAATTTAATAGAGAGTTAAATCTTAATAAGTAACGGCGGGTTTTATCAAGTTTTTTGGATTTTCAAAAATAGAACTTTATTTGTTTATGCTAACTTTCATGGTTTTTGAGACTGATTCTTAAAATCTTGACAGAAGCCCTAAAAAGAGTTAATATGAAACAAAAACCTGAACGGAGGTGAATAAGAAATGTTTGGATTCGGAAGAGGATTCGGAAGATGGTTCGGTGGATGGGGTAGAGGTTGGTGGGGAGGTAGAGGATTTGGTTGGGGAGCAAGACTTGGTTATTGCCCCTGGACTGGCTTGCCAAGAGGATGGAGATGGATGGGATGGTATGGAACATATCCATCTGCATATACTCCTGCATACCAGACTGGACCGTATTACGCAGGAAATCCGTACTACACTGGCGGGGTGGAAAATGTAGATTCCTTGAAGGCACAGGCCGCCGCCCTGCAGGAGGAGATAAGAAGAATTGAAGAAAGGATAAAACAGCTGGAGGATCAGGGAAGATGAAAATCGCTGTAACATCTACAGGACCCAATCTTGATTCCCCTGTTGACTACAGGTTTGGTCGGTGTGCGTATTTCATAATAGTTGACACGGATACCTTGGAATTTCAGGCAATTCCCAATCCTGCTTCCGCGGCTCCCGGTGGAGCAGGTACCATGGCTGCTCAGTTTGTTGCCTCACAGGGAGTGAGTCATGTTATCACTGGAGAGGTTGGTCCAAATGCCTATCCTGCCCTTATGGCAGCTGGTGTGACCCCGGTGACCGGGGCTACAGGTACCGTCAGGGAAGCTGTAGAAGCATTTAAAAGTGGAAGACTGCAGGCTGGTACATACGCAGGCTGGTCGCGTATGGGTACTCCCGGGTGGAATCCTGCTCCGTCTCCTGCAAGAACAGATGAAATTAAATTTTTGAAATCTCAACTTGAGGTCCTTAAAGGACAGCTTAATAGTTTGCTTGAGCGAATAAGTAAGCTTGAGAAGGAGGAGAAATAATGCGAGTAGCAATTACTTCTACTGGTCCGACACTCGATTCCCCGGTGGATCCGAGGTTTGGTCGGTGTGCGTATTTCATAATAGTTGATACAGATACTATGGAATTCCAGGCAGTCCCCAATCCTGCGGTTAATGCAACAGGGGGAGCAGGAACGATGGCTGCTCAACTTGTTGCCTCTCATGGTGTTCAGGCGGTTGTAACAGGTGAAGTTGGTCCTAATGCCCTTGCTGCACTTCAGGCGGCAGGTATCGGAATGATTACCGGAGTCGCAGGAACCGTGAGAGACGCTATTGAAATGATAAAGAGTGGAAATTTCACGATGTCCACCCCGCAAGTCCCCCCAACAGCTCCACCAGGTCCAGGATTTGGAGGCCGTGGTGGAGGTTGGGGCCGTGGCAGAGGTGGTTGGGGTAAAGGCCGTGGTGGCGGAGGATGGGGACGCGGTGGTGGCCGTGGAGGTGGATGGGGACGTGGCGGTGGTGGAGCCTGGGGACCAGGATTCTAAAAATCCTTGAGGATCTAAATTATGAAAATTTCAGTAGCTTCTGGTAAGGGAGGTACAGGCAAAACTTTTGTCTCTACCTCCCTGGCTTTAAGTATAAATGATAAATTGACCTTCCTCGACCTGGATGTTGAAGAGCCTAACGCTCATATTTTTATTAAACCGGAATTCGAGGAAGAAAGGGATGTTGGTATACCGGTACCTCGTGTAGACTACGATAAGTGTGACTTTTGTGGTGTATGTCAGGAAGTATGTGCGTATAATGCCATTTTTGCATTCCCGAACACGAAAAAAATTGTCGTATTTGATGAGTTGTGTAAGGGCTGTGGAGCCTGTGTCGTTCTATGCCCCCAGAAAGCCCTCTATGAAGTGCCACGACCAGTTGGTAAAATGAGACACGGCCGTAACGGTAGAATAGAATTCTTTGACGGAAAACTGAACATAGGAGAAATTAACACTACGTATATGATCACATATATTCAGAAACAGGTAAAAAATTCTGAGCTTATTATTGTCGATTCTCCTCCGGGCACTTCATGTCCAATGATTCAGGCAGTTAAAGACTCTGATTTTGTCGTGCTTGTGACGGAGCCCACTCCCTTTGGTCTATTTGATCTTAATCTTGCATACGAGGTTGTTAAAAAAATGGGTATCCCCTCAGGTATCGTAATCAATAGATACGGTATTGGCAATGACGAGGTTGAAAAGTTTGCCAGCGAAAGAGGAATTCCTATACTAATGAAAATTCCCTTTTCACGGGAAATTGCTGGTTACTACTCAAAGGGTGTCCCTGTAGTTCAAGTAATGGAAGAGTGGCGAGTGAAGTTTCAAAAGGCCTACGAGACCATAAGGCGAATACTAAAGGAGGGTGAACATGCTTGAAATTGCGGTTGTTAGTGGAAAAGGTGGTACCGGTAAGACTTCTGTAACAGCAGCTTTTGCTACGCTGATTAAATCTAAAGTCCTCGCTGATTGTGATGTAGATGCTCCTGATTTACATTTGATCCTGAAGCCTGAAATAAAGCAGTCAAGTGAATTCTATGGAATGAGACGTGCTTATATCAGGCTTGACGATTGCACGTGGTGTGGAATTTGCCGTGAATACTGCCGATTTGACGCTATTAGTGAAGATTATGTCGTTGATCCTGTTGCATGCGATGGATGTGAATTATGCTATCACCTCTGTCCAGAAAAAGCAATTGATTTGAAGCCAACACTTGCAGGTCACTGGTACGTTGCAGAATCGAGATTTGGCACGTTCGTTTATGGCATGCTTGAAATTGGGGAAGAAAACTCCGGAAAACTTGTGACTGTGATTAGAAAACAGGGACTATTCCTCGCACAAAAGGAGAATGCAGATTTTCTTCTTGTGGATGGCCCACCGGGAACCGGTTGCCCGGTAAATTCTACTTTATCTGGACTTAAATACGCATTTGTAGTCGCTGAACCTACACAATCCGGTCTGCATGATCTCGGTAGAATTGTTGACCTTATGGAGCATTTTAAAGTTTATCCACTTGTCGTAGTGAACAAGTTTGATCTCAACGAAGAGATGTCTGATAGGATTGAGAAATATGTTGAGGAAAGAGGCGGGACTGTCCTTGGGAGAATACCTTTTGATCCAGCTGTGACTGAATCTATGACTCAGGGCCTCAGTGTAATAGAATATGGAGATTCGCCAGCCTCTCAGGCCATAAAAACGGTATGGGAAAAGTTTTTGTCCGGAGTGAATCTATAAAAACTTTGAGTGGTTAAATTTATAAGGTCCTCTTTTTGATTCCAACTTTGAGTGGTTTTTATAATTTTACTCTGGATGTAATGAAAATGCAGGTGGCGAAAAGTCTCTAAATCTTTTATCTGAAAATTATTTGACGAGACAGGTGATTTCTGGCAAATAAAGAAATTTTTCCGAATACTTTCCGTTGAAAAGTGATGGTGTTCAAATATTTTCCAGAAATCGCTCCCCCTTTCACTTTTTGATAAAAATCCCTTTATTTTCCCCTTCTACCTGTGAGAGGATCCACCTGCAGCATTCCCTCCCAGGAAGTGGAAAAGAGTACAGCCAACCTCCCTTCCTGCTCACGGGAGATGATAAAAGGGAGAGTAAGAATTTGTCTCCTTCTCAGTCTCCTCCACAAAGCTTTGTGGCGGGAGAAGGTTTGAAAAGAATTTCCCCCATAGTGCTGACGCACTATGGCGGGAGATTGATGGATCCTCTCCCACATCACTATTGCACTTCGGTAGGGAAATTAAAAAATTACGTTCCACCTTCCCCAAAAGCATTCTTTTGAATAGCCTCCATTAAAAAGTTGACATATAAAGGGGAGATACATATAATTCATGCAAAAAAGGGGGTCTTTGAAATGTATGAAAAATTAAAGAAGAGTCTTGATGAGTGGTATGAGAGGCGTAAGGCTAAATCAAGGGACATTAAAGAAAAGTATCAAACTATTTCCGGCTTGCCAATAAAAGATTTATACACCCCCCTTGACATAAAGGATTTTGATTATCAGGAAAAACTTGGATTTCCGGGGGAATATCCCTACACGAGGGGTCCTTATTACAACATGTATCGTGGCCGTGTTTGGACTATGCGGCAATTTGCGGGATTCGGCCGTGCAGAGGACACAAATAAGCGTTTTAAATATCTTCTTGAACATGGGGAGACGGGCCTTTCCACAGCCTTTGACTTTCCAACACTTTATGGGCGTGATTCAGATGACCCCCTTTCAGAAGGTGAAGTGGGAAGAGTGGGAGTGGCGGTTGATACACTCGCTGACTTTGAAATCCTATTCGATGGAATTCCACTTGATAAGGTTTCGACTTCTTTCACAATTAATCCAACGGCAGCAATAATTCTTGCAATGTATATTGTGGTCGGTGAAAAGCAGGGGGTACCATCAGAGAAATTAAGGGGTACGATTCAAAATGACATGTTTAAAGAGTATCACGCACAGAATGAATGGATTTTTCCACCTGAACCATCGTTAAGAATCATTACGGATATATTTGCATTTGCAAAGGATCACGTTCCCAAGTTTAATACCATATCAATCTCTGGATACCACATCAGGGAAGCGGGTTCAACGGCTGTTCAAGAGCTTGCTTTTACACTTGCCGATGGTTTTGCCTATGTGGAGGCTGGTATTAGAGCCGGACTCAATGTGGATGACTTTGCTCCGCGACTGTCCTTTTTCTTTAATTCTCACATGGACTTTTTCGAGGAGATTGCAAAGTTTCGTGCAGCAAGGCGGATCTGGGCAAAAGAGATGAAAAACAGATACCATGCAAAGAAGCCAGAAAGCTGGAGATTGAGATTCCATACACAAACTGCTGGCTGCTCGCTTACTCTTCAACAACCGGAAAACAATATTGTTAGAACCGCGTTTGAAGCGCTTGCTGCCGTTTTAGGTGGTACTCAGTCATTACACACAAATTCGTTTGACGAGGCAGTACAACTTCCATCTGAGAAGGCTGTTAAAATAGCCCTGAGAACCCAGCAAATAATTGCCGAGGAAACAGGTGTCATCAATACTATTGATCCACTCGCAGGTTCATATTTTGTTGAGGCACTGACAGATAAGATGGAAGAAGAAGCCTATAAATACTTTGATAAAATCCTGGAAATGGGGAACGGCTCCTTTCTCGACGGTGTGCTCGAAGGTATAAAAATTGGATTCTTCAGGAAGGAAATATCTGACGCTGCTTATGACTATCAGAGACGAGTTGAGGCCGGTGAGTATGCTGTTGTTGGAATTAATAAATATGCTGATCCCGATGAAAAGATAGAGATCCCGAGATTTTACATCGACCCTGACGTTGAACCAGAGCAGATTGCGTTTCTTAAAAAGATCAAGTCAGAAAGGGATAACCTGGCTGTTCAAAATGCACTGAAGCGCCTCGAAGACGCTGCAAAGAATAATAAAAACCTTATGCCTTTCATAATTGATGCTGTCCGAGTTTATGCCACTGAGGGAGAAATTGTAAACACGCTCAAAAAAGTATTTGGAGCGTATAAAGAGCTTGTTATGATCTGAATGGCTCACCTAATAATTGAGGAAAAATTCAACCTCGTATATCATTCTCTCAAAAATAAAGAAAATTGTTTTTTTGCAGAAGATGAAATTCTTGTAATAGTTCCCCTTGAAGATATTAATATTCCACTAACAGTTAGACCTCATAGAAAAGGCAGTACAATTGTGCGTGTGGATAACTTTCCGATGTTTATCGATGAGTTGATCATTGAAAGAGCTTTGAGAGATTTTGCGGACCAGCTGGATTTCAGGATTAGATTTGAAAACTTCAGTAAAAAGAGCTTACTGGAAGGGTCCTCCTGATTTTTATCGTAGGAGTAGGATTCTTCTAATAGTTCTATAAGAATTGGGGGAATTTTTCTCCACGACGAAGTACAGTCCAGATGGTAATCCGTGAAGATTTAGGATGTTTTGGACAGATCTCCTCACGGCCTTTCCTGATATATCGAAGAGAAAATATTTTCCTGGACTTCCTAATTTTAAGATGTTCCCTTTTATAACAATTGATTCTGTAATTTGTTGATTTTTCTTCTCTCGAACGGAAGTTGGCACAGAATTTCTGCCAAGTTCTACATTATCAATATACCAACCTTCCAGCTGCACGTCGTTATCTTCGCTGTAGAAAGTAAATCTTATCCTGATAGTATCGCCAGGATGTAGATTGTCAAGTTTGTAAGAATAATTTTCCCATCCTGAAGAAGGTCCTGAGAATGTAGCAATATGGAAGGTGGAATCACGGTATAGCATCTCCACAATGCAAAAGTCCCATCCAGGCTGTGTTTCGTAGTAGGTTTCAAAGCTCAAGGTGGGACTGTCAGAAATGATGAGATCAGGACTTTGAATGGATGCTGTAAAATTCGGTTGATAACGATGATTTGCATCATTCCCCACATATATACTGTAACTTCCATCACTTGCCCTATAGTTTGTTACATGCCAGTGATCATTTTGTACGATCCAACCTTCAATAGAATTCTCGAAGGAGAATCTATACCCCGAGTAGCCGATTGAAATGTAAATCGTATCATTACCAGTCTCTATCCTCGCGAAGTACAGAGTGTCTCCCGAGAAAGATGTAGTAAAAGGGATCTGGATAGCGATGGAATCACCACTGTCAAGATTTGTAATGTTAAATGTGGTATCCCGTAAGATTAATCTGTTGTCAAGCGATTGGATGGGAAGATGATAATCGTTAATTTTGACAGGTAAAGTGTTTTTTAGAATCAGATGTAAAACACCAGATTCTCCTGCTCTTACGTTTGAATATTGATAATTAACAAGTTTTAGGCGTGTTTTAAATATGACAACGCTCATTGTGTAAGTTGTATCGCCTGTGAGTATTATCTCTGACTGAGTATCAGCAGTGACGGGATATACGGTGATTGGAATGTTAATTATAGCTGAATCCCCGGGAGAGATAACGGGGATTACAATTTCACTGACAGTGGTAGCAACTGGATTAATGGTATTTACACTGAGAGTCTCAGGAATAGTGGTAGAATCTCCCGTGTTTTTGAAAATCATAAAAAGTGTATCTACCGAGCTGTCTGCAAAGTAGATGTTAAAATTTTTATTTCCGTATGATGAAAGTATTGGAAATCTGGATGGCGAGTAAACCTGATAATGAAATTCATCGTAATAGTATCCCGGTTTATATACGGTCAGCAATACAGAATCGTAAGATGGTATGTTGAAATTGAGATTCAGAAACCCATCAACGCCAGTTTCTTCAGTAACTATTAAGCTATCATCCTGCAGGAGAGTGACTTTTGCACCCCTTACCGGGTTGTCATGAATATCGGTGATTCTTATACGGAGTGAATTTAATCCGTAATGAATGTCACCACTAAGGTTGGTGTGAAGGGACTCAGGTGTGTGAGTAAACACAGACATTTCCGGATCACCAAGGTAGGTCAACACATATTCACTCCATCTGTAATCATTTTCTTCAGTTGAGAGTGGTGCAAATTCTGCTTTTGTAAGGGCAAGAGCCACTCCTGTGACCGGAGATGTGTGGTAAAGATTTTTGAAAAATTGAATATCAAATTGATCACTTGAACTGAAGCCGGGAAATCCGGGTATATACCACCCATACCTGCTGTTTCCGATATAGAATCCTCCACCATTTTGAGATTTGACGAAATGTTCGCCAATACAATCATAATCGATTGCACATGTCCAGCATCCGAGGGAATAAAAAATACCCGTGATGTATGGGGAATTTATAAGCTGGTCAAAGTCTTCGGGGTTGAGATAATCACCCCCTACCTGCATGAGGTACCATGCTCCATGTCCATCATGGTTTATTATGTTTGCCCCTCGGTTTATATAGTAGAGAGCTGTTGCTCGTGTCAGGTTTCCATCCCTCTCATACAATCTCTGGATGGAAACATCCGGTGGTATCCAGGATGCCACCAGGTCCTTGTGAATCCCTCCATCTGTTTGATCGTCAAGGTAACTTGCAATAAATAGCACGTTTGTAAAATAATTTGCCTGATGATACCTTTCATAATTAATGACTTTGGTTACAAAATTTGTAACCTCTCCTGATGTTGACACCGGTGCGCGTCCAATAACTACATCTGGCAGGAGATCCACACTGTCTCCAACCTCTCCAAAAATATTATTGTTATTCGCATCCCAACTACCATCAAGATCACTGTAATAAAGATCAGCTGGTAAGGAATCATCTGATGGATTACCTGTCCCTGCATCCATTGCATAGGCATATCGTGCGGGAATTATATCTGTATCTCCCCCAAGCAGTACATATATGACCCCAGAATCCGCCATTGTCTTTATAAAATTTCTGATTTTTTCAGCATTATCTCGACCCCCAAAAGATGAATAGATATAAGAGGTTGTGTAAATCCCCGCAAGTATACCTTTTCTCCTTTTCCATTCAACAAGTGGTTGAAAATATGGAGCGAGGGTATTTGATGTTATGATAATGTACTTCTCAGCTGAGCCGAATTTAACCTTCAGATAATCCGGATTTATCAACAAATTCCTCAAAATTTTAAACTGAGTAGGTGTGACCAGCTGCTTTTCTCCAAAAGGTTTAATCTGGAATTGATAATTAAAACTCACAATCCCTTTTAGAGGTTGGTAACTGATAGGGTAAAGTAAAAGCTCCTGAACTTTTACACCCAGGATGTGCCTTTCCCCCAATATTCTATAGGGTCTTTGAGGGAAGATGGATGAGGAGTTATAAACAGTACTGTCCCTTGTAGTTGGTTTGAACATTTCCGGACGTGTGATGGGAACAGCCCTCTCTGCTGGTAAAATGTTATAGGTTCCCTGAAGAAATTTTGTTTTATACGTGACTTTCACTGAATCAGCTACGACAAATACAGTTTTTACGGGTAAGAGTGGTTTACCTGGGTCTCCGTGAAGGAAACACCCCTTCACACTCAATACCACTTCGGAGCCTTTTTGAATAGAAATCTTCGGTATTGAGAAATTCAATTGGTAGTGAAAGATTACACTGATTAGGAGAATTTTTATCATTTTATATACCTCAGGATATCCTTTCTCATAAGCATCCCAACAACCTGATTATCTTCGCAAACAGGAAGTGAATCGACTTCCTGCTCTTTTATCACTCTATAAGCATCAATCAGAGTCATTTCAGGCGACAAACAGGGTGAATTCAGCCTTACAAGGTCTTCAGCAACTATAAGATGCTCCATGGTTCTGTCCATAACGAACTCTTCAAGATCCCTTAAATTTATAAC
Organism: uncultured bacterium; assembly: GCA_964398355.1. GTDB lineage: Bacteria > Hydrothermota > Hydrothermia > B15-G9 > WFZT01 > WFZT01. Next base: position 15,009 of record CAYNMM010000068.1, read on the forward strand.
ACCAATGAGATTTTCTTTTTCATCAATAACAGGGAGTGTGTGACATTTTGATTTCTCAAATATGCTGATAATCTCCTTGATTTTCATGTGAGGTTTAATAATGTTAAAATTTCTTATTGTCAGGTCTTTTACTTTTAATTCCCCCAGTTTACGAGGCTTCCTTCTGATGCCAATCTGTTTTAGAAATTCAGAGAAGATTTCGTCAAAGTGGAGGTCGAGAATGGGTTTTGATTCCATCTCAACTATTCTTGAAAGCTTTATTTCACCAGCGGATAAAAGGCCCCTTTTAAGGAGAATGATGCCGCCAATTTCAAATACGATTGTAGAAGAGAGAATAAGATTCATCGCCTTAATGCCTGCAGGTCCTTTGGTTCCAATAATCAGGGCAAATCCTATCGCGAGTCCTGCCTGTGTTAATATTCCCATACCAATAGCCTGGGCCTCCCATTTCTCAGCACCTCCTCGTAAAGCACCTTTATATGCACCAAAATATTGGCCAGCCCCTCTTGCTAATACGTAGAGCGCGACTCCAGGTAGCATTGGTATCAATAGGTTTAAGTGCATACTGGCACCTGAGATAAAGAAAAAAATGATATATATGAGGTTATCAAACAGGTCGAGTTCCTTCAATAATTTCTTATGTTTTATTGATGCGTTTGATGCAATGAATCCTATAAAGAAAGCGCCAACATAAGGGTTCAGATGGTAGGTTTCAAGGATTCCAATCGTGGCGAGTACTGTACCAAGGGCGAGGATGGTCATGTGTAGCTCACTTTCACTTTTCACCTCTATATAGGTAAGGAAGAATCCCACAACAATTCCGATCAGTGACGAAACAAAGTATTTTAGGGAGATTATATAGAAATGATATGCTATTCCTGAGCCTATATTTTCTTTAAAAACAATGGGTAAGAATGCACTGAACAGATATAAAACGAGTAGATCGTTAATTACGATAAGAAGAAGTAGGGCTGATGTGACGGGTCCCTCCGCATCCAGCTCATCTATAACAGCTATGGTAGAAGCCGGTGCAATTGTAACCCCTATAAGTCCAATGAATAGTGCTACCTTTATGTCTCTAAAAAGTGGAAACACAAATACAGAGACGAGGATAAAAGTTAGAAAAAATTGGAATAAAAGTACATTTAAAACAATTTTAATTGAACCTCTGAGATGTTCTATCTTCAGCTTTGTTCCAACAAGGAAAAGAATGTAGGCAAGGGCAAAGGAATTAAAAGGTTTCAACACTTCGAGGAAATGTTCGTTAATTATACCGAGAACGTAGGGGCCAAAAAGTAAGCCACCTACGAGATAGCCGAGGACTTTAGGTAGCTTAAAGGCCTGAGCAATTCTGGCCAGAGGTATGGAGAATAACAGTATTAACCCGAGTTTAAAAATAATTTCCACGGTTTTATTATAAAGGCATTTTTTAGGTATTGCCTTATGAAAAATCCCTGTATCAAATACTGATGCAATCTTACACGTAAGGTATTTATCGCTTAAATATTTTAATTAGGAAAAGATTTAAATAGGAGAGGATAGGATGATTTACCTAAATTTTACACATCCGCGCTCACTCCACCATTCATAACTTTGATTAGGAATAGAGTTTCTTATCAATGTTTATTCAATGTTATGGCAGATTTTTAAAAATGTTGTAAACAAAGTTTAGATTTTTCACCATTTTCATACCAGTAAGTTTAATTATCATGGTCCAGAATATTCACAATTTGATATTTTTATTAAATGAAACATTGGTTTTCCAGAACACATCTGTATTCATGGCGGTCCTGATTGGGCATGATGTTATTATGCCAAAAATTACCTACAATTCTATCCACAATGATGCGGTTGACGAAATTGTAAAAACGAGTTAATATAAAATGTCATGACAACTTCTCCAAATTTGGGGATACGGCTTAATCGGGGGAAAACTTAAAGAGGAGGTGACCGTTATGTTTGAGCAAGTCCTTTTGCTTTGGATTGGGCTTACTATCGCCAACTTTATATTTGAAGGATTAACACGTAAGCAGTGGTCTCTTGCTCTTGATAGAAGTATTTTCCAGGCAATAGCATTGTTAGTTTATGTTTTAGTATATTCTTCATAAAATTTTTAATAAAAGGTATCCCCAAATTTTATCCCGACCGTGCTAAGTATACTATAATCCATAATTTAAAATAATTACATTTTAATCTTGACTTTTCTCTTGTTTTATGTCATATTTGATTTTCAAAAGGGGAAAAGGAGGTAGGGATATGTTGTCAAACATCATCATGATTCTTATAGCTCTTGCAATAGCAAATTTTTTGTTTGAAACTGTAACAAAAAGAAAAAAGTGGTCAGAAGCAATTGAGAGAACCATATTCCAGGCAATAGCAATAATAATATTTGCTATTACTGCCTTCCACTAAGATTCTCTCCATTTCAATATTTATCCCACCTTTTATGTACATTGCCCTGGGTACCCCTCCTTTTTATTGTGTATTTCATTTTTTGACTCATTTGTTATCTTTTGATTCATTGATTTTCGAATTTATGAATAATATTAAGTCTTTTTTTTCAAATTACGGGATTTTGTAAAATTATATCGTGGATGGAAGCGTATCATGTGGATGAGAAAACTTATTCTCGATCTAAAATTAACCTATCTATAATCAACAGAATTTTGTAGACTTTGCATTTTATTAAACTTTTAGTTATATTGAAATTACATCATCCATCTTTTATACAATCCATACTTTATATTTTTGATAAATTTTGCCATTTTTTTATGAATATTAAGAATTTCTTTGTCTCCTTTAATCATCAATTCTGATATTTTATCAAGTGTATCAATGTTATCCACCACTATATGAATATTGAACTCGCCAATTCCTTCTGGACCAAATCCAAATTTTCTTCTCAGAATTAAGTAATCCAAGATTAGTCCCCTCTGTTTTATTAAATCGAGGAAGCTTTTTACATTTTTTTGAAATTCATGATCGCTTGATTTGTTTTTAAGGTCAAACCATATCTGGTAATGAATCATGATAACCTCCTTCTCTACGTTGTTCTATAGTTAAATACATTACAGAATAAAATTCAAATGGATTGAGGAATCATGCCTGAAAGTCTAAAAATATTCAGATTTTCCACATTCAAACTAAAACATGGATTGAGGCTCCACATGGTACATGGGGTTTATTTAGGGATGGGTAGTTTGGAGGGCTTATCTGTAAAAACTGTATCTGTAAAACCTGGACATTGTTGAACATTATTCTTTTTGAATATATCGTCCCAGCTCCTTGTATATTTTGTGGAAAGTCAGTTATAATTGAGGAGTATGAAACGACTGGGAATTCTGCTAATTTCTTTTACTTTACTACACGCAGCGTTTGAGTATCGGTACGTGGGCTCAAGGTCAGATGCTATGGCAGATGCATATTCGGGATTAGCTGGAGATATTGAAGGGATTGTTTTTAATCCGGCAGGACTTGCTTTTTTAAGTAGGCCAGAAATTTCAGCTTACTACAACTATCTTTACGCTTCAATAGGCTCAGGTCTTAAAGGGTTAGCGCTTCAATTTGGTCCGTTGAATTTTCTCGGTAGGAGATTTGCATTTTCAATAATTAGGTTGGGAGCGGATTTCGATGGACCTGATGGTGGGGTATATGCCGAGAATACCTTTGTAATTACACATGGATTCCAGCTTACGGATGGAATATATGGTGGTGTCAATTTTAATTTCTATTATCTACAGAATCCTTCAAATATAGGGAATGCATACACTTATGGGGTTGATATTGGTTTGCTTGCTGCCGTGTATGAGAACTGGAAGATCGGGTTTTTAATACACAATCTGAATACTCCGAGGTTGGATGCGTTAACCGGTGAGGAAGAGCTCCCCTCTTGGATCTCTGCTGGTGTTTCGTTTAGAGGGGGGAAATATTCTCTTACATCTGTCGAGTTTCGTGAGATGAAGGGGCATCCGGTGAGGGTGTCTATCGGAGAGGAGGTTAGGATCTTCTCGTTTATGAAGCTTCGGGCAGGTGTTATGAATGAAGGAGACCTATTCAGATTTACAGGTGGCACAGGATTCAACGTTGGCAGGTTTACTCTCAATTATGCATTCTGGTATAATTCTGATCTTCCGATAACCCATACGATGAGTCTGGAATTTACCCCCTGATATTCTGATTTTTAAAATGGAGGAAGTAAGAGGTGAATATTCTTTTTTTAATTTTTTTCTCTTTAAGTTTCAAAATTGATATAAATAATGCCACATTGGAGGAAATCCAGAAACTGCCTATTGGTTACCAGGATGCAGATTCCATTTATACCCATATAGTCAGGGTACATCCAGACACTTCTTTAACTCTTGAAGAGATATTAAATTCTTATCATATCCCCGTGTGGAAGGCGAAGAATATATATGAGTATATTTTTTATCACGGTGGTATTTCCAGTTATTACGAACTTTCGAAGATAAATGGTGTAAATCCGGGCGATCTTGAACGATGGAAGGCTTACATTTTTATTTCACCCCGCAGGGAAGGCAGGAATTTAATATTTGACATTCAGCGTATTCGTTCAAGATCGGCAAGTGAGGAATCTCCGAGGGAGAGTGCACTCGACTGGTGGATACTGAAGTTAATCGAACCTATTAATGTGAACAAGGCTGAAGTTGATGAACTTTACGCGCTTGACCGTGTATCTCTGATTGATGCTGCAGCAGTGGTACGTCGAGCAAGGATCCTTCCACTTAGAAATTCACGTGATCTGAGACGGGTTCCACACCTTTCCTACTACGGCTATAGGAATATGGTAAATTTTGTGACATATAAGGACAGATCACCAGAGCCCATTAATGGCTGGTTTAATTTGTATACATCGTACTATCCAGAGCTTTACATTGGTGAATCTTCGATAAGTGATGTTGTAGAATCTATATCAGATAGCCTGAATCGTCAGGAGTATCTTCGTGCTGGCTGGACAGATACAGAGGTGGACTCTCTTTTGAGTCGCCTTAAAAACGAGAAAGAAGAGTTATCAAATATTAAAAATTACCCTTATTTGAGAGCAAAACTGGTGAGCAATGTAATGGGGAGATTCAGATTGGGATTTCTCTATGAAGACAGTCCCACACGTTTAGATGTTTTAAAAAAAGGATTTGCAGGTGTAGAAAAGATAAGGGTCTTCAAGCATTTTTATGTGAATAAATTATACGTTGGAAATATCAGGGCGACATTTGGTCAGGGGCTTGTACTGGATAACAGTGACGAATTGAGAGACAGATTGATCAGCCGTGCCCGGGGGATATTCGGTGATGTCACATCAAACACAGATTTTGCCTTTAAGGGAATTGCCCTGGAATTAAAATATCTTGGGTTTAACCCGATATTCGTGTTTTCCAGAAATTCGAGAAATGCATTTCTTGATAAGAATGGAGAGCCTCTCTTTTACTTCATTGGCCATCCAACTCCTCAAGTGTTTAAAGATAAAATATCTGAAAATGTTGTGGCAACAAGTTTGAGATTCAATCTTGGAGGAAATATTTTGCCCGTCGGTACACAGGTTGCATTAAATTTATTGAAGTTGTCCTACGATAGGCCGTTTACACTTCGGTGGTCTGACCTTACGAAGCCTTTTTCAAAAGAAAGAGCAGATGGTCCAGCTTTCAATTGGATTTCCAGTAAAAACAATACTTTTGGGAGTATAGAGCTTAGAACAGTTCTTTTCCCATTTTCTATAGAGACGGAGATTGCAAAGCAGGATGGTGGAGGAAGTGCATTTATAATTAGATCGCGAGTTCAAGAGAACTCCTACTATTTCAATATTGTCTTTAGACATTATGATGTAGACTACACAAATCCATACATGAGGACTTTTCAGGAAGCCTCAAGGTTTGAGTACACAGTGCTTGATAGAAGTTACAGATTGAACGATCCTTTGTATTCTAATCTCTCCGCATTTCCTGTTCCAAAACCCGAGACCGGCTTTTATGTTGAAACACGTTATCAACTCTCAAATAGATTACTCTTCCCACGGGTATACCTTGACGTGTGGAGAGATAATACAACAATGTTGGACAACTTTAGATTCCAGGGCAGTGTTGAGTATAGATTGGTGAATCCACTGAGATTGAGATTTACCCAAAAGATTCAGGATAGACATGGTGATAGGTATATTGGTATCAGCAGGAGTTTGACTTACGAAAGCACGGTCAGATTATACTATGTTTTTAGAGGGACGTATATGGGGTTAACACTGAGGTATTCACGGGTATTTCTTACTCCTCGCGAGGATTATTCCAATGAAATAAATGGTGGATATCTGGCAATCGATGTGAGAAGACCTATCGGGAGAAGCGTGGATCTAAGACTGGGGTCGACTGTATGGAGAAACAATTCGATGTCTCAGTGGGGATTTGAGGATACTGGAATAGATTTTATGTATGGTGATGGTAATAAAATTTATTTATCAATTGTGGAAAGATTGACCCGAAACCTTGGTGTAAAGTTGAAGGTGAGAATAAAGAATACCTATTTCCCACATGGTGGGTTACTTGGGCAGAAGATTTATAATCCAGTCACAGGGAATGAATTGCTCGGATTTGAAGAGGAAAGGAATGTGTTTTCTTTGAACTTTAGTCTTGATTACAGGTTTTGATTTATGCCAGTTTTTGTGGGTATAGATCTCGTTGAGATTGATCGATTGAGACGGATCTTTGAAAAGCACCGTGAGAAATTTAAGAAAAGGATCTTTACTCCTCGTGAGATTGAGGAATGTGAGAGACGGAAAAATTACGAGGAGTGTTATGCTGCGAGATTCGCGGCCAAGGAGGCATTTTCAAAAGCTATAGGGACCGGTATGAGGGCAGGTGTAAGATTCAAGGATATTGAAGTTATTAATTTACCAAGTGGAAAACCCCTGCTCAGATTATATGGACGTGCTGCTGAAATTGCAGGTGATGCCTCTATCGACGTGAGTCTTACTCACACTGAGCATCTGGCAGTAGCAATTGTAGTCCTTGAGAGGAGGAGAAATGGATAGGAAGGTAGTCATAGCTCTTGGAGGAAATGCGATCAGGCGTAAAGGGGAGCCTTTTACTATTGAGCATCAATTTAGCAGAGCAAAAAAGACTCTTGCCCCCATTGTTGAATTGATAAGGGAGGGTTACAAGATTGTTATAACTCATGGAAATGGGCCACAGGTTGGAGTGGAATTCTTCAGAAATTTACTTGCTGCTGAGACTTACCCTCCTTACCCTCTGGATGTATTAAATTCTGAAACGCAGGGGTGGATGGGCTACATAATTTCTCTCGCACTGACCAATAGAATGGCCGAACTTAAAATGAGGCGTCACGTTACGACAATTATCACGAGGGTTATAGTAGATAAAAGAGATCCAGCGTTTAATAATCCGACAAAGCCTATTGGAAAATTTTTCACAGAGAAAGAGATGCTTGAAATGAAGAAGAAATTTCCTCAGCTTGTGTTTAAAAATGATGCAAATCGCGGCTGGCGTGTTGTTGTCCCTTCTCCAGAGCCCATTGAAGTTCTTGAGGCCGGCGAGATAAAGAAACTGGTAGACGATGGTGAGATAGTAATTGCTGCTGGTGGTGGTGGGATTCCTATTGTGAGAGAAAATGGTGGATTTAAGGGAGTGGAAGCTGTTATCGATAAGGATCTTGCTTCTGCCGTTCTTGCAATAAATATTGGTGCAGAGAAACTTGTTATACTGACAGAAGTTCCCTATGTTTATTTGAATTTTGGTAAACCCGATGCGACTCCATTGAAAGAAATCCACCTCGATGAGATAAAAAGGCATTATAGTGAAGGCCAGTTCCCACCAGGTAACATGGGACCGAAGGTTGAAGCTGCCATAAAATTCCTTGAAAATGGAGGAGATGAGGTTATCATAACCTCACTGGAGATGTCCCTCGAAGCAATTCATGGAAAAGGAGGCACGAGGATTGTACCATGAAAATCGAAGAAAAGTTGATAGGACTGGGACTCCAGGTGGATACACTGGAGGTCCACGAAATAGATATGGAAAGTGTAGATTTTTCTCATCTTTTAATAGGACTTTCGGCAGACCCTGCCGATCTACTTGAGCCTGAGATTCAGGACATGAGGCAAATTTTTAAAGCGGTAGGCACAGATCCGTCGAGATACAGACCTTCTGCCGAGGCTCTTATAAGAAGATTGATCAATGGTAAGAGTATTCCTTCCATAAATCCTGTGGTTGACATCAACAACTACATCTCTGTGAAATATCGCATCCCGATTGGAGTTTATGACCTGGATGAGGTACATCCCCCGATCGAAATCCGTGTCGGTAAAGAAGGTGAGCGTTATCAAGCTATAAATAATAGAATCTTTAATCTTAATAAGAAAATTGCTGCCTTTGATAGAAATGGTGGCTTTGGGAGTCCGATTTCTGATTCCAGAAGGACAATGACCACTATAAGAACAAGGAATGTTCTTGTAATTTTTTATGCTCCGAGATCAGCTGATCTCACCGGGGCTAAAAGAGAATATCTTGATCTTCTAAAAAATATAAAGGGGAATGGATATGTGTAAAAGTTTTAAAGTCCTCGCCATTCATGGATCTCCAAGAAAAGATGGTCGCACCTCTCAACTTCTTGAGTTTGTTCTTAAAGAACTGCGGAAATTCGATGGGATAGAAGTTGAAATAATTCATCTTGTGGATCATCCAATTAGATTTTGTATGGGATGTTATTCCGATGATCCCAGGTCGTGTAATCCTAAAAACTGCACCCAGGGGGTTCTCGAAGATTCGATGAAAAGTCTTCATAGTAAACTTATACTTGCAGATGCCATAATATTCGCTACTCCTGTCTACTGGTACAACATGTCAGGAATGATGAAGAATTTTCTGGATAGAATGACTTCTCTTGAGAATGCAGGCAAATTGCTGGATAACAAGGTCGCCGGTTTCGTCGCAGTTGCTGAGGAAGATGGCGCAACTCAAACTATATCCAACCTTATGGCGTTTGCAAATGATAATGGGATGCTCATAGTGCCTTATACTCTTGTTTACTCAGTTGGTAAAAATCGCATAGAAGAAGATGAAGAGGCTGTATTCTACGCAAGAAGACTCGGGCAAAATATCTACAGAATGTTAAAAATTGCATGTAAGGTGAAAAAACCGTGGAAGGAAATCGATGATTAAATTAATTCTTATCGCAATTGTGTCTTTACAGGTGGATACCGTGCGTATCTCCTGGGGAAAAGGCCCGGCAGAACTTGGTATTAAAATTCAGACTCGTGAAGACGCTGGTCCGAATATGGGGCCTCTTGCTTTCGACGTTGAAAATGGGACTCTGGCATTTATTGACTTTTACAATCACAGGATAAAATTCTTTAACAGCGAAGGAAAGTATTTGACAGATGAAGAATTGAACTACCCCTCCAGCAATATTCTTCTTTGGCATGATACGTTGTATATTACCTTCGGAGAGTGGAATACAATTCACACACTTGCTATAAAACGTGGCAAAGCAGTTAGTGAGATGAAACTTACACTCGACCATAAACTGGTGGGGAATTCCATTGAATTTCTGAAGGATTATTCTCGAGGAGTTGTATTTATGAGTTATAAAACCATTGTTGGTGAAAAAATCAGGAGCTATTTTTCATTATTCAGTATGAAATTAAAATTGAGAGATTTTATCGAAGGAGATCCAGCCTCCACGGATGGAAAAACTTTACTTGGGATTTCTCGTGATGGTGTTCCTGTTTATGTGTGGTTTGATGGCAGAAGTTTTTATTTTGACCACAAAGGAGAAATTTTTAAGTGGCATCCAGTTTTTTATGCACTAATGGATGGAGCCCCTTATAAAGTTGACAGTGATGGGACACTTTACGTTGTGAATTATACCCAAAGTGGTGTTCAGGTACTGGAGGTGAAGTGGTGAGTACTCTGTTATTAGTATTGATTTTGGTGATTCCGAGACAGGTGGTTATTGATTCGGCATTCTCAAATGCTAATGTTGAATGGGTGTGTGATTCCATAAATGCTGCACCGGTTCCTCAGTGCAGTGATTGGTATTCGGATTATCAGGTGGGACACACGTATCATGGTGTGGCTTACGAGTATGGTGGTTGGGACGATCCTCAGAGATTCCTCTATAAACTTTCTCAAGGACAGAGGGCTGGTTCACATTCTGATAATGACTGTATAGCCTATGGCGGAGATCCATCGTGGGCTACTGGACAGGATTGTTCAGGTCTGATCTCACGCGTCTGGCAGCTTAGATATAAGCACAGTACCAGGATGTTACCGGATATTACATACCCTATCCCTTACGACTCTTTAAAAATGGGAGATGCAGTAAATTATCCAGGGCATCATGTTATACTTTTTTATCACTGGGCAGACTCGTCACATACGAGGTTTTATATATTCCAGGCAACAGATAGGCGACCAAATCCATCAACCACCGGACTTGATTTGAGATACGTATCTCATTATAGATATTCCTACACTCCCATAAGGTATCCAGAACTTGTTGACTCAGTTATTCACGATACGCTGCCAGATGATACATTACGCAATGACACAACTTTTTATGCACAGGGAATTTATAGAAAGACCATAAGTTTTATGAAACCCAAAGGGTTGACAAATTTTTACGTCAGAATAGTATCCACTGACGGGGCATTGGTTTACAGAAAGTTTTATGGTACCGTAGCAGACAGTATGGTGATTAGAATATCGCCAGATATTCCAGATGGTGTTTACTTTTTGAGAGTGGAAAACCGAGGGCAGGTCTATTTGAGAAAAAAGATGATTTATTTGAAATAAAGGGGGTGCGGCGGGACTCGAACCCGCGGCCACCTGATCCACAGTCAGGTGCTCTAACCAACTGAGCTACGCACCCCATGAAGTGGTGTAATTATAATCACCTCCCACCCCTCAATTCAACCTGAGAGAGATTATTATAAAACTTTTTATGAATATGTTGGTTAAATAAGGGTTCCGTTTCGTCCTTTTTCACGGTAAGTATCTCTAATGTTTTGAAGATTGATAATCTCAGCGACTTCAAATTGTTGAGTGAACGTATTATCCTTAGTAGGGCTAATTCGAACGATTGGAGCAAAATATCCCATAATGCCATGTAAGGCTGCTTGAAGTGTGACAGCTATATAGTTCAATGATGGAGGAATTAACAATATAGGCAATGTTTGCCATTCTAATGGTGTTAGAGATACTTCCTTTATGAGCTTTTTCACTTGGTCCCCAAAAGCTGTTTCAGTGTCGAAATGCACCGTGATGTTTATTATCCTGTCCACCTTTTGACCGATTAACTCTTCAATTTTATTTAATTGGCCTTCTGTCAATGGATGTGCAAAATTTATAATAAGCAAATTGATCACCTCCTTATAACGGTCTAAAGTTTGATATTAGCTTTTCGAGCTTTGACGAGAGATCCGGTAGCTCGTTTCCCAGAATGATCTCGATATTACGAACTTTTGCCCTTTTTTCAAAGGATTCTAACTTCGCCTTTCCTATATGCTCTCGATATCGATTGGTTATGAATAATTCCATAACAAAATTACCACCAAGCATTTTTGATACACTATGTAACTTGTCGAGTTCATGGGAGTTAAACACACTATCAACCCTTCCTGTTTTACATTCTGCTATGACAACTGCCCCTATACTATACTTTTGCAAAATACCAATAAAATCAACTTCATTAGATGCACCAGTTAGAGATGGTATTTCGAGTGAAAATCGCGTGTCTTTGAATAATCCAGTCTCTTCTGCAATCTTAGCAACGTAAAAATCAAGCCATTTCCCATTCAAAAAAGTAAATTTCTCCTCTGACATTTTTACAGAAATTTTATCCCCAACAGGGTTCACATTTTTAAACAAGCCCATTGCAGATAATCGTTTTAGAATTTTCCCAAACTTTTTTGAAGATAATGTTATAATCCTTAGTGAATGAAAGTTGTTCTTATTTTTCATTGCATCACTTCTTACAGCATCGAGGAACTCAACTCCTATCTGTTTTAATGAGACAAGATACTTGGCGATCTTTATTCCCTGTTCGTCAGAGAGTCCAATTTTTTCAATATCAAAATTTGATCTTGACTCTCTACCGTAAGTACTGAGAAATGCCATTATATTAGGTGGTTCTATGGGACTTTGACTCTTCTCGAGGAGGCTCTGATTTTTAACTCTAAATTCGTGTATGATTCCGTTTCGTGAATCAACATAAATAACCCTGGAGTTTTGATCTTTCATTATATAACTAATAGCACCGAAAGAGGAGATCTTAGGGGCACTTGTCACATCTATACTAAGGAGATATCCAGGGTATTTTTCTCTCAAGGTTAAAAGACTTTTGAAACTATCGTTAACATCATATGCATTTATCTCTATTGCAAAGGGATCAAGTAGTTTTTCACCATCACTATGTATTTTTTCAAGTGCTGCCTTCAAGTTTTTAAAATTTTTGGTACCTTCCGAAGTATATATAAAGGCAATCTTGTGAATTTTATCTATATCCGAAATGACACCCTGATAGTTAGGAAAAGGGCGTCCACCGACCATAATGATTCTAATTTCTTTGTTCATAGAAATTCCTCCGTTTAAAATAACAAATTTTTGAGTATTTTGAGACAAGATAGAAATTATATCCAAATAAGGAATGTACTGCACAATCTATCGCAATCCCCTTTAGAAGC
>CAYNMM010000069.1:0-41135 GCA_964398355.1 uncultured bacterium
TTCAGGTGGAGCGATCCAGAAGATTCGCGGTCTCTCACCTCTCAATGCCCGCATTAAACTCTCTTCCTGTTCGCGGCCAGTTGCAATAGCTACTGTAAATCCGACAAGTAATCTAACCATTTTATAGAAAAATCTCTCCCCATTTATAAAAAAATGAACTTCATCGTCATAAATTCTGACATCTGTTGAGACAATCTTTGTTAGTGTATTTTCTTTTGTATCTCCAATGATCAGGCCTGAGAAATCAATTTCTCCTTCAATTTTCTTAAACACATCCTTTGCTTTTTCCAGCGAAAAGTTTTCCACACCATCCCAGGTATATCTCCTTCTAATTGGTGATTTTTTTTCAGGAATTATACGATATCTGTAGAGTTTACCGCGTGCGTTGAATCTTGCGTTAAATTTAGGGTCAACCTCTTCAACGGAATGAATATATATGTCGGGTGGGAGTAATGCGTTTAATGCTTTTCTCAGTTCGTGTGATCCGAATTTTGAAGTTTCAAGGTGTAGACTTGCAACTTGTCCTTCAGCGTGGACTCCCCTATCAGTTCTCGAGGCTCCAATGATTCGAAATTTACCCGGTATCAATTTTTCTACAGCTTTTTTCAGCTCTCCCTGAACAGTTCGTACATCAGGTTGAATCTGCCACCCCCAAAATTCACTTCCATCATATTCGATGGTTAATTTGAAAGTCTTTTTTACCTGCAAGTTTATTGATACTCTTTTGGAGTTTCTTCGCCTCTCAATACACGGAGAGCGCCTGAGGCAAGTGCTATCATCTCATTCTCTCCAGGCATTACCTTCACAGGTGCGATCCATGAGATGTAAGGAAGAAGATGTTCAATGAGCATCTCTGAATGTGCCATGCCTCCGGTGATTATTATAAAATCGACTTTCCCTTTTAAGGCTGCTGCCATGGAGCCTATTTCTTTCCCGATCTGATAAACCATTGCATTGTAAACCAGCTCTGCAAACTTGCCACCGTGAGAAATCCTCCTCTCAATTTCTATAAGATCATCTGTTCCCAGATAATCCATCAGTCCGCCTTCCTTTATTGTTTTTCTCATAAGTTCCTTGAGTGTATATTTTCCTGAAAAGCAGAGCTCGATTAGACCTGTGGTTGGAAGCGAACCTGTTCGCTGGGGTGAAAAGGGGCCTCCGTCATTGGCGTTATTAACATCAAACATTCTTCCATTCCTGTGAGGTGAAATTGAAATACCAGTGCCGAGATGAGCGACAATGAGATTTAGTTCTTCGTATTTTTTACCGATTTCTTTAGCAAGTTTTTTGGCAACATATTTTGTATTCAGGGCATGGGAAAGGCTCTTTCTTGGCAATTCTTTTAAACCTGATAGCCTTGATATATCGTCAAATTCATCAACCGAGACAGGGTCCACAAAAAAGCCCGGAATTCCTGTACCCTTGATAAGTTCGTGTACAATTAAGACCCCCAAGTTTGAGGCGTGATCTGTTTGAACATTGCCCTTTAGAATATCTTCGATAAGTTTATCGTTAATTATGTACGTACCGGATTCAAGGGGTTTGAAAGCACCGCCTCGCGAAACCACAGCGTCGAATTTTGTAATCTCAGTGCCTGCATTCTTAATAAACTTTCTTACGAGCTCTGTTCTGTAAGGAAGTTGATCCAGAGTAGAATCAAATTTTCGGAGGTCTTCAGGCTGGTGTTTTATATTTTCACTTTTAATTTCATCTTCATTTTCAAAAATAGCGACCTTTGTAGAGCCGCCACCAGGATTTATGACGAGTAATTTATATTTTTTCATTTTTTCGCAATCACCTCTATTTCAACAAGGGCTCCTTTAGGCAATTCCTTAACAGAGACAGTTGAACGGGCAGGATAGGGAGGTGTCAGATAACTACTGTAAATTTCATTAACCTTTGAGAAATCCGAAATATTCGCGAGGAAGATCGTGGTCTTTACAATGTTAGAGAGATCGAGATTAATAGCTAAAAGAACGGCCTTTATATTTTCCATGACCTGCCTGGTTTGATTTTCAACTCCCTCAACCAGATCACCTGTAGATGGATCAATTCCAATCTGTCCAGCGAGAAAGACAAATTCATCAGTTTCAATCGCCTGGGAATAAGGTCCAATGGCCTGTGGTGCCTTTGATGTTCTGACTTCCTTTATCATACCAAACCTCCTTTTAATTGAGTTTAAAGCAACCATATAGACTCGGCAAGTTGAATAACCTGAGAGTGGTCCAATATAATTAACTTTCAATGGCCAGAAGAAGGAGAAAAGCCCAGAGAACTTATACAAGGAGGGAGTTCAAGGACTCCAATTTTATCCTGCTCATTATCTTGCTTGGATTAATTTACTTTTATAAAATTCTGTCACCCGGTGTGATGCTTTTTGCCACGGATCAAATCACTGCTGGATTTCCTTTCAGGGTATTTCACGCATATGTGCTGAAGACGTTTCATCACATACCCTTCTGGGATCCGTATCTCTTTTCAGGAATTCCATTCATAGATGCTTTTCATGGTGACATCTTTTATCCTTTTTCATTCCTGCGCGTTATATTTCCCCCTCATGTCGTGTTAAACTGGTTCTTTATATTCCATTCTATACTTGCTGGTGTTTTTATGTACCTTTATTTAAGACTTTTGAAGCTGGAAAAATTTGTGGCATTTCTATTTGCTATTTCTTTTATGTTTACCGGAGCCATGATATCATTGACATATCCGGGACATGATGGGAAAATGGCCGTCTCATCTTTCATACCGGTAGTATTCTATTTCATTCACAAGGGTTATCTTAAAGAGAAGTTCGGCTACTTTGCCCTGGCAGGAGTTTTTATGGGGTTCGGGATTCTTTCACCACATGTACAGATGATGTATTACCTTTATCTCGCATCCTTTATTTACATTGTTGCATTATTCTATTTAAAAAGCAAAGAAGCTGGGGTATCATCTGCTGTCAAAATTGGAATTTTTTATGTAATATCAATTGTTTTCTCGCTCTTCATAGGAGCAGTTCAACTTTTACCAGGTTATGAGTACGTTGCAAAATTTTCTCCACGTGGAGCGGGGAATAGGGGATACGAATTCGCAACTTCATGGTCATTACCCTGGGAGGATTATATCAGTGCATTCTTTGCAAAATTCTCAGGATTCATGGATTCCTATTGGGGAAGGAATCCTTTTAAGATTAATACCGAGTATCTTGGTGCTTTTGCCGGTTTTCTTGGATTTGTAGGTTTCTTCAACAGGAAAAGAAAAGCTCTGATATGGATTTTTGGTATCCTCGCAGTATTTTTCTCTATCGTATCGCTCGGTGGATACACACCTATTTACAGAATCTTTTACTATCTCCTGCCAGGGATAAAAAAATTCAGGGCACCAAGTATGAGTTTTATCTTTGTTGCATTCTCTCTAAATGTACTTGGAGCCTTTGGTGTTGAATATTTATTGGAGAAGCACGGCGAGAGGAAATTATTCAAAAATCTATGGATAGCTGTAGGGATTATCTTCGCTCTTGCTGTCATCGCATTTATAGGGAAAGGACTCGTTGTTGGAATTCTTAAAGGACTCTTCATCAAATCTCAGCATCAGCTCAGGGCCCTTAATCAATACTACACAAATATACCCCTTGCGTTCTTGAGATTTTCCATTGTCGCTGCTGTAATTCTCTATCTGTTGAATGGGAAGTTGAGGTTTGATTTACCAGTGGTAGGTATATTCACTCTGGTGATCCTTGCTGATCTATGGTCAATTGACTGGAATTTCCTCAAAACTCTGCCCGGCCCTGAGAAGTATTATGCTAAAGACGAAGTGGTAAAGGAGCTTGAAGGGGATCACGACATCTACAGGGTATTTCCCATCTTTTACAGGATAGACAGCAACTATTTAATGCTTTACCACATTGAGTCTATCGGTGGACATCATGGTAATCAATTCCAGAGATATCAGGAATTCCTCGGTAATCCACATCATTTTATGTTCAGACCCGCTGATGAGCCGAATCTTTACCAGTACCCCTGGTTTGTTGATCTTTTAAATGTAAAGTATGTAATTTCACAGCCAATACCCGAAGATCTTTCAGCCTACAAGAAAAATATCGAGCTTTATAGAACACTCTATCCTATTAGCAGATTTTTGAATGATTCCGGTCATTTCCAGATGATATCTGTTGTTACTGAGGGGAAGAACAATGTGCGTTATGCCATCTACCGAAACAAAAATTTCATTCCTCGAGTATTTGCGGTTGATTCAATCGAGGTGATGGACAAGAAAGATGTTCTAAAGAGAATGGAGAGGAAGGATTTTCAGGGCAACAAAATTGCTGTATTGGAAGAGGACCCTGGCTTCAAACCGGACACCGGGAAGTTAGATTTCACATTTAAAATGCTGGAATACCAGCCAGATCACTGGAAATTTGAGTACAACCTTAATAAAAAGGCCCTCATTGTATACAGCACTAATTTTTATCCAAAATTGAAGGTCTTTGTTGATGGGAAACCTGTAAAGACTTACAGAGCAGACTATATTTTGCTGAGTTTTAAAGGAGAAAGAGGACATCATATCGTTGAGATAAAATTTAATAGTAAGGAGTACAACCTGCTTGGCCTACTCAGCATATTTACCATTTTAATTTCATTTGTCGCTGCCGCATTTAAAGTATGACGGAGAAGAAAGACAAGGGTTCAAAGGTAACAAATATAGAAGTAAGTCTCATAGTTCCGGCTTATAATGAGGAAGAGAATGTAGAGAAACTGATAGAGCACATCTACAATTTTCTCAAGTCCAGAGATTTACTCAACAGGTGGGAAGTAGTATTTGTTGACGATGGTTCAACAGACAATACACTAAGAGTTCTTTCTGAAATGCTCCGGGAAAATTACAATGGGCTACAAATTACAATCAGGAGACATCAGAAAAATCTTGGGGTGACTGCTGCCCTTGAGACAGGATCACACTATGCACGTGGAGACATACTTGTATATTTCCCTGCTGATGTTCAATTTCGCCTTGATGATGTGGAGAGGATGATTTCACACATGAAGGAGAATGGGTATGATCTCGTCACCGGTAAGAAACATGGAAAGTACGAGAAAGCTTTTGTGTCAAAGGTTTACAACAAATTATCACAAATTCTATTCGGTTTGCCTGTCTCTGACATGAATTCAATCAAAGCCTTCAAAAAGGAGATCATAGAGAATATTCCCCTGAGAAAGGACTGGCATAGGTATATAGTCCCACTTGCATTTTATAAAGGATATAGACTTGATGAGGTTGAAGTAACTTTATACCCAAGGACAGGAGGAGAGTCAAAATATAAAGGTATGAAAAGGGTGATTATTGGAGTATTTGATCTACTTGCTGTCAAGTTCCAGATCTCTTTTATGAGGAAACCAATGCTATTTTTTGGTTCAGTAGGGACAATCTCCACCATTCTGGGCATCCTTGTCGGTCTTTTTGCTATTTATCTTAGAGTTTTTAAACACCACGGGTATCGGCCATTAATTTATCTAACCATGTTTTTGATTCTCGCAGGCTTGATTATCTTCACGGTAGGTCTCCTTGGAGAAATGATAGCCGGGTTGTACGACCTGATTGAGAAAAAGTGCAGAGATTGAAAAGAGTAAGGGTATACATCTCTCTTCTCATTATTTTTACAGTTGTTTCCATCCTCTTCTTCTCCATTGATAAGAGTTACAGATTTAAAGAAATCTTTGATTTAAGACTGACGAGATACGTCCTTGGCATCGTAACGGGAATCTCTTTGTCAACCAATGGGGCAGCGCTTCAAACTATTTTTTTAAATCCTCTCGCAGAACCGTATATTGTCGGGATATCTGGAGGCGCTTTACTTGGCTATTCTTTCGCTATTCTGATAGGATACAACAGCTTTTTTCTCCTCTCCTTTTTCGCCTTCGTAGGTGCAATAATAACGACAATATCAATCTACCTCTTCTCTACCCAGAAAGGTATTATGGATTTAAAGAAACTTCTCCTTGGAGGTGTAATCTTTAACTTCTTTAGTTACAGTGCTGTCTTGCTAATTTTAACTTTGAGGAGGCAGGGAATTGAAAAGATTTTATATTTACTATGGGGATCTTTTGGAATTATTGTGACCGGAAAAGAGTTAGAATTCATAATTCCGGGTTTATTAATTATTGTGGCCTGTGCGACTATTTATTTCCTTTTTCACCGGAGCTTTGATGTGCTCGCGTTGGGTGAAGAAGAGGCGTATTCCATAGGTGTTAATGTTGACTTCATGAGAAAACTAACTTTTGTTCTAAGTTCTATATCAACGGGACTGCTTATATCGCTTGTGGGAGCAATTGGTTTCATCGGTCTCATATCCCCACATATTGCGAGATTAATTGGGGCGAGGAAACATTTAGACATTTATGGTATATCGGCAATAACAGGAATTTTGCTACTACTAATTGCCGATATGTCATCGAGATACCTATTCCCTATTGAGTTTCCAATTGGCGTTTTAACATCACTCATAGGTGTACCGTTCTTCTTTTATATTTTGAACAGAAATGGGACTTGAGTTTAAGAACATAACAGTATCATACGGGCGGCTACCTGTTCTCAGAACCTTCTCCTGGAAGGTTAACGAAGGAGAATTCTGGAACATTATAGGCCCAAATGGCGCAGGGAAGTCCACAATATTAAGGACATTGTTAAAGAGGGTTGTGCTACTTTCTGGTACCATTAAAATTGATGGGAAGGATATAAAGAGTATGGGGGTAAAGGAAATTGCAAGGAAAGTAGCGATTTTATTGCAGACTGATCTTGCTGATAAAACGATGAGTGTCAAAAACTATGTATCACTTGGTAGATACACGTATTTGAAACCGATGGAACCACTGAAAAAAAATGATATTTCCATAGTCCTTGATGCTCTTTCAAAAACAAAGACTTTACATTTAAAAGACAGAAAATTAGGAGAACTCTCATCTGGAGAACTCCAAAGGGTTCGAATTGCCAGAGTTATTGCACAGGGAACCAAATATATTTTCCTTGACGAACCGACTTCACATCTCGATTATGAACATAGATTTGAGATTCTGGAACTTCTGAAACAACTAAACGTAGAGGGTAAGACGATCATTACGATACTACACGAGTTTGACCTTGCCTACAGGTATGGGAGGAAGACACTGGTTATATCTGAAGGTCAAATTGTAAAAGCTGGCCCTACCAGAGATATCTTCCTGCCCTCTCTATTCGCTAACGTATTCCATATTAGACTCGTGCTACAGGATGGCAGACTTTATATTGAACCTTTACTGTAGGGAGGTAAGTCTTGTCATCTCTTCTTCTTTAATCTTGATCACTATTTTTAGTCCGGTCTGAATGATATCCACTACCCTGGGATCGGATAGTCTGTAATAAGTTAATGTTCCTTCTCTTCTGACTTTGAGTATCCCCGCTTTTTTCAATATGTTCAGATGACGTGACAAAGAGGACTGGTCAATATTCATGCAGGACATCAGCTCTTTTACACTCTTCTCTCCGGTTCTCAGGAGATAAACTACCTGTAACCTTTTTACTGAGGAGAGGGCACTAAAAAACTCCTCCAACGGTTCTACAACGTATGACTCATCACAAAACTTTTCTTCCTTCATAGTGAATTTATTTTAATTGGAATTAGACTAAATGTCAATAGTTTACTTTTTAATAAGTGTAAATATAGATAGAAATTCGGGTTACATTGTAATAAACATTACTTTTTAAATCAAGTTCAAAATTAAAATTTATCTTAAATTCAGTTAAAAAAACCTGATGCTGGCCCTCTTAATAGTTCCCTTTCTGATTCTACTGAAATGAAATTACATAAAAGGTGAGGAATTTTAAATTTAAGATTAAAATTAAGATATGAAAGCGCTCCTACAAACCGGTGGTGGTAAAGATAGCATTCTGGCGCTTTACAAAGTTAGAAATGAGATTCCGGACCTTCAAATTGTGGGTATGCTCGTAACCTTAACGAAAGATTTTGGCCGTGTCTCTATGCACGGTGTCAGAGAAAAACTCATTGAAGAACAGGCAGATTCACTCGGACTGAAGTTATTTAAGTCCTACATCCCTGCAAAGGCTTCAAATGATATTTATGTAGAAAGAACCCAGAACTCTCTAAAGGAAGCTATCAAATCGCATGGGATTGAGGCAGTAGTATTCGGAGATATTTTCCTTGAAGATATTAGAGCATTCAGGGAAAAATTACTCGGGCAACTAAATCTCAAACCAATATTTCCACTCTGGAGTATCGGTAGTTCTATTCTCGCAGAGGAATTCATCTCATTTGGATTTCATGCCATCACGGTAGTTGTGGACCTTGAAAGAATTCCTGAGAAGTTCCTATGCAGAGAATTCGATTTCAGTTTTCTAAGAGATTTACCGAATTCTATAGATCCTATGGGCGAGAATGGGGAATTTCACACATTCGTCTATGACGGACCTATCTTCCAAAAAAGGATAAAATTTAAAATAGGTGAATTTCATGAAAGTGGGAGATTTAAATTCTGTGATTTAATACCTGAATCACTGGATTAAATTTCTTTTCATACCCAACTGTTGTTTTGGGTCCATGTCCCGGGTACAGTAGCGTATCATCTGGCAGAGAAAGGATCCTGGCAATCGAGCTCAACAATGTTTTTTCATCTCCACCCGGTAGATCAGTTCTCCCAACGGATTCTTTAAAAATTAAATCCCCTACAATTGCGAAGGTGTCCCCGAGCAGGGTTATTGAACCCGGCGAATGTCCAGGAGTGTGTAAAACTTTTAAATTTCCTATCTTATCACCTTCTTCCACATAACCGTCAGCATCCTGTGGAATATCGCGGATCTCTAATCCCCAGAGCAACTTAACAAATTCTTTCTGACTTCGTAGAATTGGCAAATCTTCAGAATGAATGAAAAACGGTATGCGGAATTTCTTCTTGAGTGCATTGACTCCGATGATGTGATCAAAATGAGCATGAGTGCAGACAATTCTGTCTGGAGTACAGCTCAACTTATTCAACATCTGCAAAATTTCAGAGATCTCCTCACCCGGATCAACAATTATACAGATGTGTCCATCCACAAGTAGATAGGTATTGGTCTGGAAGAAGCCTCCCGAAATTTTAATGACCCTCATAATTTGAAATTTTCCATTGTTTGACACGCTTTTTCAACCACTCCTAACCTCCTGCTGATCGGGTTTAATTGCTTGAAAATTAACTTGCAGGCCGTTAATATTTTTAACCACGTGTGGGCGGATAGTTCAGGTGGCGAGAACGCTGGTCTCACATACCAGAGGTCGGAGGTTCGAGTCCTCCTCCGCCCACCATTTTTGTTTTTCAAATTCATACTATAAAAATTCCACCGTGTCCGAATTCTAAATTTCCCAATTTAATTTACTTTACTCTTGTTTTAAAATTTGCACATGGATCAAACACAAAAAGTTGAAATAATCTCAATCATAGTAACTCTATTTCTGTTTGCTTTCAAGTTTGTAACTTATAAATTTACCGGTAGTATCGCTATTTTCGCTGACGCTATACACTCATTCTCCGACAGTTTCACTTCTATTCTTGTATTAATTGGTATCACATTTTCAAGAAGAAAAACAAAAACTTTTCCTTTCGGTCTTTACAAACTTGAAAACCTTATATCCCTGTTTGTTGCATTTGCCATATTTTATACGGGATACGAAATCGTTAAGGAATCTTTATTTTCTGGAAATCATATTGTGGAGAACCGATTAGCAGCCGCACTTGTAGCAGCTGTCTCAGCAGTGGTGAGTTTCCTTCTCGCTGAATACAAGCTAAGGGTTGGTAAAAAATACAATTCACCGAGCCTTATAGCCGACGGTCATCATTCCAAAAGTGATGCCTTATCCTCTGTGGTCGTTTTTGCTGGAATTCTGGCAAATATTGACAAATATGCAGCCGTTGTGGTAGCCCTCTTTATTTTCAAAAGTGCATTTGAACCGCTAATCGATTCTCTCAAAGTTTTACTTGATGCCTCCGTGGAACCAGATATTCTAATGCAGGTTAGGGAAATTTTATCACAGGACCCAAGAGTCAAAAAAATTAAAAAGCTGATCGGCAGGAATTCCGGTCGTTATAGATTTATTGAGGTCGTTATCGAAATTAATGTGAGAGATTTAAAATCTGCCCATAGAATTTCTGAAGAACTGGAGTCTAAAATACGAGAGGAGATTCCTAACGTAGATGAGGTTTTAATACACTACGAACCAGCTGAATCAGATGAACTAATAATCGCAGTCCCTTTGAAAGATGACGAAACACTTTCCAGCCAGCTTGGTAGTGCCGATTTTTTCATGCTTGTTAAGATTCATCAAAATGAGATCGTGGAGAAAAAAATTGTAAGAAATCCCTACACGAATCTTCAGAAAGGTAGAGGGCGTGCTATAGGTGAGTTTCTTGCAAGAGAGGGTGCGACTCATATTATTCTTAAAAATGAGCCGACTGGTGGGAGCAAATATATACTCGAAGGGCTCGGAATAACAATATTGAACATTGATAAAGACAGCCCTCGAGACGCAATCAAAGAGGCTCTCAACCTCATATCTCGCTAAACGGTTTTTCTATCAGTGCAAAATAAAAGCCTTCGGTCCCATTCCGGAAGGGATAAAGTCTTCTTGTTTTCTTCACCCTCTCATCATACGTGTTTCTTTTCCATTTAATTATTCCCTCCTCCATTTCTAATCCAAAGTCCGGGATATCGAGTATCCTTGCTTCAGGATGCCTTGAAAGGAGAAAATTCACAACTCCCTCATTTTCCTCTGGTACGAGGGTGCAAGTAGAATAGACCATTCTGCCACCAGGTCTTAACGCCCTATAACCGGCGAGGATCAAACCTTTTTGTGTCCGAACGAGATTACCGACTACTCCCCAACTCCACCATTTCAAAGGTTCGTACGTCTTATGGAGAGTCCCAATAGCTGAGCAGGGAGCATCAATTAATACTTTATCCATCCTATTTTCGAGAAATCTCCCAAACTTATAACCATCTAACTCGGTGACAATAGTATTTAAAACCCCGAGTTTATCAATATTATGTGACAATGCTCTTACACGTTCTATTGATACGTCGTTTGCGACTATCACACCTGTGTTCTGCATCATTTGTGCCATCTGGGTTGTTTTCGATCCTGGGGCTGCTGCAATATCGAGTACAAATTCACCCGGTTCAGGATTCAGAATCAAAGGAGGTAGCATGGAAGCTTTTTGCTGAACATAATAGTATCCCAAAAAATGTTCAACAGTTTTTCCAATTTCAAAGGGAGCTTCTTCAACCTCAAAACCACATTTGTAAAATGGGATAGGGGTTAATTTAAATCCCTGGCGTTCCAATCTTACCTTCAACTCTTCTGGCTTAATTTTTAGAGTATTCGCCCGAATCGCAGGTTTTAAAGGGGTTTCCATCCAATCCAGAAACTCCTCTACCCGATTGAGTAAAAGTTCATTCAGGAGATTAAAAAGTTCTCTGTTTTTTTCGAAAAGTTTTAATTTGTTTTGAACCATTCCACTGTCAGCCTCAATCCTTCGTTAAGATCCACTGATGGCTTCCATCCCAGTACCTTTTGGATTTTCTGTATATCGAGGTAGATCCTGTAGACCTCTCCGGGCCTCGGCGGTTTGTAAACAGGGCCTCGATTATATCCGGTGAATTTTTTTATTAAGTTGAAGATGGTGTTGACATTGGTCCCTAATCCAGTGGCGACGTTAAAAATTGGGTCGATTGAATTTTTTATCTCCTGTTTGAATTCAAGGGCTCGCAAATTCGCATAAGCAACGTCTTTCACAAATACAAAGTCCCTTTCCTGGAATCCATCCCCGAATATATGGGCTTCGCTACCTTCGAGCATTCTCTTTGAAAAGATAGCCACAACTCCAGCCTCACCATGCGGATCCTGCCGAGGTCCATAAACGTTAGCATATCTCAAAACCACATAATTAAGGCCGAAATTCACATAAGTCATGAACAGGTAATGTTCAACGGAATGTTTTGAGATACCGTAAGGTGCAAGGGGATCGACAGGATGCTTTTCGTCACATGGCAGGTACACTGGCTCTCCATAAACAGCCCCTCCTGTTGATGCATAAATGAATTTTTTCACGTGGTACTTCAGTGCGAGGTTTATCAAATTTATTGATCCGATTATGTTAACTTGAGCATCAAACTGAGGGTTTTCAACAGAATAAACCACGCTTATCTGAGCAGCATGATGATCTATCACATCTGGTTTTTCTATTTCAAAAATTTTCTCAAGAGCTTTCAGATCCGTTATATCTGCCTCATAAAATCTGGCTTTTGTATTAACATTTTCCTTCTTTCCCGTAGATAAATTATCAACGACCACCACCTCGTGGCCCTCATCTACAAATGCGTCGACAACGTGCGACCCTATGAAACCTGCCCCACCGGTTACAAGTACTTTCATATTTTCCTCCACGCCAGAAATTGGTTTTCCATTATAAATCTACGATAAATTTCAAGCAACCTAAAAACTGCTTGAAAAAAACCGTGAGAATTCTCATTCGGAATTCATGCAAATTTATTCAAATGATAGTTGACAATTTAACATTGTATGGTCTAACATCGATTTTTGAAAAAAAGGAGGTTTGTCATGGAGGATAAAAAATACACAAGAAGGGAGTTTTTGAAGAGAACAGCTGCAGTGGGAGGGGCCGCGGTTGTCGGTTCGACTTTTAGTTTTGGCATTCTATCTGCTAAAAGTCCAAAAATAACCTTAACATTTTCCACCATGTTCCCAACCTCGTACTTCTGGACCCCGGTGGCTCAGAAATGGGTGAAGTATGTCGAAGAAAAATCCAATGGAGAAGTAAAATTCAACTTCTTCCACAGTGGACAGCTTTTTAAAGCAAAGGCAGAATTGCCTGCTCTTCAGAGAGGTGAAATTGACGTTTCCATACCGAATGCAAATTATCAGTCAGGAACGATTCCTGGCTCTGATGTTGGAGCACTCCCGTTCCTCCTTAGAGATGAAGATGACGCATGGCATGTGATTCAAGCTGGTCTCTGGGATATAGGTCTCAAACAGAAATGGGAGAAGAAAGGTATAGAAATCCTCGCTGAATGCCCTGGTGGAATGTACCAGTTTGGAAATCTAAGACACGAAATCAAAGGACCTGATGACGTAAAAGGTCTAATCTGGGCTGTCTCGAGTAAGGCTCATGCAAAGGCTATCGAAGTATTGGGCGGGTCACCCACATTCATGTCATCCGGACGTCTATACACAGCATTTCAGAGAAAGACTATTGATGGATGCCTGAGACCATATCTCACCTACACTGGTCGTAAACTCTATGAAGTCATGAAGTACCTGACAGTTGCAAATGTTGGTAATTACACCATCCTCCTGAGCTTTAACAAAAAGAGATTTGATTCACTTCCAAAGGATATACAGAGTTTGTTACGCAGCTCGGCCCAAAAATGGGCTGAATGGTCATTCCAGGGTGTAAAGCAAACAAAACACGACGCCCTGAAAATCTTCAAAGAAAATGGAATGAAAATCCACGTCCTCGACGATGCTGCGTTCAATGAATTTAAGAAGAGACTCACATCTGTTTATAAATGGTGGGTCGCTCAGGTACCCGATGGACAAAAGTACATAAACTTCATTGAGAGCCATCATCTGAAAAAATAAGTCTGAAATAAAACAAACCGTTAATTCTATCTGGCTCTAAAAATGAAGAAATTAGTGGGTACTATTGACAAAATTAATGAGTTCATGGGGTATTTTACGGGCCTCCTCATCTTTATTCTCCTTGTCCTCGCCACATGGGGAGTATTTTCCAGATATGTCTTGCGAAAGCCCAGTCACATAGCGCTTGAAATTAGTGGTTATTTAATGGTAGCTCTAACTTTTTTTGGCTCTGGATACATCTTCCTGAAAAACAAACACGTGAATGTGCAGGTTCTTACCTCCAGAATGAAGGGAAGGGCAAAGAGAATACATGATCTCACCGTAAATATCCTCCTTTTTCTATTTACTCTACTTGTGATTTACGAAGGCATTGGATTCACGCTGCTTGCTTATAGAGAGCATTACAGATCTACGAGCCTACTAAACTTCCCTATGTGGATAGTGTATCTCTCTATTCCAGTGGGATTAGTATTTTTATTAATCCAGATTTTCAGAAACATTATCGTTCTATCAAAGGGAGAAGGGTATGAGTAATGTGGTAATATCGATAATTGTACTTGTAGTTTTTCTCGCCGTCCTATTTTATGGGGTACCTGTTTTTGCCTCCCTCGGAATTGCAAGTGTCGTTGGAATCATCATAATGAACGGAGTCGGCGGGCTTACAGTTATTCCGGAAATCTTCTACGAAAAAATGGACAATTTCGTACTCATAGCAATTCCACTATACATTCTTATGGGGGAAATACTATTCCACACGGGGATCGGGAGTGACCTATACCAGATGGCGAGCAGATGGACAAACTGGCTACCTGGTGGCCTTGCAATGGGGACAGTAGTTGCAAGTGCTGTTTTTGGAGCCATGTGTGGAGTAAGTGTAGCCGGAGCTGCCACCATTGGTGCCTTTGCAATCCCTGAGATGTTAAAAAGAGGGTATGACAAATCACTTGCATCTGGATCTGTCGCAGCTGCTGGAGCACTCGCACTCCTGATACCTCCAAGTATCGGATTTATTCTATACGGTGCAATTGCAGATGAATCTGTCGGAAAACTCTTTATCAGCGGCATAATTCCAGGGATTATTCTTGCCATATTCATGATGATTTATATCTTCATCCTCGTGCTTATTAGACCAGAAAAAGCACCACGACCCAAAGAGAAAATAACCTGGAAGATGAGATTTCAGAGCCTCGGACGGGCATGGACAGCACTCTTTCTCATAATTCTCGTTCTTGGAAGTATTTACACTGGAATAGCAACACCTACTGAATCAGCAGCTATAGGTGCAGTTGGAGCTTATTTTCTTGCAATCTTCATCTATAGATCAATGAACTGGAAAGTCTTCTGGGAGATCCTGCTTTCAACCATGAAGACATCTGGAATGATTCTGCTGATTTTTGTAAATGCCATGCTCTTCGGATATGTTCTCACAAGGCTTCAACTTCCACAGCAACTTGCAGAGTATGTTGCCAACGCCCACATGTCAAAATATATGGTCCTCACTGCAGTTGTGGCTCTACTGATATTCCTTGGAATGTTTATTGATGGGGCATCTGTTATTCTGATTTCAACCCCGATTCTGCTGCCCACTATTCAGATTTTTGGATATGACAAAATCTGGTTTGGCGTCATCATGATGATCACCATCGAGATGGCTGTTATAACACCACCTGTAGGGCTGAATCTGTACGTAATCAAGAGTATAGCACCGGAGGAAGTGACTCTGAAAGATATAATAAGTGGGGCACTTCCCTTCGTCCTCGTAGAGATTGCCTCTCTCATAGTTTTTGTAATATTCCCGAAGCTTGCTCTATGGTTGCCGAGCAAGATGTAGCTTTTATTTTTGGGTGGGCGCCCGCTTTGCGGGCGCCCACCCAAAAATAAACCATCCACATTAATTATTGAATACACCCATGAAGAAAATTTTACATACACGTGGAGAAAACTTAGAAACCACTCCCCTTACCTGCCAAACACATCCGTCTCCAGCAACCCTGCACGCCGTGCAGAAAGAACACAAGGGCTAAGCCATTGATAACTCCAATAGAACCCACTCTAAATGGCTCGTCTAAAGACACGTTATCTCTAAAAATCTGTAGTTCACAATTGAATTAAACTGAAAAATTTTTAACACCTTCCTTAAAATACAAAATGTCATCAGCGCGAATTTCCACCATGTCCAAAATTTCTCGCGCAAGTGAGGAGATCGATGGGCCTTTTATTCCTACAAATGACTGTAGATTTTCGTTTCCACTGAGGCTATTTAAAAAATACCCTGGAAAAAGAGGGATGTAATTTTTAGCCTCTTTTTCCGCAGTGCGTTCTGCCCTGTGGAATAGAATCCCCTCAAATTCCTTCCAGCAAGCGGGCGGGAAGATTGGATGTAATCTCTTCCACGAAGCGTGAGATCTCCTCGCAATCAGGGGGAGAAAGTAAAGAGGTCTTTCTGCAAAGTGAAAGGGGGAAAGCGATCACTGGTAGAATATTCTCTTCTCTCGAACCCCCTTACACCTCCACTTGACATTAGGTGGTAAAAACGATATTGTTTTGACCTTATAAAAACCCTGGAGGGTTATATATGGGTTCTATTGAAAGATTGATCGAACTTATCCAGGATATGGATGAGCAAGAATTGGAAATACTGATCAAATTTGCAGAGATTTTGAAGGAAGGTAGTGACGAAGAGAAGCGTTTGCTTCTCGACCTTGAGGGTTCCAGAGAATACGTTGACTGGAATCTCGTCAAGTGGAAAGATCGAAATGAACGATAAGGACAGGCTTTTCGAACTCGCGTCCCTTGCTGCTAAACTGGCTGTTGATAAGAAAGGTGAAGATGTAGTCATCCTCAAAATTGGTGAGGTTTCTCCATCCATAGCTGAATACTTTGTAATCGCTACAGGGCATACGAAGGAACATCTTCAGGCAATTTCAGATCATATAGAGGAGCACCTTTCTGACGAGTTGAAGCTTCATCACGTGGAGGGCTATGAAACTGGACGTTGGGTTCTTCTCGACTATCTTGATATCGTTGTCCATGTGATGACCAAAGAGGCAAGAGAGTATTACAGTCTGGAATTTATATGGGCCGATGCACCAGTGATAAAAATAGGAGAGGACGATGAGCGAGATAAAAACAAAGCTTAGGAATTTCATTCAAGATTTTATCAAAGAGACGTACGGAATAAAGCACGATCCAATAATCAGTCCGTCAAAAGATGAGAAATTTGGAGAATATAGTATCACATCTGCGTTCTCTCTCGCCAAGGAATTGAGAAGAAATCCCATTGAAGTTGCTTCTGAAATCGCACAGGCTATAAATTCCAAATTTTATGACACAATTGAAAAGGTCGACGTCGTTAGAGGTTTTGTTAATATATACCTGAATAAATCCTTTTTCCAGAACCTGGTAAAGGACACCCTTAATGAAAACTACGGAAGATGTTCTGTAGGTAATGGTTTAAAAGTAAATCTTGAATTTGTATCTGCTAATCCAACAGGTCCATTAAATGTTGTTAATGCACGAGCAGCTGCAGTTGGTGATTCCCTGAGACAAATTATGAGATACTGTGGATATGATGCGTGGTCGGAATACTATGTCAATGATGCTGGCGGGCAGATAAGAGCACTACGTGAATCTGTAAAATGGAGAATGGGGTTGCGTCCGGATCTACCAGAAGACGGTTATGCAGGAGAATATCTCGTTCATTATGCTGAAATGTTGAAAGGGATGGGGATAACAAAAGATCAGGAAATCGAGAGGCGAATTGTTGATCTAATTCTCAATGACCAGATGAAAACACTTGAGCGATTCAGGGTTAAATTTGACGTTATCACACGAGAATCGTTTATTAGAAAATCCAAATACCCGGAAATTCTGGAGAAAAAATTAAAAGAGAAGAATTTGATTTATGAAAGAGAGGGAGCAGTCTATTTTCGGGCAACCTCTCTCGGTGGTATTGATGAGAAAGATCGTGTCCTTGTAAGGAGTAATGGTGAACCTACTTATTTTTATTTTGATCTTGCCTATCACATTTATAAGTTTGATCGTGGCTTCGAGAAGGTTATAGATTTCTGGGGGCCCGACCATCATGGGTATGTCCCCAGAATGAAAGCGGGTCTCAAGGCACTCGATCTCAATGACAAAAGATTTGACGTAAAGATTATTCAGCAGGTAAATATTATCAAGAATGGGAAACGAGTTAGAATGTCAAAGAGGAAGGGAGAGCTTTTTACATTAGATGAATTACTTAATGAGGTAAACGTTGACGCTGCAAGATTTTTCTTCCTTCTGCGTTCCTATTCATCACATCTGGACTTTGATATTGACCTCGCAAGAGAGATTTCAGTGAAAAATCCCGTTTACTACGTTCAATATGCTCACGCAAGAATCTCCAGTATTCTAAAAAAGGCAAAGGAAAAGGGGTTGTCCTCGGAAGGGGCTGACCTAACCTTACTAAAGACTCCTGAAGAGCGGAGTATTATGCGTGAGATGCTTTTCTTTCCCGATGTACTTGAAGAAATTGCTATCAAACTTGAGCCACATCCGATAACGTATTATCTCACCGGTCTTGCTGAGAAATTCCACAATTATTACCAGAAACACACTGTTGCTGATACTAAAAATCCTGAGCTCAGTGCTGCAAGACTCACATTTGTCCGGGCAATCGCCAATGTAATCAGGATTGGACTTGGGCTGATTGGTGTCACAGCTCCGGAGGAAATGTAATGGAAGTAAAGTGGCGGGATAGTAAATCGATCAGGCCAGTCAAAATTCACAGAAGTTATTTAAAAGATCCAGAAGGCTCAGTTTTGTTTGAGATTGGTAATACGAAAGTTTTATGCACTGCTACCGTCCAGGATAAAGTTCCAAATTTTCTCAAAGGCACAGGTGAAGGATGGTTAACAGCAGAGTATGCTTTATTGCCAAGGTCGACACCAAGAAGAAACATAAGAGAGGGCAGGACAGGTCGATACGATGCCAGATCTGTTGAAATATCTCGAATGATTGGTCGTGCCCTGCGCGGTGTCCTTGACCTCTCAAAGTTGAAAGATTACTCCATAATTATTGATTGTGATGTGCTTCAGGCTGATGGAGGAACTCGCACGGCATCAATAACAGCAGGATTTTGTGCTCTCTACGATGCTGTTCAATTTATGATGAAAAACGGCTTAATCAAGGAAAACCCTATCAGGGAATTTATAGCTGCAATCTCTGTCGGAAAAATTGGGAACGATTTTCTCCTTGATCTATCTTATGAAGAGGATTTCCAGGCGGAGGTAGATCTGAACGTCGCTATGACCGAAAGTAAAAGAATTGTTGAAATTCAGGGGACAGCTGAGAAAAGACCGTTTTCTATTGAGGATCTTAATAAAATGGTTGAACTCGCCTGGCAAGGAATTAAAGAGCTGATCAGGATTCAGAAGGAGGTTTTAAAGGAACCTCTTCCCCATTAGCCCCTGATTCCTGAAAAAATAACCCCTTCAACACAGCAGCAACGGGTACAGCGAGTAAAAAACCAAGTGGACCAAAGAATTTTGCACCTATAAGAATCGAAACAAGGATGATAAGTGGATGTAATCCAACACTTCCTCCTATAATTCGAGGAGAGATAACCGTACTTTCGAGTAATTGAACCACTATAAACACAATTGTTACCCTGAAGAAACCTGAAATTGGGTGGGGCTCCATAAATCCAAGCATAGCGCCAATAAAATAACTTAGCCAGAAACCAAGAGTAGGGACAAGATTGAACAGTCCGGCAAAAACACCTATTATGATGAAAAAATCAATACCGAGAATCCCAAGGAATGCTGCCGTTAATAGCCCTACAACGAAGGCATCTATTAATTGACCCCTGAAATATTTTCTCAAAATCTCCGCAATTTCCATAAAAACCTGATAGGAACGCTCATTTTTAACAAAAATAGAAAAAACTCTCGCTTTGATCTTTTTGTAATCATTCAACGTGTAAAACGTCACGATAATAGAAAGGATAAAATAAAACACGTATGAGGCCACAAGGGCAGCCGATTTATAAAACGAGGGCAGCCTTCTTACAAATTCACCAAAAATTGTTCCAATATCCGGCAGATTTTCAAAAACTTTCTTGAGCTCACCATATTTTGAAAACTTCTGGAGAGCCTGCTCACGTAAATTCGTCAAAAAACCCGGCAACTTCTGTGAGAAAATGGCAAGTTCACGGGAAAATTGATGCCCAATGTAAATCCCTATAAGTGTCAGAAAACCAAGGAAAATCGCAAGAATCAGAACGGACGTTATATACCTTGGGACTCTATACTTCTCCAGCCTATCAACAAGTGGTGAAAGTAAAAAAGCAACAAGCAATCCGAGACCAAATGGAAAGAGAACGTTTTTAAGTTTAACTGTCAAAAGGAAAAGAAAAAATGACAGGGCAATGATAAAGAGAACCCTGGATGTTGGATTTGTCCTTCCCATATAGAACAAATAAGCTGCAAATCCTGAAAAAATTATTGCAAGATATTCTTCAGGAAAACCGAGGTATATTGAAAGAATGAGGAGGATCAGTGCTGTTATAAAGAAAGCAGAATTTTCTGTTGTTCTTGTCATCTCAAATATTTTAACGGATCAACTGCTTTTCCTCTAATTCTTATTTCAAAATGTAGAACAGGATTTTTTCTTGAAAGTTCTCCTATGACCTCCCCCTGATTAACGACCATGCCCTTTTTTACAAGAATCTTATTAAGATTTGCATAAACAGTATATGTCCTTCCATGTTCAATTATTACCACTCCTTTATACGAAATAAAAGGGCCGGAAAAGACAACTACACCATCTTTAGAAGCTACCACTTCTGCTCCTGGCCTGGCTTTTATATCAATTCCAATGTTATTCACGCGTGTACCGTACTTCGGATGTACCACCACCCCGAATTTTGAGATCACTTTACCACGCACAGGCCAGATAAATCCTTTACTCTTCACCACATATTTCTTTCTCTTCTTTACCCGTCTTTTCTCAATATTTGAAAGTAATTTCTCCAATCTTTTCTTTGCGAGTTCCAGCTGTTTCAACCTGTACTTCTTTAATTCCTCTCTATTCTTGATCCTTCTAAGAAGTGCCCTCTTCTCATGCTTTTTCCGGATAAGCTGTGCTCTCCTATAGTCAATATTATCCTCAAGCTTCCTAATCTCTCTGATTCTCTGTTTTAAAAGTTCTTTCTTCTTATTCAATTCCTTTATATCGCTTTCCACCTGTTCATAAAGTTTTTTCTCTCTCGTAAGAACACGATTATAAATCTTCATCATTCTGTATGACTCGTAAGGATTATCGGCATTGAGTATAATTTCCAGGAAATTTGGACTTCCGTACTTATAAAGTCTGACAAGATAAGTCTTTAAAACCGCCTGTTTGTATGTCAGGTCCGTCTCAAGGCTATCGATCTCTTTTTTTAGGGCCCTCACTGAACTTTTAAGGCTATCTTCCTCATTTTTCTGTGCCTGCAGCATATCTTCCAGCACTTCAAGCTGTCTATCAATTATTTCAAGTTTTCTCATGACGCTCCTTTTCTGCCTCTCTATTGAAACAAGTTCCCTGTGTAACTTTCTTAATTCTCTCTCGTACTCTTTAATCTTCTGCCTATAAGAAACTGATAAAAGAGACAAAAATATGAGTAAATATCTCATGGTAGAATTTCTTCGAATGAAAGGTATGACGCAACAAGACCAACCACAAGGCCAATAAAAACAAGAACAGGGTAAATTATTCCATAATCAGGCAATTTAAAAAAGAGGGATCTGGAGCCTATTATCATCATTCTCAAAACCACAGCGGCAAATAAACCACCAAGAAATCCGTAAATTGTGCCGTTAATCAAATATGGGATTTCTATGATAGATTTTGTGGCGCCTACGAGGTCAAGTATCTCTATTAATTCTTTACGCGCATTTATTATTAATCTTATGGTCTGATAGATTACATAACTTATTGCGAGAAATAGGCCCACCAGCAGGGTTAACGAGATACCAATGAATAACATTGAAATCCTCGATAATCTGGTGATCCATTCACTACCGGCGTACACCTCCTCTACTCCTGGCAAGACTGAGATTTCGGCTACAAGATGCTCCACAAGCTCTGGTCTCTTCCAGTAGGGTGTTAATCTCACAACGAAACTCTCTGGAAAAGGTACCTCTGAAAATACCCCAAGTATATCAGCATATTGTGGATATTTTCTGGAAAAAATTTTTAGAGCCTCACCTTTTGTGATAAAATCGACATCTTCAACTCCTGCAAAATGTTTAATTGTTTCGTACAATTTATTTTTTAACGCATCCGGGACATCCTCTCGAAGATACACATCAATTTCTATGTTTCTCTTTTCCATCTGAAAAACGTTATAAACCACTGCTGAGAGATACAGGCTTACGCCGAAAATAAGGATCAAGACAAAAGAAACCGCTATTGAAATCCACGCCATACCCTTTGCTGATCTATATGCTCCAAGAGTTTCATTTAAAATAAAATTTTTCATCTTTCACAATCCTTCCTGATTGAAGGGAAATAACCCTTTTCTTCACAACTTTATTAAGAAACGTGTAGTTATGAGTTGCAACTATCACAGTCGTTCCCCGGTCATTAACCCGTTTTAAAATATTCAAGATCTCGTCTGCTGAGTCAGGATCAATATTCCCCGTGGGCTCATCAGCAAGCAGGATAAATGGCTCCCTCACCAGTGCTCTGGCAATGGCTACCTTCTGCCCTTCTCCACCGGATAGTTCATTGGGCATCTTCGTAGCCTTATCAGCCATACCAAGCTCACCCAGAATTTCAATAGCCCGTTTTTTAGCAACACTGGATGATACACCAGTAACCTCAAGGGCAATAGTAACATTCTTCAACACATTTCTATCATACAGAAGTTTGAAATCCTGGAAAATAACACCAATTTTTCTTCTAAGGAATGGTATTTCATGTTTTTTTATGTCATTGGAGGAATATCCAAGGACTTTCACCTCTCCCGATGTGGGAAATTCTTTAAAATAAATGTGACTCAAGAGGGTTGTTTTACCTGCGCCTGTCGGACCTATAATAAAAACAAATTCCCCCTTATCGATTTCAAATGTGACGTTTTCAAGTGCAAACCACCGATTCTGATAAATCCTTGAGACCTTCTGAAAAGTTATGTAACTCACCCAAGAATTTCCTCTACTTTTGCAACTATACTGTCTGCGTCGAGGCCGTAATATCTGTAAAGCTCTTCAGGTGAGCCGGATCTTCCAAATACGTCATTAACAGCTATGATCCTCATCGGGAGATTTATCCCTGCTTCAATAAGAGTGGCGGTGAGATTACTTCCAAGTCCGCCCCACTTGACGTGATCTTCAACTGTTACAAGGGCTTTGTAATTTCTAAATATCTCAAGATGTTTCATTCTAAGAGGCTTAATCGTAAGGAAATCATATACACCTACAGAGATTCCTTTTTTCTCAAGTGTCTTAGCGGCTTTTAGAGCCTCATGTATGGTGAATCCATAGGAGGCAATTGCGACATCACTGCCTTTCTTAACTTCTACAATATCTCCTATTTCAAATTTAAGATTCGAATCATAGATAACAGGTGCAGATGGTCTGATCAGTCTTACATAGACTGGACCATCATATTTGTATGCGGCGTATAGAACAGACTTTGTGGAGTAATAATCAGAGGCGGTCAAAACTACCATTCCAGGAATTGCTCCCATGAGAGCTACATCTTCAGTCATCTGATGTGAGGCTCCATCCTCTCCAGTGGCAAGGCCGGCGTGGGTTGCTATGATCTTTACATTAAACCTTGCATAGGCAATGGATAATCTCACCTGATCATAGGCTCTACCTGCAGCGAATACAGCGAAGGTTGATGCGAATGGAATCTTCCCAATGGACGCAAGGCCAGCGGCAACCCCCATCATATTTTGCTCTTGGATACCAAATTCAAAATGGCGATCAGGGAATTTTTCCTTAAACATCTCTGTATAAGTGGACTTGGCAAGATCTGCAGCAAGCGCAACCACCCTCGAATCTTTCTGCCCAATTTCAATCAGGAATTCACCAAAAGCCTTCCTGAGGGACTTCTTTTCCACCCCTATTCCTCAATTATTTCAACGTTTGCACGAGGCACAAGTACTCTTGTGCCGTCGTCAAATTCAAGTTCAAGAACCCTGACCTTGGCCTCAGTTTCAATCACCTGTAACTCAGGAGGCAAAGCTGTGACTTTGCCAATTTTCCCAAAGTAAGGTTCACGAATGACCCTCACGTGGGTACCAATGTCAAGACCTCCACTTATCTCCTCATGGTCACTCTTCAGATCCTCAGGATTTGCACCAGGCGCTATAATTTCTGGTCGAATAACCCCTGCACGAATCTGTGTAGCACCGTTGATAGAAACTTTTTTCCCTTCGATGCTCTTTAAAAGTTCAAATGTCCGATGTGCCATATCTATTTTTCCGAATCCTTCCGTGATTATAAGTGTGATGCCTTTCTGTTCGGAGCCAGTAATCGCTACCCCAATATCATAGCCAAGGAAATCCCTCAAATTTTTATCATCTATTCCACCAACAACAATTCCAGCGGCACCGACCTCCACAGCTTTACGAAGTGTGTCAGCTGTGACAAAAGAACCACCAACTATGACCATATCTTTGTCATTTTGAGAAATTTTGTCAGGTGTTAAGACTTCGTCTGGTGAATCTACAGCAACTTTCAGGTGTCCAATTCTCTCACCACCAATCCCAAAAATTCCCTGCACAAAGGTTGCAATGGTCTCAATAACAACACCCTCGTTTGGGATCACATCAACCACTTCACCATCAATATAGGCAATAACTTCGACCGGAATTGGAGGCTCTTCTATTATTACCTGGCCTGTAACGTTGGAAATACTCTTGACTGTACCATCTACAGGAGAGGTTACAGTGGACTTAAAGAGACCAAAAATTCCCTTTGATTGGGCTATGGGTTCACCTTTTTTGACCGGGTCACCAACTTTTTTCAACATGAGATGAGGAAGGTCACCGGGTGGCACAGATAATTGACCCGCCACATTAATAGGTCTCACGTTCCCCGGAAGCTCTGTTCTTGCAACAACATCCTCTGCTTTAACTTTATCTCCTTTCTTTACAAGAACTTCCCCAGGTAAAGGGAGTCTCCTTTCTTTTCTTAAAATCGTGGCTTTTGTTACCTTCAAACCTGGCGTATACGCATGAGCCATGTTATTTTCCTCCCAATTTCTTCAATTGTTTTATTTCCGCCGAGTCCGACGGGTTATTTTTTATCCAATCTTGCATCAATCTCTTCAACTGAGCTGTGTCATTTCTGGCCTTATAAATGGATTTTAAAGCACTATAAATATCTCTATCTTTTGGCGTCATACTAAGGGCAATCTCCAAGTTTTCTATCGCTTTTGTTGTATCACCCTCTTCAAGATAGGTTAAACCAATTTGTTTGTAAAGTAAAGGAACCTTCTGAATTTTCATGGCGTCTTCGTAATATTTAACTGCATTGGCATAATCTTTCTTCTGCTTATAAAGATTACCAATCATCAGGTCTATTGCAATCAGCTGACGCTGTACATCTGTAGCCTGTGGCTGATATTTAACCACCACTTCAGCAAGTTTCTTTGAGAAGTAAAGCTCGTCAATGGCTGCATCAATAGAATCCTGAAAACTGTAGTAATAACCAAGCCTCAGGGCAACTGACGCCAGATTTCTGACAAGTTTAAGATGTGTACCATCTTTGTAAGTGTTATCAAAAATTCCTCTGTACCTAAAAATTCCCCATGGAGACTTGGCATCACCGTATTTCTTCAAAAATTCAGCCGCACTCATGTTCCCATGAAGCAGATACCTCGTCCTCTCAACATTGATCCCTTCAGGGAATATTCCGGAGGAAACATTGTGCGACATCAACCTGAACGCAAGTCCCTCACTCAAAAGATATTTGCTCCACGGTTTATAAACGTCTGGAGTCACCGTAAGAGCAAAATAAATGGGAACTCTAAACTTCGCACCTTTTATAACTTTATTAAGAAATGTATCCGCCGGCGCAAAATAGAGCTTAGGAACTCGTAAACCTGGGGTCAGCTGTACGTAATCATCCTCTTTAAATTTATATCCGGCTGATGTGGCTATCATGTCTCTAATCATAATATCTCTCAGGTATAACACCTTTCCGCCAGGCATCAACATGGCAGGAGGTAACTTATCAATCTCCGCCTTCGTAAAGCTGATAGGAGCTCCCCAATCTTTGAGTTGTTTCACATACCAGTTTGTATTTATCAGTGACAGATTGGCGATAATTACATCAGTTCTATATCCAAGTACCTCCTGGTCAAACCAAACTGGAAATGTATCATTATCTCCATTTGTGTATAGAATAACAGGTCCTCCATCAGGGTTCTTACGTGGCGATATCAAAAGGTCATAAGCGTAATCTTCAGCCATGTAATTGTGAGTCCTATCTACAATCGGCCAGAAATGTTTAAATTGCACGGCCTGGAGACCACCGGCAAGAATCACACCAACCACAAGTCCAACAACCCATTTTTTAAGATAAACAGCAAGAAGACGCATTATTTCCCATAAACCAAGTCCCATAAAAATCGCAAAATAGGTATAAAATGGGGCAAAGAAATAATCCCTATCTCTCACTTCTCGAGGATTCATCGGATTTATTGGATGAGTCGGAGAATCTTTCAGATTCAGATAAATAATAAGGGCCAGACTTCCCATTAGTAATGCAGTTCCTACAAGAGCGAAAGTCTTTTTATCATTACCAAAGTGTGTCACGAGACCAAGCAGACCAAGGAATGTGAGAGGCAATACAAGAGAAGCATACTGCCATGTAAAATATCTCCAGAATAGAAGCAGTTGGTCAGTAAAAGGTATCCTTCTCGGCAAAATCTTGGCAGGTTCATATTGCTTTCTTAATAGAGCGTCCATAAAGGCTCGCCAGTTAGATGGATCGGTCTCGTTTATCTTAGGATTATGAATCGCCCTTACCATCATGGTGAATTCTGCAGAAAAGGCAACAACAATCAAAATAAGAGCAAATCCCTTCCAGTCCTTATACAACTTGGCTTTTATGTAAAGAATTAAAATGTCAAGAAAAGTACCAATTATTAACAGGATTGGACTCTTTGTATAAATTCCCACCAGAACAACTATAAAACCAGCGATGAACAACATTATCTGAAAATCGTTAATATCAAACAACTTCCTGTAATAGAGATACCATGCCATAACGAGAAGGGATACTATCATGAGTGCCACAGAGCCTGTTCCAGGTTCATAAGTTAATTTCATAAGAGAAATCAATGCAAAAGTAGCTGCGGTAACTACGAGAAATTCAAGATCCCAAATGAGTTTGGGCTTTACCACCCACACAAAAACAAAAAGTGCCGGGAAAAAGATTAAAGGCATAAGGTGTATGCCACTTGACAGGAAAAGCACGTAAAGGGAGAAAAGTATATATTTGATGCTTCTCTCACTATCCCTGTGCTCCCACCAGTTCAATGCAACCCAGGTGAGGAATACCATGATAAAAACAGACGGAGTGTACGTCTCTGCCTCGATTGAATTCATCCACACAGTTCGCGCAAATGCACCAATAAAGGCAGCAAAAATACCGGCTATATGTGCAAAAGATCTGGGGACAGGTGCATCCCATTTTTCAACAATCTTAACTACTACCAGATATGCAAATCCAGCCGTAAATGCACCCGATAGCATGGAGACCGAAGTAACTTTTAAAACATGATTGACCGCCTCATTGCCATTAATAAGTTTGAAGAGACTCGCAAGCGGGAGAGGCATAAGATCCATAAAACGACCAAGAATCACATATAAAGGCGTCCCCGGTGGATGTGGTATCCCGAGTATATGAGAACAGGCAAGGAATTCTCCCACATCCCAGAAAACAACTGTAGGAGCAGTTGTCATAAAATAAAATAACCATGTGAAAAATGTTACAAGTGTAAAAATAATAGCCCGTGTCTTTTTCTCGCTCATCAAACTTCCTCCCTGGGTGAATTTTGATAGGTTATTATAATTTTGCGAGTTCAAAGCTGTCAAGAAACCAAGATATTTGAATAAATTCGCAACCTCGTTTAAAATAATTGACAATATTAGTCAGAATTATGTTGAAACTCTCTACAAAAATCTTATACGGATTAAGAGCTGCTATAACCATAGCATTAAATGACGGAGCTCCACTATCTGCGAGAGAAATATCAATATCCCAGGGGATACCAGAACAGTATCTTGAGCAGATACTCGTAAAATTGCGTAAAGGTGGAATTCTGAAGAGTGTAAGAGGACCGGGTGGTGGATACGTACTTTCTCGACCACCAGAGCAGATCTCGGTTTATGAAATAGCTATTAAACTTGAAGGTCCTATAGGACTTGCCAGGTGTCTTGACCCGGATGGTGATTTCGAGTGTGACCGTGAAAATAACTGCATTGCTAAGCTTGTCTGGTCACACCTGCAATCACAAATTGAAAGAACATTAAAAAATCTGACGCTAAAACAAGTTCTAAAAGAGGCTGAAGCCAGCGGTATTATTCAACCAGATTAATTACAAATCTATATAAAAATATCTGCCCTCCATTCTTCCAAGAATAATCTAAGAAATGTGGAGAAACAAATAAAATTAATCCAAAGGCCAGACGTGGATTCACAAATAAGTTACTGCCCCCTTTCTCTGAATTTGGTTAAAAATCAGGCTGGACCCTCTACATCAAATTCAGGAATACCAAACCAGAATCCTGTGCCTTTTATAAAATCAAGCTGTGCAAGAATCAAATCGTAATGAGCCTGCTCCATCTCTGCCAGCCTCGTAAAGAGCTGTTTTAATTCAGGATCACCGGTCTTCCCAGCCTGTTCCCTGTAATAATCTCTTGATTGGGCTTCATGCTCAAGTGCGGCCTGAAGTGCATCGATTTGATGGGTCTCAGCAGCTGTGGATTTTTTCTTCTCCAGCCTTTTTATGTCAGGCAGTAACTTTTCAAGTTCATCTTCCTCAATCTCGATTTTCCCTATGGGCTGATCCTTCAAAACTCTATCTCTTATAGCTTCAAGGATTCTCATGTGCTCATATTCTTCACGTGCAAGCCAGATAAACATATTCTTTCCAGTCAGGTCATGGGTCCTTTTAGCAAGATCCAGATAACTTTTTAAGCTCTCTTTTTCAAGTTCAATTGCAAATTCATAAGCTTTGAGAATTTCATCCTTTGTGGCCATTTTTACCTCCTTTTAAATTACCCCATACTTCTTCCCAAGTTTTTCAAAAATTTCAAGTGCTCTATCAATCTGCTCCTCCGTATGTGTCGCCATCATACTGATTCTCAATAACTGTCTTCCCGGAGGAACAGCGGGAGAAATCACAGGATTAACGTAAACGCCATTATCCAGCAATTCTCTCCAGATCATGAATGTTTTCATATCATCGCCAATAATCACAGGTATGACAGGAGTGCGAGAAAGTCCTGTGTCATACCCCATGCCTTTCAACCCATTAAGCATTCGATAAGTATTATCCCACAGTTTTTGTCTCCTTTCAGGCTCGTTGATTATGATGTCGAGGGCAGCGGAAACAGCTGCAACATTTGCAGGCGGCATACTTGCAGAGAATATCAGGGAACGTGCAAAATGCTGAATATAATTAATAACATACTCCTTTCCGGCAATGAATCCCCCCAGAGAGGCAAACGATTTACTAAAAGTCCCCATTACAAGGTCGACTTCATCCTCAAGACCGTAATGCTCAGCAGTACCTCTCCCGTTTTTTCCAAGGACACCAATTGCGTGGGCATCATCAACCATTACCCTTGCGTCATACTTTTTGGCAAGCTCAACTATGCCTGGTAGATCAGCAATATCACCTTCCATACTAAAAAGTCCGTCAATTACTATCAATTTTCCCTTGTTCTCAGGGACTGACTTGAGGACTCTCTCCAGATCTTTCATGTCGTTATGTTTAAACCTGCGGATTTCACCAAAGGACAATCTTGTACCATCAATTATACTTGCGTGATCCCATTTGTCCGTTATTATCACATCCTCCTTGCTTGCCAGAGCCGAAATTGTACCGAGATTTGTTTGATAACCTGTGGAAAACACAAGAGCCCTCTCTTTTTTCATAAAGTCTGCGAGTTTCCTTTCAAGCTCCAAGTGAATTTCCAGTGTCCCATTTAGAAATCTTGATCCACATGTCCCGGTACCATATTTTTCAATCGCTCTTTGAGCTGCTTCTTTAACCTTAGGATGAACTGTTAGTCCAAGATAATTGTTTGACCCAAACATCAGGACCTTTTTACCTTCAATGATTACTTCTGTATCTTCTGCGGAAGCAATTGGTCTAAAATATGGATAAAGCCCTTCTTCCTTTACTTTATCTGCTTCGACAAACCTTGCACATTTATCAAATATATCCATAACATCCTCCTTAAAAGAAATGAACACTTTATTATATTTTGTTTCTTTTTAAATTCCAAGTGGTGGGGATCGAGTTCGAGAAAAACCCAAACGAGACGTAAGGTAGGATTTTCTGGGCGTGTCCCGTAATGCTCCGCATTACGGGACACGCCCAGTCTGAGAAAACTCCCTTTTCTAATCTTTAGAAAAGATGTCAAAGGCTAAATACGAATAATAGATGTGATACCGAAGTGGAATTCTAAAAATTTAAAAAACTTCAGTTGTGAAAAGGACTGGAAAGGTCACCTACAACTTAGTATATTTTTAGACCATGAAAGTAGCGATCACTGTACCAGATAGAAAAGCAATAAAAGGGAAATATATAAACTATTTTAGCTGGCTTGAGCATGTAGCGGATACTGTCCCATTAAGCGAAAAAAATGATCTCAGCGCGACCTTTGACGCCCTGATTCTTTCTGGTGGAGGAGACCTCAATGCAAATCGTTATGGAGAAGATAACATTAGAACAGAAGAAGTATCCGATATTCGAGATGAATTTGAATTCTTTGCTCTGGATAAAGCTCTGAACAGAAAAATACCGGTCCTCGGTATCTGCAGAGGCATGCAGCTCATAAACGTCTTTTTTAAGGGTACACTCTGGCAGGATATTGACCAATTTGGTGCAATTACGCAGGAGCATACAGATACGCATGGGAAAGACAGAGTCCATAAAATAAAAATCCTGAGAGATACTCTTCTTTACACAATTATTCAGGAAGAAATAATTGAAGTTAACAGCCATCATCATGAGAGTGTAAGAACTCCCGGAGAAACACTGAAAATTTCTGCCTATTCATTAAAGGATGCCGTCATTGAAGGTATCGAAAACCAGGACCTGAAAATTATC
Source organism: uncultured bacterium (assembly GCA_964398355.1). Taxonomy (GTDB): domain Bacteria; phylum Hydrothermota; class Hydrothermia; order B15-G9; family WFZT01; genus WFZT01. The sequence goes on from CAYNMM010000069.1 coordinate 30,998, forward strand.
GGTGTACAGTGGCATCCAGAAAGATGGAAGAGCGTCACCTCTACAAAACTTCTCAAAGGTTTTCTTGACCTCGCCAAAAATATCTGACATGACAACCCTCCCCGTATAATTCGTTGACAATTATTCTCCCGGTATTAAAATTAACCTGAATAACACAGGGGTTATCAGATGAAATATGCAATTAATGTAAGAAATAAAAAATTGAAAGAACAATTTGAAGAGGGGATACACAAAATCTTTCCCAACATTGAATGTTCCTCACCCGAGGAGATAATCGAGAGGAATAGCCCTGGTGTAATAGTAATTGATGAGCTGGAGTTTCAAGATCTAATCAAAACGAGAAATTTTAAAGTGAACTTAGAAAACAGAAATTACTTACTTGTTGTTGTAACCCAAGGAAAACTCAAAACCTTTGAATATGTGGATCTTGTAACAGATACTTTAGACAAAAGAGTAATTGAGTCTTTACAGAAGAAACTTCAGGAAAAGATGAGACAATTAACTATTAAAAAGATAAAAGAAATACCAGAAAGATTGTTAAAAATTTATGAGGAACTGGGCTGTGGTTTGATAATCGTCGACAGAAAATTAAAAATAGTCTTTGCCAATAAAAAAGCCCTGAATCTCTTCAAAGAAAGATTTAGCGAAAATGAATTGCTGAATATGAACTTTGAAAGAATTCTTGAACTATTTACCGATTCTTTCACTCGAAACAGCATCAAGAAGGCGATAAAGAATGCTGTTGAGCTAAATGTAGATGTTGAGCTGAAACTTTCGGATAGGCTGACGAAAAATCTACATTTATCAATTCTTCCCCGCAGGACATCAGATGGGAGTAATTACGGGGCATTTATTTCCCTTGAAGAACTCACCAATGGAGAGGTTTCAAGGAAACTATGGGAAAGGACAAACAGTCTGATAGAGAGACTCGAGAAAATTATTCCTGAAATAGGAGAAAACTTTTTTGAAAGTATAGGTGAAATTCTCAAAAATTTCGCCAGCATCAATAAACTAAAAACTTTACTATTCATTCCAGTAATATTTAGAAAATTAGAAGAATATTCTGAGGATACACCGATAATATTTGTGTACAAGAACAAACACGGAAAATATGGATACAGGGTAACCTATGACCAGGAAATTTATGATGAGATCATTTCATTATTTAATGCTCATAGCTACAAAGTTTCTAAATTTTTTGAGATATACAAAAGGCCAGAAGATATTGAAGACTTCAAGGAGGCACCAATAAGTTTGAATCACCAGCTTATCTGTAATGGGAAAGCCATAGGCTTGCTGCTCATGGACAAGGATACACCTCCACTGAGAGAAGAAAAATTTTTTATAAAATGGTTTGAAAAGGAACTTGCATTGTTAATGATAAAAGCTATCGTTGAATCTCCTTCAAAACTTGTAAATTTCATTGAAAGTTTAATCGGTACATCTCAAAAAATAGCAATAGTGATAGTGAACAACGAAGGTACCATTTTAAGAGCTAATAAAAAATTTTATGACCTGTTTAATGTCCCTGATAACTTCCAACTTGAGGGGCTTCATATATCCGATATGCCCTGGCTCAGGACTCATCATGAAATTGTGGAAAAAATTTCTGAACATATAGGTAAGAGAAAACCCTTTAATAAAAAAAGATGGATCTCTGTGTCTGAAAGTGACGAAAGATTTCTGGAAATATCTGGCTTCCCTATAAAAACAGAGCTAATTTTAACCAATAGAAATTACTATGTCTGGACTTTTGAGGATTTAACAGAAAAAAAACTTGGAGAAATCAGAAGGGACTTTGTTCAAACGGTCTTAAAACGAAAAATGCAGATCTATGAGGAGATCAGTTCTCTACTAAGAGGTGGGAGATATGATAAGTACCCTGAGTTTTTGATCAGAGCGCCAGAAATTGTCTGTAAAAATTTATCCTTAATCTCCGAGGGAAGTGTTTTCTTCATAAAAAATTTTTCTATACAGGAAAGACAGAGTAAACCTTGCACTGTTTGTGGAAGTGTGAAGGATGCTATTAGCGACAATGATATCTGCTATCTTGTAAGTGAAGTGGAAAGAATTCGCTTAAATAAGGGGATATTTAATGAGCCTTCGATAATCAGTGCTAAAAATTTAAAGCTAAACAAAGTTTTAGAAGCGAGGGGATTTGATAAAATTCTTGTGATCCCGATTTCTCTGCAAGAAATCATTCCACCAATTGGTTATATCCTGTTATTTAGTAAAAAAAGAAGTGTATTCTGGAGGATACTCAACAGATTACCTGAGATGATGCCTCTGAGCAGTGCACAATTTGAAGAAGTTGATCTCTTCATTCAATTTGCTGAAAAGGTATCAACCTATCTTCAGATAGTGAGGAAAGAAGCTGAGATGATTGAGAGGGAAAAATTTGCTGAAGAAATTTATGACCATGTGGAAGATATTGTACTTATTGAATCTTTCGATGGCATAATTGAATTCGCAAACAGGAAGGCAGAGAATTTCTATGGTTACTCTCGCAATGAGCTGATCGGAAAGTCTGTTGACATACTTATTCCAGCGAATATGTTGAATTTGAAAGATAAAATTCGGAAGGAGCTAAAGGAAAAAGGTGAATACTCTATAATCGCACCCAATAAGGATTTCCAGGGGCAAATAAAATGGCTGAATTTTGATTTTAGAGTCGTAAAATTCGGCGGAGTGGATAAAGTTCTTGTCGTGGCACATGATATAACAGAATTGAGAGAGCACCTAAGGACTCTTAATGATATGCTCGTGGGTACCATTTCTGCCCTTTTTAATATCCTGGAGAATAGATCATCGGCTCTAAAAAAACATAGTATAAACGTAGCCTTTCTTTCCGGAGAAATTGCAAGAAAATTGAGAAATCAGAAGGAATTTACCACGGAAAGAAAAATAATGTGCCTTACCATGGCCGGTCTCTTGCACGATATAGGGAAAATTACAATACCGACATCAATTCTTGCACAACCTAAAGAGGAATTAATAAAGAAACCCCATAATTACAGGCTTTACATGTCTCATCCACAAACTGGTGCAAATATTGTAAAAGGTATTCCTCTCCCCTGTAGAGAGGCTATCTCTAAATGGATCGAACAGCATCACGAGAAACTTGATGGTACCGGTTTTCCAATGGGTAAGAAAATAAAACCAGAAGAGATTACACTCGGAGCACGAATTATAGCGGTTGCAAACGAGTTTGAAAATGAAGTAATTTCTAAACCTATGCACAAGGCAAGACCACCGGAAGAAGTGCTTGATAGATTCATGAGCTCCAATGAGTTTGATAAAACGGTGGTAAAGGCACTTATTGAGTTGTACAATGAGGGTATTGTGGATAAACTGGTTGAAAAAGACGAGGAAGCTGATAAAAAGATTAAAGAAATATTTGATTTCCTGACAGGTATCTATGGTGAGAGGCAGAACGTGGAAAAATATAGATAAGTTAAAGGCAAATGAAATAAAGAATTTCCTGGTAAAAATGGGGGCACAGGAAATTGAAACCAAACAAAATTTCGAAATCTGGCGACTCAGAATTAAAAATTGTTACATCACCTACTACTCGAGTGGGACAATGTATGCAACTCCTTCTGAAGACCCTGAAGTAGAAAATATTATTGAGCAGATCGGAGAAATTGTTGGACATATATACGCTCCTCCAACAAAAGAGTGGTGTGTAGGACTTGATGAAACCGGTAAAGGAGAGATATTCGGCTATCTTCATGTCGTTGGTGTCGTTTTTCACAAAAACATGTTCCACAGGATTGAAAAAATTGTCGGAAATAGTGATACCAAAAAGAAACATGGGTTCGAGTACTGGCAGCAGCTTTTTAAGGAGTTGAAAACCTTGATGGGTAAAAATTTCTTTTACCTCGAAGAGAGAGTGAGTCCTGAAGACATCGATGAGTTTAACCTGAACGAATTATTGAATATCACCTACATCAGAGTGCTAAGAAGATTAATCGAAGAGAGTCAGATTTCCCCCACGAATATGAGGATTATTATTGATGATTATGGAGTTTCAGAAGAGCTTTTGCACCTTTTAAATGATTTAAAAAATCAGGGAGCGGAGATTGTAGTATCAACAAAATCCGAGGACAGGTACCTTGAGACAAGACTGGCTGCTATCATCGCCAAATGGTCACAAATAAAAGTTCTTGAAAAATTAAAAAGGGAATTCAAGATTGGAGATGTTGAAATAGGTAGTGGGAATGCGAATGAAGAAAATACTATAAAGTGGTTACAAGAATGGCATAAAACAGGAAAACCATGGCCGTGGTTTGTTAGGAAATCATTTAAAACAGTATATAAAATAGACGAGAAACTTAGTAAAAAGAAAAAATCTCATATATTTCAGAAGTGAGGAGACAGGTATGAAAATTCTTGGAATATCCGTGAGTGCAAGAAAATTTGGGAACTCTGATTTGCTTGTAAAAGAGGCTCTTCTCGGCGCAAAAGAAGCAGGAGCCGAAGTAGAGTTTATAAGACTAACGGATTATAAAATTTTACCCTGCGAAGGTTGTATAAATTGTGTGATTAAAAGGAGTGAATGCATCTTTCGGAACAAAGACGATTCCATGGAGTTATACAGGAAATTGACTGAATTTGACGGCCTCATTCTTGGTTCTCCTACCTATATTCTTGGTACCCCAGGGATTTTAAAAATGTGGCTTGATCGTGGTATGGCTTATATGTACGGAGTAGGGAGGCCAAACAGTGGGAAACCTGCTGTTGCCATAGGTATTGCCGGTGTAAAAGGATGGGAAGCTTTCACACTCCCTCAGATGGCCGTTTTCTTACTCTCACTGGGATATAAAATTGTGGATCAATTCATCGCATACGCCCAAGGACCCGGGGAAGTGCTTTTTGATAACGCAATCATAAGAAGAGCTCACAAAGCGGGGGAACTGGTTGTCTCTCGAAAAGAGGCAAACACTGACGCAGGAGTCTGCCCCTCATGTAAACAGAATATGTTCAGATTTGTTGGAGAAAACACTATCGAATGTGCTATTTGTGGAAGTAAAGGGAAAATAGAATCACGGAATGGTAAAACGACGATAAACTGGTTTTATATTGAACACAGGTGGCATGACAAAGAGGTGACAGAACATTTTGAGGGAAAAATTTTGCCATCAGTGCCAAGATTTATGAAAAATAGACATAGAATAAAAGAATTAAGGAAAAGGTATCTGGACAGTATTTGATTTAATTTACCAGGGTGGTTTATATTTGACAAAAACATTTGGAGGTAATTTTTCATGAAGAAGTTTAGTATTGTCCTTCTCGCCCTGACTATAACGATGGGAGTTTCCTGCCAGAAAAAGAAAGCTGAAACCTCATCTGCTAAAGAGGGGAAAATATATCCATTTAAACAGGCTACAATTGTGAGTAAATCAGAAGTACACCCAGGGATGTCAGTCGAACAGGATATTTATATTGATAAATACGGCAAAAGAGAAGCAAGATATACCATAACTCGCATGGTATACAATGGTCAAAAAATAGAAACGAGATCTCTTTCAATGGTAACACCTGAATATATTTACAGCATTGATTTTCAATCCAAGAAGGGGACAAAAATTCCCAACAATCCTGATAAAGTGATCGAAGAAATGAGAAAGATCATTGTTTCAAGCAAACTCGATAAAAATACAAAAGACAACCTTATAGCAAGACTACCACAGGAAAAGGAAGCTTTGAAAAATTCTGAAGCGACAGGTGTCGTAATTAGAGATTTCATCAAAGATTTAAAACCTGCTGGTAAAGAAAAAATGCTCGGTAATTACGTCTGTAATATTTATGAAATACGTGACGATTCGACCGGTGAGCTCCAGGCCAAGCTATACGTGTGGAATGATTTACCCTTTAAATTAGTCGATGCAAAAGGAAAAGTTATACAGGAAGTTGTGTCTATTGATACAACTCGTGTGGATACCACAAAATTCTCAATACCAGACAGTGTACAGGTTGAGGATTGGTTAACATCCTTTGAACAGTCGATAAAACAGTTTGAAAAACAGGGGGCTGGAAAAGGGAACAAAAAATAACCCTTGAACTGTTTGAGTTAACATCATATCTTTCAAAATTAATTTCGTTGTAAGGAGGCGATAAGGAGTATGTTTAAAACTCTCCTTGAGAAAGTTGTCGGTTCAAGAAATGAACGTGTTATAAAAAAACTCTGGCCAATTGTTGATGAGATAAATGAAATTTATAATGGGTATAAGGGCCTAAAAGATGAAGACCTGTTGAAAAAAACCGAAGATTTTGAGCAAAGATTACGTGAAGGTGAAGACCCTGATGAAATATTACCAGAGGCTTTTGCTCTTGTTAAAGAGGCCTGTCGAAGACTTGTTGGGAAAAGATGGGAAGTCACAGGAGAGGTTATCGAGTGGAATATGATTCCATTCGATGTTCAGCTGATAGGTGCCATCGTTTTACATCAGGGTAAAATAGCTGAGATGGCTACAGGTGAAGGGAAAACTCTTGTTGCAACAATGCCCCTTTATCTCAATGCACTAATTGGAAGAACAAAAGAAAAACCTGTCGGGGTACATCTTGTTACAGTAAATGACTATCTTGCCCGAAGAGACCGCGAATGGATGGGACCCGTTTACGAGTCACTCGGACTAAGTGTAGGCGTAATTCAGGCTGGTATGACACCTGAACAAAGAAAACCTGAATATGAAAAAGATATAACTTATGGGACAAATAACGAATTTGGATTCGATTACCTCCGTGACAATATGGTGTATCAACCCGAGCATAGGGTGCAGAGAGGACATTTTTACGCAATTATAGATGAAGTTGACTCTATCCTGATAGATGAAGCCAGGACACCCTTAATTATATCCGGTCCGGTAGAACATTCTTCCGTTGATCAGTATAAAGACGTAAAACCTATTGTCGCAGATATTGTGAGAAAACAAACCTTGATTGTTACAAGACTTCTATCAGAAGCTGAAAGACTACTCAGAGAAGGAAAGGAGAAAGAAGCCGCTTTAAAAATTCTCATTGCCAAAAGAGGAGCTCCAAAATCCAAAAAATTGTTTAAGCTGCTCCAGGAACCAGGTTTGATGAAGCTCGTAGACAAAACCGAACTCGAACTAATGAAAGACAAGAAAATTAAGGAATACGAAGAAGAACTCTATTATGTGGTGGATGAAAAATCTAACAGCGTTGATGTCACAGAAAAAGGCAGGAATGAAATTCAGAAAAAGAGAAAGGACCTTTTCACATTACCAGATCTTTCAACTGAGATCGCTGAAATCGACAAAAGAACTGATCTAAATGCACGTGAAAAGTTCTATGAGAAGGAAAGAATTTATAGAGAATATGCCCAGAAAACTGACCAAATTCATGCTATTAACCAGTTACTTAAGGCATACACACTTTTTGAGAAGGATGTAGATTACGTTGTAATGGATGGCAAGGTAATTATTGTCGATGAATTTACAGGACGGTTAATGCATGGTAGAAGATGGTCAGACGGGTTGCACGAGGCCGTTGAGGCAAAAGAAGGCGTAAAAATTCAGGCAGAGACTCAGACCCTGGCAACAATTACCATTCAGAATTATTTCAGGATGTATGAAAAACTCGCAGGTATGACTGGAACCGCAGCCACAGAAGCTGCGGAATTCTGGGAAATTTACAAACTCGACGTTGTTTCAATACCAACCAATAAGCCGGTCAGGCGCGTGGACTTTCCTGATATTATCTTTAAAACCAAAAAAGAAAAGTACGAGGCAGTAATCAATGAAATCGTAAAATGGCACGAGAAGGGACGCCCAATCCTGGTTGGCACAACTTCTGTGGAGGTTTCTGAGCTTCTTTCAAGACTCCTTCAGAGAAGGAAGATACCACACCAGGTTTTAAATGCAAAACACCATGAAAAAGAGGCTCATATTGTGGCAAAGGCCGGACAGAAGGGAGCCGTGACAATCGCAACCAACATGGCAGGACGCGGTACAGATATCAAACTCGGCCCTGGCGTCGTGAAAGCCTATGATCTCGTGCATAAAGAAAGAATAAAGAAAATCAAAGAGTATGTTTCAAAGGGAAAATCTGTCCTTGTTATCCCTGAAACAGATGGAGATATACCAAATCTCCAGTATCTCTTCGATCAAAATGATATCAAGTATACATACATCAGCATGAGGCCTGACGAGAACAATACTGTTGATTCAATTATTGAGAAAATTCTTACATCGCTGAAGAGGCCTGGCACTGTTGTCTTAATTTCTGGACTCTACAAATACGATGAAAGATTGAAACAGGGTGACCATGTGGTTATGGACTTCCCACAGCCTGAGTGCGCGATAAACACTAAGAATCCCCAACCTGGCGTTACATGCCCTATGGATCCTAAAAAATGTATCGAAGAAGGGGTACCATGTGGACTTTACGTAATAGGTACAGAGAGACACGAATCAAGGAGAATCGATAATCAGCTAAGAGGAAGGTCAGGAAGACAGGGAGATCCAGGGGCTTCGAGATTTTTCCTATCACTTGAAGATGATCTGTTGAGACTTTTTGGCTCCGATAAGGTAATGGATTTAATGGAAAAGTGGGGAAAATCTGATGAAGGTCCTATCGAATCCAAATTGGTTACAAAAGCTCTTGAAAGTGCCCAGAAAAGAGTTGAAATGCAGAACTTTGAAATAAGAAAGAGACTTCTTGAATTTGATGATGTGATGAATCAACAAAGAGAAGTGGTCTATGGACTTAGAAACCGTATCCTCGATGGAGAGAATATTAAATCAAAAATCCTTGATGAGTTCGTCGTTGATATCGTGGAAGAAAAAATTGAGCAATACTTGACCGGTGATTCTCCGGATGAATGGGATCTTGATGGTTTTAAAGAAGAATTAAGATTTCTCTTTCTTTACGACTTTTCAGAAATAGAAAAATTTGAGACGAAAGACGAGATAAAGGAATTCATTCTAACTCAGGTGAGAAAACTCTACGAGGAAAGAGAAGAGGCATTTGGCGACGAGAGAATGCGAGAAATTGAGAGAATAGTCTTATTGACAACCCTGGATACGGCATGGAGGGAACATCTTTATTCACTTGATATGTTGAAAGAAGGTATTTTTCTCAGAGCCTATGGCCAAAAAGATCCTGTGGTGGAATATAAGCAGGAAAGTTTCCGGATGTTCGAAGAAATGCTTCTTAGAATCAGGAATGAAACCGTTATGAAAATTTTCCGTATTGAAGTTCCCAAAATGCCCAAGAGATACAGGGAAAGAAATATCACGATTACAAGACCTGTAGTACACTCAGGAGCAACGGTTACACCGGTCCAAAAAGTAGAAAAACAGGAAACACAAAAGAAATCGCGCAGGAGGTCACGGGGTAGAAGGAGAAAATCAAAACATTGACCTCCAGCTTTTGTTGTGAAATAATAAGCCAATTAAAGTTGGGAGGATTGTCTCATGATGGATGCAAACGAACTGAAAAATAACGGCTACCAGGAAGAAGAGGTGAGCCTCGGGGACATAATAGATGTTATCTTTAGAAGATCAAAAACTATTATCACGGTGACTTTATTCGTAACTTTAATAGCTGGAGTGTTATCCTACCTTTCCACTCCGGTTTACGAAGCATCCTCACTTGTAAAACTCGCTATAAAGGAAACAAATGTTTCAGTCTTACCTGAAATTAATCCTACTGCGAGATCAATTGATCCTGTTCAAAGTCAAATCGAAATAATAAAATCAAAAACCATTTCAAGAAATGTGGTCGCAAAATATGGATTAAATTTAAGATTCCCCAAGGGAGTTATCGTCGACTCAACATGGTCAGCTATCGTACCAGATACTGGAACATATACGGTCAAGTTCCTGGATAGTAAGAATTTCAAGGTTTTATCGTCAACCGGGACGGAAATAGGTGAGGGAGAACTGGGAAAAGTATTTGTAGCTGACGGGATCAAGTTCAGACTTAAAGGGTTTACTAAAAAATTCAAGAAAAACTCAAATTCATTTACATTCGAAGTTCTACTACCTTATTTTGTTGCCCAGGGGTTTAGCAGAAGAATTAAAGTAATGCAAAAGGGTAAAACGGATCTTGCGATAATAAGAATGCGTTCCACTTCTCCAAAGAGGGCTGCGGAGTTAGCGAATGCGGTGGC
>CAYNMM010000070.1:0-14016 GCA_964398355.1 uncultured bacterium
CATCATCGTATTTAAGATGATGTACCAATGCATGTTCTTTGCGAGGGGGAATAAGAAAAAAGCAACATTTGCGACAAAGCCGCCAAGAAGCAGGGAATTAAATTTACCATAATTATCTGCAATTTTTCCTCCAGGATACTGACCGAAAGACAGAAGAAGCATCTGGTAAGTCAGGATAAAACCGATACCCGATCTCGAAATGCCATGTATAGCCGCAAGTATAGGGAAAAATGTCAGTACAGCAGCTCTCGTAATTGCAAGTGAGAAACGGAAGAAGACTATACCAAGAATTCTCCTGTCTTTAATTATTAGTTTAAAAGGTACCAGCTTCTTCTTTTTTTTCTCTTGTTTCTTTTCTCCAGGCTCAGGTGACTTCTCTTTTACGTAAAAGATGAATAAAAGGAGAGCGAGAAAAGACAGGATTCCCATCAGATAAAAAGCCGATTTGATACCGAGTAAATCAGAAAGGGCGCCACCAAAAAATGGTCCGATCCCGAGCCCGAGGAAAAAGATCATATTGATAAATCCAAAATAACGGCTTTCCTCGCCAGGAGGAGCAATTCTGGCAATATAAGCCATTACTTGAGGATTAACGAGGGAGGAACCGAATCCCTGGAAGAGACGGGAAACGAAAAGGTGTATAACTTTTCTCGACTCGGCAAGAAGTATGGATGCAATTCCATAAATTGAGATTCCCACTGATACAAAGGGTTTTATTTTTCCATATCTGTCAGCCATTCTCCCAAATATTGGGGAGAATAGACTCCTTACAATAGGGAGACCTGAAAAGATCAGGCCGATCCAGAGCCCTGTCGCGCCAAGAGTCTTAGCGTAGGTCGGTAGTATTGGAGTTACCATACTAACCCCTGCCATCAGTATGAATAGTGTAGCCGCCAGTGGGAATAGCTCTTTTTTCATCAAAATCACCTGCCAGGAATTCTACAACAGAATCAGAAGGAATTTTATTCCAGATAGTTCGCACATGCAAACTATTTACATCAATCTTTGTTTCCTCCTAAATCGAGGGATTTTTTCATATTCAAAATAAAAAGTTTCCTGAATTTTCGATATGCGAATTTTCAGGGATTCTTTCAACTGAGATAAGGCGACCTTGAAAAATCTCCAAGGGACTCTGGCAATTGTCTAAGTTTGATGGTGGATGAAATTTTCTGACAACGGCCAGAGTATTGGTGGAATTGTGGAGTTTCATTTCCCATTTTTTCCGTTCGAATTTTACCAGTGAGGAGTACTTAAGTTGACACCAAAATTGGTGAAAGTCTATAATTTATGCCAATTTTTGAAATCCACTAAGGAGGACGATTATGAGTTTAGATGTTAATGCTGTCAGGAATTTTGTACTTGTTGGCCACGGTGGTTCAGGTAAAACATCCCTTGCAGAGGCAATTCTTTACAAAGCAAAAGTTACATCTCGTTTAAACAGCCCTGAGCAGGGAAATTCAATTCTCGATTTTGATGCTGAAGAGGTTAAAAGGAAGATCAGCATTAATCTTGCGGTTGCATATTTTGAATGGAATGGGAAATGGATGAATCTGATCGATACGCCGGGTTATCTTGATTTTGCAGGTGAAGTGGCTGCTGGTGTCCGTGCCGCTGACAATGCTGTCGTTGTCATTGATGCGTCCTCCGGAGTAGAAGTAGGTGCTGAAAAGTATTACGAATTCGCAAAGAAGAGGGGAATACCAAGATTTATTTTTGTTAATAAGATGAAAGCCCCTGAAATAAACGTTGATGCCCTGATCCAGGAGTTTAAAGAAGTTTTTGGTAGCGGCGTTGTCCCGGTTCAAATACCAGTTGGAACAGGTGAAAGCTTCTCTGGTGTCTTTGACCTTATCAATGGAGACGTATCATCCCTTGATGGAGAGGTCAAAGAGGTTGCAGAAGCAAAAATTGAAGAGTTAAAAGAGGCTACAATTGAACTTTCAGAAGAATTACTTGAAAAGTAAATAGCAGGGGAAGAAATCACCAAAGAAGAACACGCGAAAGCCCTGAGAGACGGCATTATAAGTGGTGAGCTTATTCCCGTACTTTTTGGTGAAGCAAAGGAACTAATTGGTGTAGAAGAACTGATGAATTTCATTGCTGAGTATGGTGCATCACCTGTGAACGCACCAAGGGAGATCGGAAAGGCGGGAGAAGAAGAGATCGAGATTACTCCAGACCCAGATGCCCCCCTCGTAGCTTTTGTTTTCAAGACAATTTCAGAGCTCCATGTCGGTGAGCTTTATTTGATCAAAGTTTATTCCGGTACTTTGACTCCGGGAATTGAAGTTGTGAACGCAAATCTTGGAAGAACGGAGAAGATCAACCAGGTTTACCTTGTTCGTGGAAAAGAGAGAAAAGAGACAGATAAACTGATCCCGGGTATGATTGGAGCACTTGTAAAATTAAAGGAAACGAAGACCGGTCATACACTTTGCTCTAAAGACCGTCCAGTTGTTCTCCAGGGGATTGATTTCCCACATCCTACCATTTCAGTTGCAATCGTTCCCAGAACAAGGGAAGACCAGGAGAAGGTGTCAGAAGGACTTTCAAGACTCAGGGACGAAGACCCAACTTTTGAGTTCCATTACGATCCAGAATTAAAGCAGACTTTGATCTCTGGTCTTGGTGAGATCCATCTGGATGTGATAGTCTCTAAACTCAGAGATAAATTCGGAGTTAATGTGGACACGTCGAGGCCCAAGATCCCTTACAGAGAGTCCATCAGGAAACCTGCCCAGGCAATGGGTAAATACGTTAAGCAGACAGGTGGACACGGGCAGTATGGAATTTGTTACATTAAGATCGAGCCTCTACCACGTGGAGGTGGATATGAATTTGTTAACCAGATATTCGGAGGTGCAATTCCTTCCCAATTCATCCCCTCCGTAGAGGCTGGAATTAAGAAAGCGATGGAGAAAGGTGTCCTTGCCGGTGCCAAAGTGGTTGATGTCAAGGTAACACTTTACGATGGAAAATATCACCCGGTTGATTCGTCCAACCTTGCTTTTGAGATTGCAGGTTCCATGGCTTTCAAAGAGGCAGAAGCCAATGCTGATCCATATCTTCTGGAGCCCATTTATGAGGTTGAGGTAAGAGTTCCTGAAGAATATATGGGGGACGTCATCGGAGATCTGAATGCAAGACGTGGCAGAATTCTCGGAATGGAGGCTGAGGGTAAGATGCAGGTTATCAAGGCCCATGTGCCACTCGCTGAACTTTACAAGTATTCTTCAACCCTGAGATCAATTACCAAGGGACGCGGAACGTTTACAATGAAATTCTCGCATTACCAGGAAGTGCCGAAGGATATAGCGCAGAAAATCATTGAAGAAGCCAGGAAGGAACAGGAAGAAGGAAAGTGAAATCAGGTCCTGAGTGTTTTCCCTGCGCATTAAACCAGGTCCTCAGGTTAATGCGCGCTGCCCATGTGGATGATGAAGTGATCCTTGATGCAATTAAAGATGCCTGGGAATATATAAAAGGACTCGATTTGACCTATTCTCCGGCTTATATTGCTACCCGTTCTATAAGAACGGGTAGCAATTATTTTCCCGTAAAAGATCCCTACCTTAATTTTAAGCGGGAGCATAACCAGATTGCTCTCAAGGTCCTGGAGCAAGTAAAAGATGAGATCGAATCCGCAGATGACCCGTTAAAGCATCGTCTGATTCTTATGGCATCCGGCAACATTATCGATCTTGGAACTCAGGACAAATTCGACCTGATTGAAACCCTTGAGAACAATTTTAAGCGAGGCTTTGGGATTGATCACTATGACATTTTTCTTGAAAAACTGAAAAATGCAAGAAAATTCTTGCTCATTGCAGATAATGCTGGTGAAGTGGTTTTTGACATCTATTTCCTGCAAAATCTTAATGTGGATGAAAAAATTCTCGCAGTGAAAAGTGGTCCTGTTCTTAATGATGTTACAAGATACGATCTCGAAGGCCTGGATCTTGCAGATATTAGAGTACTTGAAACTGGTTCAGATGCCCTCGGAGTGGATTTCAAGGAAACGTCTGATGAATTTATGGCTGAATTTAACTCTGCTGACATTGTTCTTGCAAAGGGCCATGCAAATTTTGAGACACTGGATGATGCACCACGAGAGGTCTTTTTGCTCCTTCAAATTAAGTGCGGTGTGGTTGGACGAAAACTTGGCAAACCAGTTGGGACACCAATTTTTGCACTGAATACTTTAATTTGAAAATCCGGAGAGAAACGTGTTGAGATTTGGAATCGTCGGTTTCGGTATAATGGGGAGACTTTATGCACGTATTATATCAGAATCTGGGGCCACAGAACTTGCTGCTGTTTCCTCAAAGAGTGAATCTTCCCTTTCTCTCGCCGAAAATAAGTATGGAATTCCGGTTTACGCTGATCCGATCGAAATGTATGAGAGAGAAAAACTTGATGCTGTGTATATTGCAACTCCAGATTATCTTCATTTTGGATTTACAAAAGAGGCATTGCTAAGAGGCATAAACGTTCTACTCGAAAAGCCCATGACGATGGATGTTGTGGAAGCAGAGGAACTTGTAAAGGTAGAGGAGCAGTCATCCGCGATAGGAACAATTAGATTTGGCAACAGATTTTCACCACCTTTTCTGAAGTTAAAAACCGCCATTAAGAGTGGAAAATTAGGCAAAATTTTATCCCTAAATGCAAAATTGAACGACACAATATACGTTCCAACAAAAATGATTGGGTGGTCTTCCAAGACTACACCGGCCTGGTTTCTTATGTCCCATCTTTTAGATCTCGCATATTATCTCACAGATGATAAGCCTGTTAAAGTTGTTGCCCACGGAGTTAAAAGAGTTCTCGTAAAAATGGGAATTGACACCTACGATCAGATTACCGCATTGGTGCAATTCGAAAGTGGTATGTCCGGAGTCTTTGAGACGAGCTGGATTTTACCTGAGAGTATGCCATCAATTGTTGATTCTGCATGGGAAATTTTTGGGGAAAAGGCCGCATCATTTGTGAATCTCGGTGATCAGATGCTTACAGTTGTATCAGATAAATTTGAAAAACCCGGAACAGTGATGGTTGAGCTGAATGGTAGACTCGAAGGTTATCTTGTTTATATGCTGGATCTATTCGTCAAAGCCATAAAAGGTGAAATATCAAATCCGATTCCATTTTCAGACGGATTATTGAACGTAAAAACCCTTGCCGCAATCCATGAATCCCTTGAAAATGAATCATGGACGAAAATTGACTGAAAACAACAGGTTAAGTCACTTTCAGAAGATACCGATCGAATAATTTATAAGACATATTTTCACGAATTTCCCGGTAAATTTGTCCTATAATGATTTTGGGGTATTCTGGCCCATTTATGGAATTCCTTTATCACTTCCATTCAGGTTTTTCTCCGGTTTCGATGAATCGGTCAAATTCCTCATACTTTTTGTAACTAATCAGTCTATATAGCTCTTCTCTTGTCATCATTCTATCGAGGATATTTCTCTGAGTGCCTCTTTTTGATAGTTCACGGTAAGTGTCTTCAATAGCATTAGCAGCCATTCTGAGAGAGGTTACAGGGAAAATAACAATATTGTATCCCATTTCTTCGAATTCTTTTACCGTGATATAGGGTGTTTTACCAAATTCTGTCATATTGGCAAGCAGGGGGACCTCTATTTCATCTCGAAATTTTCTGAATTCATCTTCGCTCAAAAGTGCTTCCGGGAAGATAATGTCAGCACCGGCATCGACATACATTTTTGCTCTTTTAATAGCTTCTTCCATTCCCACGACACCTCTTGCATCAGTTCTCGCGATGATGAGGAGGTTTTTTCTAACGGAAATTGCGGCTCGAATTTTGTGTACCATTTCTTCTGCCGGGATAAGCTTTTTAGAACTCAGGTGTCCACATTTTTTTGGCATCTCCTGGTCTTCAATCTGGATAGCGGCAGCACCAGCTTCCTCCATTTCTTTTACCGTTCTTGCAACGTTCAAAATTTCTCCATACCCTACATCGACATCAACAATTAATGGAGTATCCACCACAGAGTGTATTTTTCTTACCATATAGAGCATTTCATCGAGTGTAATGAGTCCCAGATCTGGCAATCCATAACTTGCGGTGAGGGCAGCACCTGATAGATATATTGCTTTGAAACCGTGTTTTTTTGCGAGTAATGCGGAGAGTGGATTGAATACACCAGGGGCTACTATAACCCTATTGCCCCTTAGTAGTTCCCTTAAATTTTTTCCTGCATTGCAACCCCTCACCTCAAATATATTCATAAAAACCTCCAGGATTTTTTGTTTAATTTTTCAAAGAGTAAATTAACGCTCTTTGACCTTTCTAAATTTCTGACGGCATCCAGAAAATCCGGATGTTCACCGGCTAAATTTATAAATTTTTCTACTATTTCATTGTAGTCGAGCGGATTTCTGGCGTGTCCTCGTGGATACAGTACTTCTTTCTCGAGGATGCGACCATCTTGAAGTTTGATGATGACTTTTGTCGGTAATGCTTCTGGATACATCTTTGTGTAACTTTCCTTCACCAGGATTCTTATTTTTTCCCGAATAAATTCTCGTACAGCAGGATCAGTAATTTTCTCTTTCGAGAAAGTTTGCAGGTCGATTTTTTTATCGAAGATTGCGCGTGCCACAAGATAGGGGAGGGAATGGTCAGCAGTTTCTCGAGTTTCCGGATTCCATCTTTCGGGATCTCTGGCAAGAATACTATACGCCATTTCAAAAGTTTCCACAACAATTTCACGGATTTCACTGTAGTCAATGTTTAATGAGAGAATTGCATCTATGGCTCCCTGAGCCATGTATTCCACAGGGTAAATTTTCACATGTGTATCAAGGATTTTTTCTGGTTCCTCGAAACTTTTGAGTCTCTGAAAGGCTGCATCTTCGAGTTTTTCATTGGATAGAAGCTGATTTATGAGACCATGGGCTCCGGAGAAAGGGGCATCGGGAGCACTGATCCCCGCTTTTGCCAGTAATGTGGAAAAAATTGCATTTTTTGCAGAGTTCGCTGCAGCTGCTCCTTTCCACATCGAGATCTTCCCTATCCTTGTTTGTCTGAGTGCTATATTTGAAACTATTGTCATTGAAATTGCGTTCTTTGTCTGCTCAAGTTCAAGTCCCAACAGTCTTGCTCCAGCAGCAGCAACTGAGATTCCGATATAGTTGACATGATCCCATCCGTGTTCCTTTAAGCTTGCCCAGTCACACAAAGTGGTGTCTATTTCGTAAGCAATTGCCACCGCCTCAAGGAATTCTCTACCACTATTTCCGTTGAATTCTGATAGGGCGAGGAGGGGCATAATAACATCAGACGGATGCTGAGGCTCCCTTGATAGGTAAGTATCATTAAAGTCAAGATACCTTGCCAGAAAACCATTTATAAAAGCCGCGTGATCTGGTGGTACTACTTTCCAGAGACCCAGTGTGGTTGACCCTTTATGGACCTGAAACTGTGGAACGTTTTTAACTATTGCTCCTATTTCGTTTGTAGCAGCTATTGCCACTCCGAAGGTGTCGATTACCCTCTTCTTTGCCTCATTAATGATTTCAGGTGGGAAATTGAAAGGGTGGAGTGAATATCTTGCTATGGTATGAAGATATTCGTCCATGAATAATCTTATATGTCTTCAACAACGTGCTGTCAAACTGTTCAAATTGTAAAGCTTTATAATTTTAGCAAATTTTGAAATTGGAGGTAAATAATGAAATATAGGGTTAAGGATGTTTCTCTCAAGGATTCGGGGAAAAAGAAGATAGATTGGGCACTTGAACACATGCCAGTTTTATCGAGGATAAGGATGGATTTTGAAAGAGAGAAGCCGTTTAATGGTATGAAGATAGGTGCATGTTTGCATGTGACACCGGAGACAGCGGCCCTGATGATCACATTAAAGGCAGCAGGGGCAGATGTAAGACTATCGGCGTCAAATCCACTCAGTACAAAGGATGATGTAGCTGCCTCTCTCGTTGCAGATTTTGGCATCGAGGTCTTTGCTGTCCACGGAGATTCCGCTGACGAATACTATGAAAACATAAGGAATGTGCTTGAGATCGAGCCTGTAGTCACGCTGGATGATGGGGGCGATCTCACAGCGTACCTGCACAGCAAACTTCCCGAGGTAGCACAAAATGTGTGGGGTGGTACGGAGGAAACCACTACCGGAGTGATAAGATTTCGTGCCATGGAAAAGGATGGGGTGCTGAAATATCCAATTATTGCAGTAAATGATTCGAAGACAAAGTATCTTTTCGACAATCGTTATGGTACAGGCCAGTCAACCATAGATGGAATTTTGAGGGCGACAAATCTTCTTATTGCAGGTTCGGTTTTTGTAGTTGCCGGTTATGGATGGTGTGGTCGTGGTGTGGCGATGCGGGCAAAAGGAATGGGAGCAAGGGTTATTGTTACCGAGGTTGATCCTGTGAGGGCTCTGGAGGCTGCAATGGATGGCTTTGAAGTTATGCCCATGAGTGAGGCCGCCAGGATCGGAGATTTCTTTGTCACCGTGACTGGAGATAAGAATGTGATCAGTGTTGAACACATAAAGCTCATGAAAGATGGTGCGATTCTTGCTAATTCAGGACATTTCGATGTTGAAATTGATGTGGCCGGACTTCGCGAGATAGCGGTGGAAGTGGAGAATGTACGCCCAAATACGGAAAAATATATCCTGCCCGATGGCAAAAAAATCTACCTTCTTGCTGAAGGCAGATTGGTTAATCTTGCATCGGCAGAGGGTCATCCACCAACAGTTATGGATATGTCCTTTTCCAATCAGGCCCTCGCGGTGAAATTTATAAAAGAGAATCGAGAAAAACTTGAGAAAAAGGTGTACACTTTGCCAGATGAAATTGATAGAGAAATCGCTTTACTAAAGCTAAAGTCAATGAATATTGAAATCGATGAGCTGACAGAGGAGCAGAAGGAATACTTATCAAGCTGGCAAGAAGGCACACATTGAGGAGATAGATTTAATCAGATAATTTAGCCAGAGCCACTGGATTTAGTAAATTACTCAAGGATAGATTTTCATCGGTCATTTCTGAAGTGTTCGAAAAATATTTTACCATTAATCACATCCCCTCTCATTTTGCGGAAGAACTCGATATGGAGATTAGGATCAACACCCAAGACATCCCCTCTCATTTTGCGGAAGAACTCTCTTTATCTCTCCCTCCTGCTTGCTAAAAGATTCACTTACAAACTCCCCTCCCGCCTTGCGGGAGCTTCGCTTACACTTTCCCCTCCCGCTACGCGGGAGGGGATAAAGGGGAGGGCGCCCCCTCCTTAGTCCTCCCCCGCAAAGCGGGGGAGGAGATTGAAAGGTGATCCTCCCCCAGGCCTCAAAAAGGCGTGGGGGAGGAAATTAAAAATTGCTTTCCTGTTTTCTTTTAAGGCAATTTTTTTCGAACACCCCCGGCTTATTTCTTGACACGTTTTGGTGGGACGGTTATCCTAAGACTCCATGCTGCCAGCCGAAGAGGTACTTTCTAAGCTAAAAGTTAGGTTTGAACGGAAAACACTCCATAATAGTCTCGGGATAATTGTTCTCGAAGATCATCGAACTCCCGTTGTGTCAGTTTCGGTCTGGTATAAAGTCGGTTCAAGGTACGAGTATCCTGGTATTTCCGGGATTTCTCATCTTCTTGAACACATGATGTTCAAAGGTACGGATAAATATGGACCTGAGGAATTTTCTAAAATCATTCAGAGCTTGGGTGGGTATGACAACGCATTCACATGGAAAGACGAAACCGCCTATTATTCAGTTGTACCTTCCTCGAAAGTAGAAATCCCCCTTGAAATGGAAGCGGACAGGATGAGGAATCTCTCATTTTATCAGTTTGATGAAGAATTAAATGTGGTGAAGGAAGAAAGAAAGCTTAGAGTAGACAATAATCCTGATGGGAGGCTGTTTGAGGAGATTTTCCTTACAGCATTTTCAGCGCATCCATACAGAATCCCTGTTATAGGATTCGAGAGCGATCTTGAAAGTATGTCTCTTGATAAAGTGAAGAGCTATTATGAAACCCACTATTCACCTGCCAACGCCATTCTTATCATAGTCGGTGATATTGAGACGGAGCGGGCATTTAATCTTGCGGAGAGTTATTTTGGCGAGATAGAAAGTAGAGGAGTACCTGAACAGACGGTTACCAGAGAGCCGGAGCAGGAAGGACTAAAAATTCGAGAACTTCACGATAAGAAAGCACTTATGGATGTTTCAACGCTATCTTTTCATGTCCCGCAGTTTTCTCATGAGGATACACCAGCCCTTTCGATTTTAACTGACATCCTTGGAGGTGGACGCTCGTCCAGATTATATGCGGAGCTTGTCTATCAAAAAAGAATTGCCACCAATGTGGATATTGTACTTCTCAGTTTAAAAGATCCGGGTCTTTTGATAATTTATTCCTACTGGAATCAGGGAACCTCAGTTGAGTCAGGGGAGGAAATGGTAAAATCATTGATCGAAAAGCTAAAGGATGGTGATATTCGCGAAAGTGAACTTGAGAAATCCAGGAAAAAAGTTCTTGCAAATTTTGTTTTTAAGCAGGAATCCATCTCAGGTCTTGCTATGCTTCTCGGTGAATACACGATTTTGTCAAACCCTGAATGGATCAATCGTTATCCTGAGGAGCTCCTCAAAGTTTCGAAAGATGATGTTATGAAAGTTGCCCAAAAGTATCTTAGAGAAGACAATATGACCATCGTGAGATTGAGGAAAACATGAAATTAAATGCTGAGGAATACAGATTAAAAAACGGTTTGAAAGTTTATGCGGTGAGAAAAGAGAATCTACCGATTTTCCAGATGAATTTTGTTGTGAGGTGCGGTGCGGCCAGGGACCCTGAAGATTTGAAAGGCCTTGCCTCACTTACATTTGACCTGATTGAATCGGGTCCGAAAGATATGAACGAAATCGAAGTTGCGAGTGCCTTTGAGCGTGAGGGTGTGGTTTTTTCAACGAATACTGCCTATTCATATTCAAGTATAGCATTCAAGTCATTATCTTCTGATTTTGAAAACGCCCTAAAGATCTTTAAAAAAGTCATATTTGAACCAGCTTTCAGGCTGGAGGATGTGGAGAGGGAGAAAGAGCTAACAGTAAACTCTTTCATGATAGATTTTAGCGAGCCTGCTAAGGTAGCCGAGTATGTGTTTCAGGAAAAGCTTTACGAAGGCCATCCCGTGGGACATGATGTGGATGGGAGTATCGAAAGTGTCAGAAAAATCAAAAGGGATGATGTGATCGAATTTTACAGCAGATGCTTTCATGTTGAGAATAGCTTCATCGTGGTAGTATCTGATCTCGATGATCTTGACTTTCTCAACAAGTATTTCGGTTCATGGGAGACCTCAGGATGGAAGGAAGAGAATATCCCGGGTTTCAACAGAGAGCAGAAGATGAGGGTAGTACTGGTTAATATGCCAGTGACTCAGAGCGTTATAAGAATGGGATTTGTGGGAGTGGATAGGAAATCGCCTGATTTTAATGCCCTGAGAGTTGCGGATTACATACTTGGTGGATCTGGCTTTTCCTCCAGACTTGTTGAGGAGGTAAGGACGAAGCGTGGTTATTCTTACGCAGTTCACTCGCTTATTGATCCGGGATTTCCTTTCAAAAACACGGTGGTTCCTGGTAGATTCTCAATAAATCTTGAAACGAGTGTCGAAAAGACAAACGAGGCCATTGATACAGTCATGAAAGTTATAGAGAAGTTTGTTGAGGATGGAATAACGGAAAAAGAGTTAAAAGAAGCGAAGCAGTATTACGAGGGTAGTTTACCGAGGAAGCTTGAAACCTATTCAAGTATATCTGCAACCAGGCTTTATAGTGTGCTTTTCGGTCTGGATGTGAATTATTTTCTCAAGGATCTTGAGGAAATAAAAAATCTTACCGTGCAGGACGTCAACCGTGTTATTCGCCAATTTTTCTCCCTTGAAAAGTTCACAACAATCATTGTCACGGATCTCAGTAAATTTAAGTTGAAATCTGAATTTTTTAGAGGTGTCGAATTAGAGGAATATCCGTACGAGAATTTACTTAAAGGCGCCTCGTAAGTCTTTTCCACCATAGCATCATCATAGTAGTTGAAAGTGTTTGTGTTATAAGCATGGCCCACCATACACCGTCCACACCAATCCCAAGGTTGAATGCCAGAATTAATGAAAGTGGAATTCTCATGAGCCAGAAGGGTATCGGAATTACGAAGTTGGGTAAAGTTCTACCAATACCGACGAAAGCTCCTTCTAAAACCACATGATAAATCATCGGAATCTGGTTAAAGGCATTGATTCTCAGATAGTGTTTGAAAATTTCGATGGATTTTTGCTGATGTAGAAACAGACTTCCGAATATGTGCGGAAAGAAATAGAAAAGAATCCCCATGATAGAGGCAAAAACGGCGGTGTGGAGGAGTGCTCTTTTAACAGTTTTCTCGACTCGGTCAGTGTTTCTGCTTCCCATGTTCTGTCCTACAACAGTCGCCACTGCTGTGTAGTACCCGATACCAAAAAGGTACGTGATCCCCTCAATCCTGTTTCCAACAGCCATTGCAGCTACGGCATCGGTTCCAAATTTTGCCACGATCTTCAGTATGTAGAAGTATATCAGGCTAAAACTTATACCACCGAGGCTGACTGGAAAGCCGATTTTGAGTGCCCTGATCCCTGATTTTAAGTCCAGGAATTTGG
The DNA here is from genome assembly GCA_964398355.1 of uncultured bacterium. Lineage (GTDB taxonomy): Bacteria > Hydrothermota > Hydrothermia > B15-G9 > WFZT01 > WFZT01. The sequence goes on from CAYNMM010000070.1 coordinate 12,704, forward strand.
TTTTAAGCTCTGATGTCAAGATGCCGAAGGTGAAGCCCGAGGTTTCTCTGAATTTACCCCAGAGATAAAAGATTCCAATAATTCTTGAAATTCCTGAAGCGAGTGCGAGTCCCGTTAGGTCCATTTTTAAAAAGAGGATCAAAACAGGATCAAGAATGAGATTTAGTACAACTGAGAGGATAGTTGCTTCCATAGGAGAGCGTGTATTCCCGTGTGCCTGAGTTGCAGCTATAATTCCATAAAAAATCACCATTACAGGTAAAAATAGAAATGTCACAGTTATGTAATTTGATGCCTGCTGATAAACAAATGTCTCCACTCCTGTGGCACGAAGTCCTGCTTTTGAAAGCATGATGCCTGGCACAATGAGGGCTGAGAAAAGAATAAGAAAGAAAACTGTTAATCTGACAAAAATTCTGTTTGAGGAGTCTCCGTCCCCTGCACCTACCTGATTCGAGATCATGGAAATGATGGAGCTCTCGACAATATCTATGAGGGAGAAAATAATCCAGATGATGTAACTGGCTGCTCCGAGTGCAGCTACAGAACTGTCACCCAGGAAACTAACCCAGAAGGTGTCTCCAAGGTTTAACATTAATTCTGACAGGCTTGCAATAACAGCAGGTATCGCGAGCTTGAGTAGCACGCGATCTATGTTTCCCTGTTGTATCCAGCTCCTTCCCATGGGATTTTATGATAACGGCCACAAACCGCAATTTCAGGTTATGAAGTGAGCGGTTTCACAGGGTTCCGTTTGTATGACACCTTGAGGCTAAGACTCGACCACGATTTGTGTTTTAATCCTGTCAAGAATTTCGAAAATATCAAGGATACTTCTTTGATGAATGTTTCCTCTATCAGTGACTTCCATTTTAAAATTCTCTTAGCCTCCTTCCCGAACCAGAGTACAATCATCGAGAATGCAAATTTCACGACCGCACCGGAGTGATACTTCTGTTTCCTTCATGTCATATTCCTTTTCTATTCATTTAACTCAAGATTTCCGATATTTAATTTTAATAGATATTAGAACTCTATTGGACCGCCTCAATTTATAAAACCCACCAGATTAGTAAGACTTGACATCAACGTGAATACATGTTCATCAGATTGTAATTTCTTGTGTTAGCTTGACAATCAAAATATTTAAATTTTACAATAGAGTCGTAATTAAAAGGAGGTGTGTATGGGGACCATTAAAAAGTTATTGATTATGGGGGTGGTATTTGTCCTTCCTCTATGGGGTCAAAACACTTTCATCAAAACCCACACGCTCCAGATAATGAACAGGCATGTTGATGACATCCCCTGGT
>CAYNMM010000071.1:0-5143 GCA_964398355.1 uncultured bacterium
TAGTCCTTTAGATTCTTAACGGTTATCACTTCTTTTTTACCTGTCTCAAGGTACTTTTTTGCCACCTTTCTCATTATCCGTGCAATAGATCTTTCAAGCTCTCTGACACCTGCTTCCCGTGTGTATTCACGGATGATCTTCAGAATAGCTCTGTCTGTAAACTCTATGACATCATCAGGAAGGCCAATTTCCTCAAGTTTTTTAGGAATTAAATGCCTCTTTGCAATTTCAAGTTTTTCAAAATCAAGATAACCTCTGAGATGAATAACTTCCATTCTATCCAATAGAGGCCGCGGAATTCCATAAAGCGAATTTGCAGTTGTGATAAATAGCACCTCTGAGAGATCGAAATCAACTTCAAGATAGTGATCCTGGAAATTCTGATTAACTTCTGGATCAAGAACTTCCATCAATGCAGCCTGTGGATCACCTCTAAAATCCTGACCAACTTTATCGATCTCATCGAGAAGAAATACAGGATTTTTTGTTCCGGCCCTTTTAATCTGCTGAATAATTCTTCCGGGCAAGGCCCCCACATAGGTCCTTCGATGCCCTCTGATTTCAGCTTCGTCTCTAACACCACCCAGGGAAATTCTGACGAATTTCCTCCCGAGTGCTCTTGCAATTGATTTTGCGAGAGAAGTTTTGCCCACACCAGGAGGTCCCACAAAACAAATTACCTGTCCTTTAATTTTCCCCTTCAGCTTTAACACTGCCAGATATTCAAGAATTCTCTCCTTAGGCTCCTCAAGTCCATAATGATCTTCGTCAAGAACCTTCCTCGCATTTCCCAGATCGAGATTATCTTTAGTCTTCTTTTTCCACGGCAGTGAAATAAGCCAATCGAGATAGTTCCGAATCACCGTTGCCTCAGGTGAGACCATCGGGGTTCTCTTCAGTTTATTTAATTCCGAAAGGGCTTTTTCTCGAACTTCTTTGGGCATACCCGCTTTTCTTATCTTCTCCTCAAGCCGGGTAAATTCATCCCCCTCTTCACCTCCAAGTTCCTTTTGTAGTTCTTTAATCTCCTGCTGAAGGAAATACTGTTTCTGGGATTTTTTGATCTCCTCTCTCACTCGCTCTTCAATCTCAGATTTGAGTCTGAGAAACTCTATTTCTCTTAAAAGAATTTTTACAAGTTTGTCCAGAAATTCATCGAATGTAGGTGTCTCCAGTAATTCCTGTTTCTCCTTGAAGTTTATAGGCAGGTGTATTGTTATATTTGGGGCCAGATATTCTATATTCGCCTGTCTTTCAAGTACGTTTATCACGACGTCATCAGGGATCATGCGGTTGAATTCGACATATTCTTTAAAATACTCCTTCAGCATTCTCGTGAGAGTTTCAATCCGTGCGGGATCGAGCCTTTCCCATGGGTATTCTTCTACTTCTGCGGTGAAATACCCTTCCTCTTCAACGAAATTCCGGAGTTTAACACGAGATATACCCTGTACCAGTGTCCTGATACTTCCATCAGGGGCAACTACATGCTGGACAAATTTTCCAACCACTCCTACTCTAAATAAATCCTTATCCCTGGGTTTCTCGACTGCGCTGTTTTTTTGTGTAAAGAAGACCGCATCTCCTCCCATGGAGAGTGCGTGTCTGGCCGCTTTTAAAGAAAACGGCCTCGCTATTAAAATCGGGAATAAAGTATCCGGAAATAATACTACTTCCCTTAAAGGTATTAATGGATATTTTTCTTTTGTTTCCATAGCTATTCAGCTCTTTTCCTCCTATTTTTGTAGTAAATAAATTCTGGTTCAGATTTTTCCTCAATGGTTTTTCTGGTAACAATTACCTCCTTCACACCCTTATGAGATGGCAGATGGAACATTGTATCAAGGAGCACTTCCTCCATAATGGCTCTCAATCCTCTTGCACCAGTTTTCCTTTTTATAGCAATTTCTGCAACCGCTTCGAGAGCATCATCTGTCACGGTGAGTTTCACACCCTCCATCTCAAAGAATCTTTCAAACTGTTTTAAAACAGAATTCTTTGGTTCCACCATTATTCTCATGAGATGTTCACGACTCAGAGAATGCATGGTTGCAATGACAGGGACTCTGCCGATAAATTCCGGGATAAACCCATACTTTATCAAATCTTCTGGCCTGATTTTTTCGAGAACCTCGTCACTCGTTAATTCTCTAATTTCGCTTTTGAATCCAACTGTTTTCTTTCCAAGTCTGGCTCTAATAATGTTTTCGATCCCATCGAATGTTCCACCGAGGATAAACAGAATGTTTTTTGTATCGACCTGAATGAATGGCTGTTCTGGGTGTTTTCTTCCACCCTGGGGCGGAACGTTAACCACAGTTCCCTCAAGAATTTTGAGGAGAGCCTGCTGTACACCCTCACCTGAAACATCTCTCGTTATGGATGGAGAATCGCTCTTCTTTGCAAGTTTGTCAACTTCATCAAGGTAGACGATACCAAGTTCCGCACGGGAGACATCATAATCGGCAGCCTGAAGAAGTCGGACAAGTATGTTTTCAACATCTTCTCCAACGTAACCCGCTTCTGTTAGGGGGGTGGCATCATAGATGGCAAATGGAACATTTAGGAGCTTGGCAAGGGTCTTCGCAAGCAATGTTTTCCCGGTACCAGTTGGACCTATCAAAAGAACATTTGATTTCTCAAGTTCCACATCCTTCCGATGATAGTTTACCCGCTTGTAATGGTTGTAAACTGCAACGGATAGCACCTTCTTAGCATAATCCTGTCCCACCACATACTCATCAAGGAATTCCTTTATTTCTTCAGGCTTTGGCGGTTTTACTGATGCCCGCGACTCAAGTGATCCATTTTCATTAATAATTTCATAGGCCAGTCTTATACAATCTTCACAGATGTACCCGTCAATCCCACTAATTAATCTACCGACCTCACTTTCTGGCCTTCCACAAAATGAACATCTCGGCTCGAACTTTTTACTTCTTTCTCTTCTTGCCATCTGATATCATCTCCTTCCTGGAAGCTATAACTTCGTCAATTATACCATAATCCTTTGCTTCCTCGGGTGACATAAAAAAGTTTCTATCCGTGTCCTTCTCGATTTTTTCTATCGGCTGACCGGTATGTCTGGATAGAATCTGATTTAACATATTCTTTAATTTAATAATTTCTCTCGCATGAATTTCAATATCTGTTGCCTGTCCCTGAACTCCTCCCATGGGCTGATGAATCATTATCCTCGAATGTGGAAGAGCGTACCTCTTCCCCTTCGTTCCAGCAGCAAGCAGAATTGCAGCCATAGAAGCAGCCATACCAACGCATATTGTTGAAACATCGGGTTTTATGTATTGCATTGTATCATAAATAGCAAGTCCCGCACTCACAACTCCACCTGGTGAGTTTATGTAAATGTAAATATCCTTGTCAGGATCTTCTGCTTCCAGAAAAAGCAGCTGGGCAATCACCAGATTCGCAACATGGTCATCAATAGGGCTACCAATGAAGATAATTCTATCCTTTAAGAGACGTGAATAAATGTCATAAACCCGCTCACCACGACCTGTTTGTTCTATAACATACGGAATATACTGTGCTTTCATCACTCTATGACAACCTCCATTTTGACCAGATTTTTAAGCATCTCATAGGCTTTTTCAAACTGGAGGCTCCTTCTTATGTCTTCAAAACGTTTTTCTTTCTTATATTTTTCAACAACCTGTTCTAAATTACTCTTGTCTTCAAGATGATCCTCTATATGTTTAATCACATCCTCGTCAGAGATTTTAATATCATTTTGATCAATAAATCTTCTCAAAATAATGTACTCTTTAACCTTATGTTTTGCAATATCATCGAGAATTTTATCCTTCTCATTAGGAGGTGCATCTATCCTCAAAGTTTTTGCAAGCCTTTCCTTCTCGCGATCGATCAGGGTTTGCGGTAATTCAAATCCTATCCGTTCATAAATTTTCTCAATCAAATCCCATTCAAAACGATCTTCCGATCTTCTCTCTTCATCTTTTCTGAGATTTTCCTCAAACGAATTTTTCATTTCGTCCAGAGACTCAAATCCCTGAAGTCTGGCAAATTCGTCATTTAAGTCAGGTAGTTCAAGTTCCTTTATAGATACTACCTTAAAAACCTGTTTGAAGGGAAGTTTTTCCCCTCCTTCAATAGCAAGTTTTCTATCAATGGTTATTGTATCGCCCTTCTTTGCCCCTTTTAAGTTTTCATAAACAGTTTGATCGGTTTTTCCCCACTCCAGATGAACATAACCATTCTCTTCTTTTCTAAGAACCTTCCCGGTAGCAGGATCAATTTCTTCATAATGAGCAAATACATAGTCACCTTCATCGGCAGGTCTATCAACCTCTTTAAATTTTCCAAAGGCTTTTCTGTAAGATTCAAGCTCTTCCTCAACATCGGCTCTGGTAATTCGCTTAACCCTCTTTTCTACTTTAACCTTGGATAAGTCCGGGAAGGAAAACATTGGAATCACATCGAACTCGGCCTCCACAAAATAGCTACCATCATCATTTTTCGTGTAGCGCAATCTAACAGGTGGTATGTAGTCGTACACATTTTTCTCTATCTCATCCATCACTTTATGATAAGCAAGGTCATCCAGAGCTTCCGCCTCAATCTCCTTCTCGTATCTCGCCATAACCAGTTTTAGAGGAGCTTTTCCAGGCCTAAAACCCGGTACTCTTCTTGTTCTCTGGAAAATTTTTGCTATCTCTTCTTTCTTTTTTTCCAGCTCATCTGGAGTAATTTCGAGTGTAATTGTTTTATGTGCACTTAAATCCTCTTTAGGCAACAATTTTCCCATATTTAATCTCTCCTATCTGGTAATTTGGATTGCACGTAATAATAATTTTATTTGAAACCTATGTCAATCTCTAACTGGCGTCTGTTTGAAAAAAATGCTTTATGGAAAAGAAGGAACGTAATTTTTAACCTCCCCCAGTGCAAGATATTGCGGAGGAGGATAAAGGTGAAGGCAAGGGAGCAAATTTGACAGATGAAAGCTGAAGGAATTTTATTGCACTCCCCTCAATCCCCTCCCGCTTGCGAAAGAAAAATATTGAACGGAGACCTTCACACTTCTCTGTAGGGAAAGATATGAGTGCAACTCCCCACAAGTGAAAAAGAAAACTGACTTTACACATGTTTTCCAGAACGATTT
>CAYNMM010000072.1:0-23645 GCA_964398355.1 uncultured bacterium
TAAAGCTCGCAGTAAATAAAAGGAAGGACTATCACGTTCCCCAGCCCTCACTGATAGCACTGGAAAATACCCACAATTTCTGGGGAGGCTCTGTAATCCCTTTGAAACATTTTAGAGAGGTTAGAGAGATTGCGGATTCAAAGGGGCTGAAGGTTCATCTCGATGGAGCAAGGATATTCAATGCATCAATAGCATCAGGGGTCCCAGTGGCCCAATATGCCAGCTATGTTGATTCCATAATGTTCTGTCTCAGCAAGGGGCTTGGGGCTCCAATAGGCTCAATGCTTGCCGGTCCTGCTGATTTTATAGAAAAGGCACGTCATATCCGAAAAATGCTCGGAGGTGGCATGAGACAGGTGGGCGTGATTGCTGCCGCCGGAATAATTGCCCTCGAAAAAATGGTCGATAGACTCGTTGATGACCATAGAAGGGCCAAAAGACTCGCTCACGCCCTTTCTCAAATGCCTGGAATTGAGTTAGACCCTGAATTAGTCGAGACAAATATTATCTTTTTCAAGGTAAAAAGAAATGATTTAACTGCCCCTGAACTGGTTGAAAAGCTGAAGCAACGTGGTGTTCTCGCGCTATCCCTATCCAATGAAGACATCAGAATGGTCACCCACAAAGACGTAGATGATACTGACGTGGAGCACGCTATTAATACGTTCAAGGAAATTCTTCGGTAGTTAGATAAAAATCTGTGAAATAAAACGTGAACCTCAGCGTTATATAAATTTTCTCCACTGTTAGTGTGACTTCTGTAATTAAATAAGTGAAAAACAGTAGGTAGCTGGTTGGTTTTTAACCTAAATGTTTGAGGGATTTAACGAACAATAGTAACCTGTATAAGCCTCCCCTCACCTTGAAATATTCCGTGGTTTTTTGTAATTTTAGGTGATGTACCATCCCTTTGGAAATGACCTTATACGTGTTGAGAAACCGGCAAGATATATCGGTGGAGAGAGGAATGCTATCGTTAAGGAAAACTTCACACTTAGATTCGCACTCGTCTATCCAGAGATTTATGAAGTTGGAATGTCCAATCTTGGACTTAAAATTATTTACCACGTATTAAATTCCACCGATGGAGTTTATGCCGAGAGATTCTTTCTCCCGTGGAATGATGCTCTGGATCTTATGAGATCAAAAAATATTCCACTATTCTCACTTGAAACCTACACCCCGTTGAACAAATTTGATGTTATTGGTTTCTCCATGCACACTGAATTAAACTACACAAATTTATTACTATCCCTTGAACTTGGCCGGATACCACTGAAAAGCTCTCAGAGGGGGGACAATGACCCCATCGTGGTTCTTGGTGGTCCTGCTGCTTTGAATCCTGCGCCACTGGAGCATTTTGTAGATGTATTCTTTATAGGTGAAGCCGAACTCTCTCTCAAAGAGAGTATTCCTCTTTTCATAGCATGGAAATCTGGAGATCTCAAAAGGGATGAACTTTTTAAGGAACTATCAAAGGTTGAAGGAATTTATATCCCGGCCTTAAAAAATCATGCCAGAAAAGGAATTGCTCCACTAATAAACGATTTGTATCCGGTCAAACAGGTTGTCCCAAATATAGACATCGTTCACAACAGGCTTACAGTAGAAATAATGAGAGGTTGTACAAGAGGATGTAGATTTTGTGAAGGGGGGATGGTTTATCGTCCTGTTAGAAAAAGAGAGGTAGAGGATGTTCTCAGGTTAATTGAACAGGGTGTAAAAATGACTGGATGGGACGAAGTTGGGCTGCTTGCATTTACCAGCTCGGATTATCCGGAATTGATAGAATTAATTGTCAAAATCAAAGAAAAATTCCAGAATCAGGTTTTTGTCTCCCTCCCTTCATTACCGGTTGATGCGATAAATATGGATCTGATTGAGGCAGTGGAAGACATGCGAAGATTCGGTTTGACTCTCGCACCTGAGACTGTCTCCGAAAGGTTAAGAAGGGTTATAAACAAAAATGTTCCTCTTGAGGACATTGAGAAATCTATCGAAATCGCGAAAAAGTTTGGCTGGAAACACATAAAGTTGTACTTCATGATAGGATTACCAACAGAAACTGATGATGATGTAAAAGAACTTGGATATTTTCTCAGGAAAATAGCGAGAAGTGCTCGAAGGATAAAATTTAAGGCTTCCATATCTCCTTTCGTTCCGAGACCGCATACTCCGTTTCAGTGGGTAAGGCAGAACTCACCTGAAGAAATCTTTCAAAAAATAGATATTATCAGATCAATCACGAGAAAAGAGAGAAATCTCAGAATTTCCTTCCACAATCCATACAACTCACTACTTGAAGGCATTCTTGCCAGAGGAGATGAAAAACTCGGTGATGTAATTTTCGAAGCCTACAAAAAAGGTGCATTCCTTGAAAGCTGGTCTGAAAATTTTGATTTTTCCAGATGGGAAAGAGCTTTTGGAAAGTTAGGAATTTCCTGGAAGGAATATCTTGAAGGCAAGCCACTTAACGCTAAACTACCCTGGGATAAAATTGACGTTATGATTTTTAAGAAATATCTTAATCTCGAATATAGAAGAGCAATCAACCACGAATATACGAGGGATTGCATGAAAGATGGATGTACAGGTTGTGGTCCATTCATAAGAATGGGTTTTAAAATTTGTAAGGATGGTTTACCATCAATTAAAATTCCGGAAAGGATATCCCTGAAAGCCACAGAGAAAGTTGATATCTTTAAGTATATTATTTTCTATTCAAAATCAGGCCATGCAAGATTCATAGCTCAGAATGATACTATTAGATTAATTTTACAGGCGTTAAGAAGTGCAGGAGTTAAAATTCGGTATCATGGAAGCTATGTCCCAAGACCTGCTGTGAGTACTGGGCCATCGTTATTACTCGGTGCAACGGCCAGAAACGAGCCCCTGTTCATTGAAACTCACACTCCATTGACGCGAGAAATTGTTGAGACCGCATCACGCTATACTGTGCCAGGTCTTGATATAGTGCATTTCATTAAAGTGGATAGGAAACCGAACTGGACAAAGTTTGATCGTGTGAGATTTAAAGTAAAACTTCCCGAAAAATTGATTAAGAATTTTGAAAAGTTAGATTCTAATGGTTTAAAACTGGAAGTAAAGGGGGATGAGCTCCTAATTGATGCACCGGCAAGTAACTTTAGTATTCTCACGTTTTTATCTGAAAAATTGGGGATTGAGCGGGAAGAAGCAAGAACTTTTGAGATTGAGCGTTTTTATGCAATAACTTATAATACCACCCATGACTGATAAAGAAATTTTTGAAATAATTAGTGGAATCGAAAACTCAATAAATAGCGAGCTTTCGAAGGTTATTGTTGGCCAGAAGGATGTTATTGAAAAAATCCTCATCGCTCTGCTCTCAGGTGGACATGTTTTGATAATCGGTGTACCGGGGCTTGCAAAAACACTACTTGTCAAAACACTTGCATCAATTCTCGACCTGAAATTTTCAAGAATTCAGTTCACGCCGGATCTAATGCCCTCTGATATAATAGGAACCGACATCATAGAGGAAGATCCTCAAACCGGTAAAAGGCATTTTAAATTTGTAAAGGGACCAGTATTCGCAAATATGATACTTGCAGATGAGATAAATAGGACTCCACCGAAAACCCAATCAGCACTGCTTGAAGCTATGCAGGAGCTTAGAGTAACTGCCGGTGGAACAACTTATGATCTTGACCGGCCTTTCTTTGTTCTTGCAACTCAAAATCCAATTGAACAGGAAGGTACATATCCTCTCCCTGAAGCCCAGCTGGATAGATTCATGTTCAACGTTATGATTGATTATCCTGAATATGAGGAGGAAGTGGAAATCGTCCGAACTACAACGGCTATCTCTGGGGAGAAACTCAATAAAGTCCTTTCAAAAGATGAACTTCTGGGGGCACAAAACCTCGTTAGAAAGGTTCCTGTGGCCAGAAACGTAATTGAATTTGCAGTGAGACTCGTGAGGTCCTCCCGACCAGGAGACACACTTGCATCCGAATTTGTGAAGGAGTACGTTCACTATGGAGCAGGTCCACGCGCTTCACAATATTTGATACTGGGTGCAAAAGCTCGAGCTCTTTTAAAAGGCCGTCCCACTCCTTCCATTGAAGATGTTGAAGCTGTCACCTTCCCTGTGTTAAGACACCGAATACTGGTCAACTTCAACGCCGAGGCTGAGGGAATAACATCAGAAGATGTAATCAAACATTTACTGGAGAAAGCAAAAGCTTTTTTACAGGAGAGTGTCTGAGTACAAATGGACAAATTTGAAATCGAAGGAGGAACACCTTTAAAAGGGACCGTTAAGATCAGTGGGGCCAAAAATTCTGTTCTCCCATTAATGGCCGCTTCTCTACTTTTTGACAGAAAACTCACTCTCAGGAATGTCCCGGACGTAATGGATGTTTACACAATGGCTCAACTGTTGAGAGAGCTTGGGGTAAAGGTTGAAAGAATGGGAGATGGGGTCTGGAGTATCGATCCTTCTCATATTTCTTCAACCCGAGCACCTTATGAAATTGTAAAAAAGATGCGTGCCTCAATCTATGTTTTTGGTCCCCTACTCGTGCGAGAGAAGAAGGCCGAAGTGTCTCTTCCCGGCGGATGCGCCTTCGGTCCACGTCCTGTGGATCTCCATCTAAAAGGTCTGAAAGCACTCGGAGCGAAGATCAATATTTGCCACGGTTATCTTTGCGGTGAAATGGAATCACCACACGGAGAAGAAATATATTTTGATAAAAAATCTGTTGGTGCCACAGCTCACCTCATGATGACGGCGGCCCTTATTCCAGATACAACCAGATTAATCAATGTTGCACTTGAACCAGAGGTCATCCAGCTTGGTGAATTTCTACAGGTCGCAGGGGCAAAAATAACAGGTCTTGGAACCGATATCATAGAAATAACTGGAAAAGAATATTTGACACCCCCAAATGGCTTTGGTGTAATACCTGATAGAATTGAGGCAGGAACTTATGCTGTTGCTGCTTATCTTACAAAAGGCGATGTGAGAATAGAACGCTGTATACCTGAACATCTCAGAAATGTAATTGATAAACTAAAACTCGCTGGAGCGGGGATCGAGGAAGGAGAATCATGGATCAGGGTTTGGGCTAAAAGTGATGTTATAAGACCGGTTAACATCCATACAGCTCCGTTTCCAGGATTCCCGACAGACATGCAGGCACAGTTTATGGCACTCATGACTGTAGCAAAAGGGACCAGCGTTTTCAAAGAAGGAATCTATCCTGATAGATTCAAACACGCTTTTGAGTTAAACAGACTCGGCGCAGACATCATTGTAGAGAATGGAACTGCTATTGTAAACGGCGTTGAAAAACTCTACGGCGCTCCTGTTATGGCAACTGATTTAAGGGCCTCAGCTGCCCTTGTACTTGCCGGACTTATTGCTGAAGGAAAAACAATTATCGACAGAATATACCATCTTGATAGAGGATACGATTCATTTGAAATAAAACTACAAACCCTCGGTGCAAAGATAAAAAGAGTTAAATCCTGATTCCCCTATTCCTGTACATCTTTTTCCGGCACATAGACCAGTAACCGGCCACAGTTTTCACATCTCCCGATCTCGCCAGTAGACTTGAGCGTAATGACAAGTTGAAGAGGCAAAACTGCACTGCAACCACTACAACTTCCATCTATTACGTAGGCTACTGCATCACCCTTGATCCGACGAATTTTCTCATACTGATTGTAGAGACCGGATTCGATTTTTTTTGCATAATCTTCCCTTTTCGCCATAAGGATTTGCAATTTATCGTCAATGTGAGTAAATTCGTCCTCAATCTCTCTGATTTTCTCTCTAATCTCTTTCTCCCTCTGCGCATTTTCTTCCCTTTTAGATTCAATCTGTTTCTTCAGTTCATCTATCTTGTAAAGAAGCTCGATCTCCTTTTCCTCAAGAGTGTCCTTCTCTTTCTTAGCCCTTTCTATCTGTTCCATTAATGCTCTGTACTCTTCGTTACTCTTCACCATGTGTTCCTTTGCCTGGTATCCAAGTATTTCCTCTTCTTTGCTTTTTATATCCAGCTCAATCTTCTTAACCTGTTTCTCTGTTTCCACGAGGAGAGTCTTGAGTGAGTCAATTTCTTCATATAACTTCTGGATCTGTCTCTTCAGATCCTCGATCTGGAGGGGAATTATTTCTTTCCTCTTTTTGTGATTTTCAATTTCTTTGTCAATTTTTTGAAGGTTTACAAGTAATTCTGCCTGGTGATTCATTGATTTATATGATATTTCAATCAAATTGTACAGTCAAATTCATGACCGTTATCTGATAGTTTGGTTTCTCTCCCCCGTTATTCATGCGGTGCAATTTCCCAAACAGTGAGTTGTAATAATGTAATGGGAATATCTTTAGTACTTTAGGAAATCCCCCTTTCAGACGTAAAGATCTGTAACTTTTCCATATTTCCTCAAAAGTTTGAGATAAATATTTTCCAGCTTATCAACGATTCTTCCCCATGAATATGTGGTTTTAATATGTGTCTGACCTTCATTTACCAGTTTTTCACGCAAGAGTGGATTTTCAAATAGCAAGATAATTTTTTGGGCGAGTTGATGGTAATTTCCTGGCTCAAAAAGTAGGCCGGTTTGAGCATTTTTTACTACATCCGGGATTCCCCCAATATTAGAAGCTATAACAGGCACTCCATAAGAGAGGGCTTCAATAGTTACAACTCCAAGCGTTTCGGTCTGACCTATTTTATCAGGTTTTGATGGTAGGACAAAGATACAAGCATCAAGATACTCTTTCTCAAGATCCTTTCCGGACTTATAACCTGTAAAAGTGACAGGCACATTAAGCTCTCTGGCAAGCGTTTCCAGGTGTTTTCTAAGAGGTCCGTCACCTACAATTCTCAGTTCCGCATCCTTATATTTCTCCCTTACTATTTTGAAAGCTTTTATAAGATCATCGAGACCTTTAACTTCTATCAATCGTCCAACAAACAGGATTACTTTACTGTTCTTTTGGCTATAAGGATACATCTTTGAATCTGTGTGGGGATTTCCGAATGGAATAATTTCAACAGGAATGTCGAGTCCATAGCTTTCCACGAGATTTTTTGTATATGACGAATTTACAGTAATTAAATCCGATTTCCGCATAAAAGAAATAAAGATCTGTTTTAAAGGTTGAGGCAACTTTTTAAGGAAATTCAGTTCGCCTCCATGAACATAAAGAAGCAGAGGGATTTTCCAGCGGTATTTCATAGGTAATCCAAAAAGAATATGTGGGACCGGCCAATGGACATGAATAATATCGTGTGGACGAGGGAAATTAAAAGAATGAACTAAACCAGACGTAATATATGGAAAGACAAGGAGTTTAAACTTCAATCCCTGTTTCATTCTTTCGGGTACAGCCATATCATGTGTCAATACTTCAAGATTTCGCGGTGCGTACCTGAATCTATAGACCATGATACCATCCATTGTTTGATTCCCAATGCCTTTGTATGATGAGGTAAAGACAGAAACCTGGTGTTTCTTTCTTACGAGGCCAGTCAACAATTTTACAATCCAGGGAGATATAACATCTCCTGGATAACGGGGATATGCAGTCATGATATGAAGGATTCTCATTATTAAAATTTTAACGCCAAGTAAGGGAAGTTATAACCCGCTGGTAAAGATTTACGGACTAAATTATACTTTAAACTCGCTATTTCAACATGGGAGGTTTTATGAAAAGAATCATCGTCCATGGAGGATCTGGCAGGTGGCCAGAGGAAAAATGGGAAAGGGCGAAAGAAGGGGTTCTTGAGGCAGCCCGCACTGGATTTAAATTCCTGATTCAGACTGGAGATCCAGTAGAAGCATGTACAAGAGCTGTAATGTCACTTGAGGATAATCCGATATTTAACGCAGGTACCGGCTCAGTCCTCACACTTGATGGACGAGTAGAAATGGATGCTTCTATAATGAGGGGATCAAATCTCGAGGCCGGGGCTGTTGCAGGGGTAGAAAACATTAAAAATCCCATCTTACTTGCGAGAAAAGTTATGGAAGAAACTGACCATGTATTACTTGCCGGAGAGGGAGCAATGAAATTTGCGAGATCAATGGGATTCAAACATTACGATCCTGTGACAGAGGAAAGGAGAAAAAAGTGGCTTGAATTAAAGAAGAAATTTGAGATGGGAAAAGCTACTCTCCCCTGGCACAAAATGCAGGAGTTAATAAAAAAACATCCTGAATTATTGAGTGGTACAGTTGGCTGTGTTGTTTTGAGTGAAGATGAAATAGTAGCTGGCACTTCCACAGGAGGTGTATTTTTTAAACTATTTGGGAGAGTTGGTGACACACCATTAATTGGTGCCGGCACTTATGCAAATGATTTTGGTGGAGCATCAGCTACAGGTATTGGAGAGGGCATCATCAGAGTGGTACTTTCAAAAACTGCCTGTGATTTCATGAGGGTTGGGGTTTCAGCTTTAAAAGCTGCTGAGGCAGTTATAGATATTGTTAACTCTACAGTAAAACTCGACGCTGGAATAATCACCATTGACCACTACGGTAATGTAGGTTTTGCACATAATACTCCCACGATGCCTGTGGCATATATCACGGAAGACGAGGAATTCGTATACATTTCAAAGGAGGAAAATTAGCGTTCAACGGGGTTTTTCAAAATTGCGGAAACCATGTATTTTTCTGCATTTCATCAAGTATCACAACCATGTGAAAAAGTTCTTGACAAATTAATCATGCTTACTTATAGTAGATTTTGACTATAATATGATGGTCAGATCACAGAGATCAAATCATAAAGGTCCCTCCCATCGAAACCCAGAGGAGAGATTATGGAGGAAATTCTCAGAGTCGATAATGTGTATCTGAGCTTTGGGGGCGTTAACGCCCTCTTCGATGTAAGTATAACCGTTTACAAAGGAGAGATATTCTCAATAATAGGTCCCAATGGCGCAGGGAAAACCTCCCTCCTCAATTCAATAAGCGGCTTCTACCACCCCCAGAGAGGAAGTATTTATTTTGAGGGTAAAAATATCACGAAACTACCATCTCATAAAAGGGCTGAGCTTGGAATCGCCCGCACTTTCCAGAATATAGAGCTCTTCAAAGGCATGACCGTCCTTGATAACCTGATGCTTGGTGCCCACATTCACATGAAGTCAGGAATACTTTCTGGTGGAATCTACTGGGGACTCGCTGAAAAGGAGGAGCTTGCCTTCAGGGAAAAAATAGAAGAAATTATTGATTTCCTTGAAATTGAACATATTAGATACGCTGTAACCGGCCAGCTATCTTATGGCCTACAAAAAAGAGTTGAGCTTGGCCGTGCTCTCGCCATGGACCCCAAAATTATCCTTATGGATGAACCAATGGCCGGTATGACCATCGAAGAAAAAGAGGACATGGTCAGATTTATTATCGACATTAACGAGGAAAGAGATGTCACTGTCGTACTTATAGAACATGACATGGGTGTCGTCATGGATATCTCCGATAGAGTAGCTGTCCTCGATTTCGGTAAGAAAATTGCCGAAGGCAAGCCTGACGATGTAAGAAAGGATCCAAAGGTTATCAAGGCTTATATCGGTGAAGAATTTTAAACTCTCGCTAAATTAAAGGGAGATTGGCTATGGGTAATTATACCTTTCCCAAGTTGTTACGTGAAAAGTACCTTAAATGGGGAGATAGTAAAATTGCCATCCGGGAAAAGGATTATGGAATATGGAATGAAGTTACCTGGAAAGGATATTACGAGAACGTGAAGTACTTCGCCCTGGGACTCAAAAAACTTGGTTTCGAGAGGGGTGAGCATATTTCCATTATCGGGAATAATGAGCCTGAGTGGGTCTATGCCGAACTTGCTGCCCAGAGTCTTGGTGGCGCTGTGATAGGAATATATCAGGACTCAACTCCACCTGAAATTAAATATATCGCCGAACTCTCGGACTCTGTTTTCATCGTCACAGAAGATCAAGAGCAAACCGACAAGGTCCTTGAAATAAAGGATGAATTACCTCTACTGAGAAAAGTCATTTATTGGGACCCAAAGGGGATGAGAAATTATAAAGATCCCATTCTGATGAGCTTTCAAGAGGTCCAGGAGATCGGCCGACAATTTGAAAAGGAACATCCCACCCTTTTTGAAGAAGAAATTGACAAAGGAGATGAAGAAGATATCGCCCTGATTCTTACAACGTCAGGCACAACTTCCCTGCCCAAGCTTGCAATGTTAACTCACAAGAATATGCTAAAAATGGCGGAAAACTTGCTCGTAAAAGTGGACCCTATGGAACCTACAGATGAATTTGTTTCATTCCTGCCACTTGCCTGGGTGGGCGAACAGATGATGTCAATCTCAGGTGGACTCCTGATCGGCTTTACTGTAAATTTTCCTGAAGAGCCCACAACTATTACCGAAAATATCAGGGAAATAGGTCCACATGTCATGTTCTCACCTCCAAGGGTATGGGAAGGAATTGTCTCAATGATTCAGGTAAAGATTGAAGATTCAACTCCATTAAAAAGACTCGTTTACAAAACATTCATGCCTATCGGTTATCGGATGGCAGATTTCAAGTTTAACAAGCAGAAACCATCTCTCAAATGGAAAATCCTCTATAAGATCGGTTATTTCATGCTTTTCAGGGCGCTGAAAGATCGAATTGGCATGACCAGGATTCGTAAAGCTTATACAGGAGGAGCAGCGCTGGGGCCCGACGTTTTTAGATTCTACCACGCCATAGGTGTGAACCTTAAACAGATTTATGGCCAGACAGAAATTGCTGGAATTTCCGTGGTCCACAGAGACGATGACATAAAATTCGAAACTGTAGGTAAACCCATACCTGAAACGGAAATACGAATTTCCGAAGAGGGAGAAATACTCTCACGGTCACCAAGTGTTTTCAAAGGATATTACAAGAATCCCGAGGCAACAAAAGAGGCACTGAAAGATGGGTGGTTGCATTCGGGGGATGCGGGATACATTGATGAGGATGGCCACCTTGTTGTTATAGATAGAATGAAGGATGTTATGAGACTCTCTGACGGAAGCATTTTCTCCCCTCAATATATTGAAAATAAATTGAAATTCAGTCCGTATATAAAAGAGGCGGTAGTATTTGGGAAAGAAAAACCCTACGTCACAGCATTTATAAATATTGATTATGAGAATGTGGGGAAATGGGCTGAAAACCATCAGATCGCTTACACAACATATACTGATTTATCACAGAAGCCTGAAGTATATGAACTTATCAAGAAAGATGTGGAGAGGGTAAATAAACAGCTACCGGAGGCAGCAAGAATTAAGAGGTTTCTTATTCTCCATAAAGAATTGGATGCAGATGACCAGGAGTTAACAAGAACAAAGAAGGTCAGGAGAAGATTCATAGAGCAAAAATATATTGATCTTGTTAACGCCCTTTACCAGGGAGAGGATAAGGTTGAGGTTCAGGCAAAGGTTAAGTACAGAGACGGGAGAGAAGCCATTATAAAAGCTTTCGTAAAAGTTGAAACCATGTTTTAAATAGGGAGGTTAAACCTTGCAATATTTCATCCAGCTTATTGTAACCGGGTTGGTATTAGGAAGTGTTTATGCAATGGTAGCCCTGGGTTTTGTTTTGATCTACAAATCATCAAGTGTGATTAACTTTGCCCAGGGTGAGCTTGTACTTATAGGTGCATATATGGCACTATGGCTGACCGTATCTCTCCACATTCCGTTCCTGCTCTCGTTCATTATGACGTTAGTATTTGCCGTGTTTCTTGGATTCGCCATAGAAAGATTATTCTTGAGACCAATGATTGGTGAACCCATTCTCTCAGTTATCATGCTCACAATTGGACTCTCCGTTTTCCTGCGGGGCCTCGTGATCATATTGTGGGGAACCGAGACGAGAGTTTTTCCTCCAATATTCTCTGAAACACCTATAAAAATAGGTTTTGTAAGAATCTCACAGGTTTATTTATGGTCGTTAATTCTGTCAGTGATTTTCCTTGTAATTTTCACTTTGTTTTTTAAATACACCGATATAGGAATAGCTATGCGTGCCACGGCAGATGACCAGACTGCTGCTCTCTCTATGGGCATATCTGTAAAAAGGGTTTTTGCAATGGCATGGGCAGTCGCTGCTGTTGTTGCAGCCGTCGGTGGTGTATTGCTGGGAAACATTAATGGGATAAATATCTCCGTAGCAAACTTTGGATTGAGAGTTTTTCCAGTGGTCATTCTTGGAGGTCTTGACTCAATTCCCGGGGCAATTGTTGGGGGGTTTACTATCGGTATTATTGAGAATCTTGCCAGTGGATACCTTGATCCCTACTTTGGCGGAGGTGTTAGAGAAGTTGCCGCATTTGTCGTTCTTGTAGTCATCTTGATGATAAAACCTTACGGTCTTTTCGGCCTTGAAAGAATCGAGAGGGTATAGCCATGTATAGATTACCATGTGGAACTTTTAATACTACTTACAAACAGGATATGGCCTTATTCAGGACAAGGTTCCTGAAATTCTGGGTTACAGTATTTTTTATCTTCCTCCTTGTTTTTCCATTTGTAGCGAATTACTACATGCTCTCCCTCGCAAATCTCATTGGTATTGCAGTCATTGGTGCTCTTGGATTGAATATTTTGACAGGCTTTGCGGGTCAAATTTCACTCGGTCATGGCGCTTTCATCGGTGTAGGAGCCTATACCTCTGCACTGCTTGTTATGAGATTGCACATCCCGTTCTGGTTCGCTTTACCTGCGGCAGGTCTTTTCACAGCTATTGTTGGAATGATCTTCGGCATTCCCTCACTTAGAGTCAAAGGCCTCTACCTTGCAATAGCGACCCTTGCTGCCCAGGTTATCATTAATTTCGTAATGATCCACTGGTCAAGTTTGACAAAGGGAACATCTGGATTACCGGTCAATCCTCCAACTCTATTTGGTATATCTTTTGACACTGATAAAAAGTATTACTTCATCACCATGTTTTTCGCCATACTGGCAACGACCTTTGCAAAAAATTTGCAAAGAACTCGAGTGGGACGTGCGTTTATGGCTGTAAGGGATAATGACCTTGCGGCAGAGATTATCGGGATAAATCTTTACAAGTACAAATTACTGGCATTTTTTATAAGCTCTTTCTATGCGGGTATAGCAGGTTCTCTCTGGGCTCATTATGTTACTATCATCACACCTGAGCACTTCACACTTAGTGTGTCAGTCGATTATCTTGCAATGATTATAATTGGTGGTGTGGGAAGTGTTCTCGGCTCTATCTTTGGTGCCATTTTTATGGTACTTCTGCCAGAAATTCTACGCCTTATTGCAGATGCTCTTTCAGGTGTGTATCCCTCCATTGGGAATTTCTTCTCGGCCATGAGAGATGTCGTTTTTGGACTAACAATTATTTTGTTCCTGATTTACGAGCCAGATGGACTTAACCATAGATGGCAAATGATAAAGGCTTATTGGAAGTTATGGCCGTTTTCTTATTAAGATATTTTAAAAGGAGGTGTAACATGATGCACACACGCATAAAGGGGATCATATATCCCCTGGTAATGGTGGCCGTTGTGGCCATGGGTATGGTGTTCACTCCGGGTAAAGCGGAGGCGAAAAAGGAAATCAAGATAGGTGCATTCTTCGATATTACCGGTCCTACAGGTGATGTTGGTAGCCAATATGCTGATGGGGTTAGAGACTACGTTAGATACATCAATGAAAAGGGAGGGATCGGAAACGGTGTAAAAATCAAACTCATCTGGACAGACTATCAATATAAAATACCACAGGCGATTTCAACATACGCAAAATATGTAAAGCAGGACCATGTTGTCGCCATTATCGGCTGGGGTACAGGGGACTCAGAAGCGCTCAAAGAAAAGGTTGTCAGGGATAAAATTCCTTACATTTCAGCATCATTTTCCCAGCATCTTGTCTGGCCTCCAAAATGGAATTTCCTTGCGGTAACAACTTATGCTGACCACGTGAGAGCTGTCATGAAATATATGAAAGATCACTGGAAAAAGAATAGACCTCTTAGAATGGCTTTGATTTACAACGATACAGGCTACGGAAGAGCACCAATAAAACCAGCAAAAGAATACGCCAAAAAACTTGGTATAGATCTTGTTGATATTGAGCAGGTGAGTCTCCGCGCTCTTGAAGCAACTTCTCAGCTCCTTCGTATCAAAGAGAAAAAAGCAGATTTTGTATTTATTCAGGAAACATTTATGGCCACAAGCACAATCCTGAAAGACGCCAAGAAACTTGGAATGAATAATGTGATTTTCACAGGCAATTTCTGGAGTAGTGGAAAGAAACTCGCAGAGCTTGCAGGTGATGCGGCAGAAGGTTATCTTGGTGCCATGCCTTTCGGGATCTGGTCCGATAATTCGGAAGGAATAAAATTTGCAAAGATGCTTAATGCAAAGTACCATCCCAATATTAAATACAGAGATCCACAGTACATAACCGGAATGGTCAATGCAATGGTGATGATCCACGCTGTGGAAATGGCGTTGAAAGCCAAAAATGGAAACTATAAGAAGGTTAAGGGACCCGATGTTTACAAGGCATTCGAGTCAATGAAGAACTTTGATACAAAAGGCCTTACAACACCAATTTCTTATAGCCCGAATGACCACAGGGGAGCGAAGGGAATCAGATTGGTTACGATTAAGAATGGAAATCTCGTAGCTGCGACGGATTGGTTCGATGTCCCACCAGTGCCTGAGTGGGAGAAGAGAGGAGAATAAAAATTGGGGGGCGGCGGCGAAGCCGCCGCCCCCTTAAAATCATTAGACTATGCTCGTATTAAACAATATTGAAGTCATTTACAATCAGGTTATCCTGGTCCTTAAAGGTGTCTCCCTTGAAGTCCCTGACGGAGACATTAGAGCTCTACTCGGAGCCAATGGTGCAGGTAAAACCACTACACTGAAGGCCATCTCCGGTTTGCTAAAAGAAGAAGATGGTGAAGTGACAGATGGATCTATCGAATTTAACGGTGAAAGAATAGACAAAAAATCCGCAGAAGATATTGTACGCATGGGAATCTTTCAAGTTATGGAAGGGAGAAGAGTCTTCGAACATCTTACCGTTGAGGAGAACCTTCGGGCAGGCGCGTACACCAGGAGAGATAAAAGAAACGTCAGACAGGATATGGAGATGGTATACAGCTATTTCCCTCGATTAAAAGAATTGAGACATCGAGTTGCTGGATACCTTTCCGGTGGTGAGCAACAGATGCTGGCAATTGGAAGAGCACTTATGGCCCGCCCAAAACTCATGCTCCTCGACGAACCATCCCTTGGTCTTGCTCCGTTACTCGTTAAAGAAATCTTCGAAATCATACAAAGAATTAACAAAGAAGAGGGGGTCGGCATTCTCATCGTTGAACAAAATGCAATGGCTGCACTGAATATTGCCTCCTACGGCTACATAATGGAAAATGGCAGAATCGTTATGGATGGTCCGGCAGATAAGTTAAAAGAAAACCCGGATGTCAAAGAATTTTACCTCGGATTAACTGAAGTCGGGAAAAAGAAGAGTTTCAGAGAAGTCAAACATTATAAGAGAAGGAAAAGATGGCTCACATAGGGGGTAAAAGTGAATCTAAAAGCAAAAAGAGAAAAGAAACTCGGAGAGATAATCGATTTTGCTTACAAAAATTCACCTGCATTTAAAAAAAGACTTGAGAATGTAGGGTTAACGCCCTCAGATATCAAAACTATCAAGGATCTTCAAAAGATTCCTGTAATTAGAAAAGATGATCTTGTAGAAATACAGGCACAGGACCCACCTTTTGGAGGTTTGCTTGCAGTAAGTCCATCCTCACTCAAGAGGATCTTTCAGTCTCCTGGACCAATTTATGATCCTCAGGGGGAAGAAAAAGATTACTGGAACTGGGAAGAGCCTCTTAAGGCAGCAGGATTCACTGCTGATGATGTCGTAATCAATACTTTTTCCTATCATCTCTCCCCTGCAGGCATTATGTTCGATGAGGGACTCCGCTCGATCGGAGCTACTGTTGTCCCTACTGGTGTAGGGAACACTGAGCTCCAAGTTAGAATAATAAATGATATTGGAGTAACTGGCTTCATTGGGACACCAAGCTTCTTGATGACTCTAATTAAGAAATCTCAGGAGCTTGGCACTAAATTTACAATAAAAAAGGCGTTCGTAACTGCTGAACCATTTACACCTTCACAAAGACAAACTTTTGAAGAACACGGCATAAAAGCATTTCAAGGGTATGGGACCGCTGATGTGGGGGCTATAGCCTTTGAGTGCGAGTACAGAGAAGGTATGCATGTTATCGAAAATATAATCCTCGAAATCGTCGATCCGTCCACAGGAAAGGCGCTTCCACCCGGAGAAATCGGTGAAGTTGTAGTTACACTCTTTAATAAAACTTATCCATTAATTAGGTTTGGAACTGGTGACCTTTCAAAATTATTGCTCGATAAATGCAAGTGTGGTAGAGAAACAGAGAGAATTGCTGGATTCATGGGCAGAATCGGAGATGCTGTAAAGGTTCGTGGTATGTTTGTGCACCCTGGACAGATCCAGGGAGTTTTAAAGAGATACAAAATCTTTACTAACTTCATCGCGGTGGTTACAAGAGAGGCAGAGCGAGATTTCCTTCATTTAAGAGTTGAGACAACAAACTTCGAAAAAGCTGAGAATCTGAGAGACGAGATTCTAAAAAGCCTGAGAGATGTTCTCAGAGTGAAGGTAGATAGGCTTGAATTTGTAAGTGCAAATAGTTTAAAATCAGAAAAGAAAATAATTGACAAAAGGGAATGGAAATAAGGAGGAAGTGAAATGTTTGTTAAAGATGTTATGACACCAAGTCCCATAACGGTAACACCTGATACGCTGGTTATAGATGCAGAAAAAACCATGAGGGAGAATAAGATTCGTGCTCTCCCTGTGGTGAAGGGTGACAAACTTGTCGGTATAGTTACAATAAACACGCTGAGGGAAGCAATGCCCTCTAAGGTCACGACACTGAGTCAGCACGAAATTCAGTATCTTCTCTTAAAACTAAAGGTCGAAGATGTTATGACCAGGAATCCTATAACAGTGAATGAAAACGCTCTTCTCGAAGAAGCAGCAATCCTCATGAATAAATACAGAATAGGTCACCTCCCTGTTCTAAACGACAATAAGAAACTCGTTGGAATTATCACGGAGACAGACATCTTCAAGACTATGATAAAGATCCTGGGGCTTGAGGAAGAAGGAATAAGAATCACTGTAGAGGATGTACCGGTTGAGGCGGGAAAAATTTCTGACATTGTCTGCACAATTTCTCAATTCAACCCACTAATTTTGAGTCTGACAACACTCATGTCTCCTGATAAAAAGAAAAGAACCATAGTAATGAGAATTAAAGTTGCAAATCCCGACAAAGTTTTTGCGACATTAAGAGATAAGGGTTATAAACTCTTTGTAAAATACTAAAATGGCCATCCCGGAGCACGTAAACAAAATTTAAATTAAAATTTTGAAGAATACCGATTGTCTTTAAGTACAGAAGAAGAGCAGTTTTAAATTTTAGAGGGCATCTTAAATTTCTCCAGATTGAATTCGCGGATTTTGTTTCTCAGCGTCTGTCTGGTAATACCAAGAATCTTTGCTGCTGAAGTCATATTCCAGCCAGTTTTCTCAAGAACCTGAAGAATATGTATTTTTTCAAGGTCTTTAAGAGAGATGTTATCTTCCAGGGATAATTTCTTTTTCTTTCGACGTCTTCCCAAAACAATTTCCTTTTCAGTTATATAATCGTTCTCTGCCAGTACCACGGCCCTCTTTATAATATCCCGGAGTTCTCTAACATTACCAGGGTAATCGTATTGGAGTAACTTTTCCTTGGCTCCTGCAGTAAATCCTTTGATAACACCTCCAGGAGAATATTTTGCAAGAAACAGATTTGCAAGTGGAATGATTTCTTCTTTACGCTCTCTAAGTGGAGGAATTTCGATTGTATAACCTGCAAGTCTATAATAAAGGTCCTCACGAAATTCACCTCTATCCACCATTTCTTCAATATCCTTGTTTGTTGCGGAAATAAATCTTACGTCAACCTTTACAGGTTTACTTGTACCTATCACTTCGATTTCTCCGGTTTCAAGTACCTTTAAAAATTTTGCCTGGAGGGCTGGGGAAAGATCTCCAATTTCATCAAGAAAAACAGTTCCCCCATCGGCTGCGTAAATTTTCCCTTTGTGATCTTTCGAAGCACCTGTGAACGAACCTTTTTTGAAGCCGAAAAGATGGGATTCGAATAGTTCTTCCTGCAAATTTGGACAGTTCACGGCATTAAACAACCTGTTTTTTCTTCCAGACTTCAGATGAATAGCCCTTGCAACCACCTCTTTTCCAACACCGGTTTCTCCCACGAGTAAAACATTAAGCCAGTCTTTGTCTTTAACTCTTTCAATCTCATCGACGACTCTTCTCATCTTCTCACTTACAACGAGAAAATCTTCTGTGTAGAAGAAACCTTTACTCAAAGTAGATTTAAAATCAGTAAGTGATTGTTTTAGATTTGCATAATCGCGTGAATTTCTGATGGCAACTGATGCTACATTTGCGAGGGCTTCCACTAAACGCTGCTCCTCTTCAGAAAATGCATTTACAACTTTCTTGTTATCAATATAAATAACTCCAATGACCTCGTTTGACCATTTAATGGGGACAGCAAGAACAGAACGTATACCAAGTCTCTTTATACTTTTCCTTTTCTTAAATTCATCATGATTTTGAGCGTCGATTAATCTCAATGACTCACCTGTTAGATAAACTTTCTTTAGTATCGTTTCGCTCAGATCCTTGAGATACTCATCAGAAAAATTGAAAGTCTCTCTTTTAATTCCACAACATTCTTCACGGAGATCTATGACACATCTTTCAGCGTTAATAAGGTCTCGAACAGCATTGGTTAAATATTCGAGTGTTTTCTTCAAATCGAGAGTAGAATTGAGAATTACAGAGAAACGGTAGAGTACACCAAGGTAACTTGCGCTTATCCCACTCAGCGACTCATCAAAGAATTTGCCGTCTGGCATTTCTCTATTATTTTTCAAGTAGTTCTATAATTTCAAGTTTTATCTCATCAAATGTGCGTCCAGCACCAACAGAGGATAAAAGATTTCGGCATTCTTCAAGATCTCTATCTTCTGGTTCCTGCTCCTTGTAAACGGCATTTACGTACGAAATAAAGCATTTTGTTTTTCCCAGTTGATACTTTGCTCCAAGTTGTTCAAATAGATTTTTGGCTCTTTCAAAATTTAAGAGTGCATTCGACCAGTCTTTTCTGGCAAGAAATATTTTTGCAAGAATAAAGTACCCCAATGCTTCACGATAAACTCCCTCAGGTTTTCTATCAAGGTAAATATTGATAAAATGTTGTGCTTCCTCCACCTTTCCGAGGGAAAGTAACGTCTCGGCTTTTTCAAGGTAATATCTCACCTGAAAGTTCTCTCCATAAGGCTTTAACCTGTCTATTATGTTATCTACAACCTTTAATGCCGTCTGAAAATCTTTTTGTCCGAAGGCAATAAAATAGGATATACCTGGGTCATTTTTTATGTCGTCTGGTAATCGGTCGAGGAATCTTTCCATCAAATCCTTTCTCCCTGTTATCCCAAGAACAATAAAAAGGTTTTCATAAACCCATGCAAGCATATTTCGGCTCGCAATCTTTTTCCAGAAACCCAGTGCTTCACGCAGAAGATGTAGTGCCATTGTAAAGTTACCAAGATGGATAAGAAATTTTATGTACTTACCATAAAATCCTATATCAGGAATTCCCGTCTTTTTATAGCTTTCATAAGCTTTTAAATAATAATCTCCGACGTTCCTCCATATACCTTTTTCAAAATTCAAGTATGCCAGATTTTCGTAATATTTAGCTATTATCGTTGGATTATTGCTTAACTCTCCCAGATGTTTTAATTTTTCAAGGTAAACTTCAGCCTCATCAAACTTATTGTATGAGAGATAAAAAAATGTTATATTCTGGTAAATCTTTTCGAGGATCGGATAGTTTCCCTGTTTCTCAGCCAATCTTGCAGCATTTTTCAAATTCTCAAGATGTTCCTCAGGCTTGATTTCCCCAAGCATAATTCTTGACACTGTCAAATTCATTAAAAGGTTTGGGATTTCCCAGTGAATATCCATCTTTTTTGCAATTCTTAAACCTGCTCTATAATAATCTCTGGCTTTTTTGTAATCTCTCCTGTTGAAATGATAATTACCAGAAATCCTGAGCAACTTAACCCTAACATCTGCTCTTTTTCTTCCTCTCAGAATCTTTCCAATTATTGATTCGAATTCATCGTGAGAAATACTGGTTTCTGAGACAAGCTCTGCATAGAGAGAATCAGCATCGTCTTCGAGAAAACCTGAAATTTTCCCATTTATATTTGTTTCCATTAAGGAGATCAATTTATCTATTGGATATCCAAGCTCCTTAAGAGCGTAACACCTGAGAAAATCAGCTTCCGGCTTCCCCATCTGATCATAATTATTCTCAATGACTTTAAGGGCACTGCTATACATGCCAAGGTTTATCATTGCGTACACATAATAGGAAAGGAACATTTTTTTCGCTCTTCCTTTCAACCTGACATCTTCATAAGGTCTTAAAAGATCGTAAAGTTTTATATAGTTTCTTCTCCTGAAAGCCCTTTTTAACGCAGGTTCAATATACTTAAAAGATGACGAAAAGTAACCTGTATCGTAGAGAATTCTTGCAGCGCGTCTATAAATCCTCATTTTTGCAAACTCCCCCGCAATCAGGGAAACGGAAGATCTATCGTGACTGAATTCGCCAAGCAATCTATCACGAATAGAGTCATCGATTGCGTAATAATTCATCCTTTTCAAAATTCCTCGTGATAGTAACGTGCTTATTGATTCAGTGACCTTTTCAACTCCAAGGAGATTTATCAAAACTTTCAACTCAACTGGATTTCCCATCAATACCATATATTTGAGAACCTCTCTCTCAGTTTCAGATAGGGATTCAACCGAATTCTTTTGAATTTCATCCTCTTTTATACATGTATCGAGCAGTTTTTTTTCAGAAAGACAGTCAATAATCTTTTTAACTTTTCTTGGGATCCCCCTTGTGAAACTATAAATCCTGGATATTTCTGACCTACTAAGTTGAATATTTTTACTTCTCAGAAATTCTTTTATAATCCCGGGACCAAATGGTTGCAGTCTGTAAACATTGGTTACTCCTTTGATCTGAGGTCTGACTGTAGTCTCAGAAAAGACAATAACACCTATTCTGTCCCTCTTAATAAATTTTGCAACATCGGATAAAATTTGCCAGCTGACATAATCATCGGAAGGGAATTCATCAATAACAACAAGGACCGGAAACCTGTTACTCAATATTTTTAAAGTAGTGTAAATATTGTTAACAAACTGATGTCTCAAATTAGAATTCCCAATTTCCGGTAATCTCTGATTCACAAAATTTTCGAGGAATTTTCCGAGTCGTTTCAGAGAAGCTGAGTAATTATCAGCTTTCAGGTCAAACCTGATGGTGAAAATTCCCTGTAAATAAGCTCTGCACACGATTTCATCTGCTAAGGTTGTTTTCCCAATTCCTTCAGGACCGTAGAACACAAGAACATTATTGCGATTTTTTCCTCCTTCGATAATTCTTTTAAATAAGCTTTCCACTATTCGAAGCTCTTTTCCTCGCCCAATCGATGCGGACAGAGGAGAAAAATCTGGTTCATAAGTTCTGTTCTCAAGGATCCTTGAAAGTACTGCGTCAACCTCTTTAACACTGGAGGGTCTCCGTAATGGAGATTTTTCGAGCATTTTAACGATGAAATTTGAAAGGCTCTCTGGAATCATTGGATTTAATATGTGAGGAGGAGTTACAACTCCCATTAAATGTCCGTTAACAACCATTTCCACCGAGCCGTCAAAAGGTAACTTACCCGTGAGCATCTCATACATTACTATCCCAAGGGAATAAATATCAGACTGAGTCGTAGCTCTCTCTCCCATTAAAATCTCAGGAGCTGTGTATTCAAGCGTAAAAGTCTTCTCTTTTGCAAGAGTATAGAGATCGAGAAACTTGGTCACACCTCCAAAATCTGAAAGTTTATACACCCCATTTGAAGATATCAGTATATTGGACGGTTTAATATCACCATGTAAGATTCCTCTTTTGTGCAGAAATTCAAGAGCTGGTAAAATATCATCGACAACCCTATTAATGAAACTTCTCCAGTCCTCTTTGAAGCATTTTCCCTGTAAACTCCCACCACTGGCGTATTCAAGAATAGCGTACCCTAAATCCTTTTTCAAATTCACAGAGTAAACTTTTATTATTTTTGGATGATTAAGTCCCCTTAAAATAAAGAATTCTGAAATTAGCTCCCCAATATCACCCTTTTCAAGTAATTTCATCGCAAAGAGGTTATCCTCTTTTTCAACGAGAAAAACTTTTCCTGTCGCACCTTCTCCAAGGGAGGAAACTATCCTGTAACCATCGATCTTCCTGGGAAAAGTTTTAAAATCTTTCATTTTCCCCTCTGCAAAGATTTAATAAATTCGACTCGCATATTTGTTTACATATAATGATATGCCATTAACAATCCCCTCGGCAATTCTCTTAATATACCATCTACTCCTTAATCTCTTTGCCTCTCTCTTGTTAGTTATAAAGCCCGTCTCAACAAGTATGGATGGGGTATGTGTAAAGAGCAATACATAAAAACCGGCCTGTTTAATACCACGGTTATAAGCCCCCGTCCTCGCCAAAACTGATTCATGCACATATTGGGCAAGCAATTGGGACTCTTTAAGATAACGATTTTGTGCCATGTCCCCAAGTATCCTCTTCACCATTTCATACTGTTTCCTGTACTTGATCTCATACTTAACGGACGAATTTTCGAGGGCAGCAACGGCTCTCTCCCATCTGGTTCTCGCATTTGATAAAAAGTACGTCTCAAGTCCATGAGCATATCTATTACGCGAATAATTACAATGAATTGAGACAAAGAGTATGGCCCCCAGATTATTCGCTAACCTTGACCTCTCCCAAAGTGGAACAAAAACGTCTCTATTTCTTGTCAAAACGACCTTCACACCCAATTTTCTCTCTGCAATCTTTTTCACTTCACGAGCAATTGCAAGAGTAACATCTTTTTCCTTTATTCCATGATAACCAATGGCTCCTGGATCCTTACCACCATGTCCAGGATCTATCACTATCACTTCCGTAAGAAGCCCACGTCTACTCTCTTTTTTCTGCTCAACTCTGATTAGAATCAGGGACAAAGTTTTCAGGGATTTCTTGTAACTGTACTTAACATTGTTCCCAACTTTTAACTTTAACTTGAACCCGGCAAGTGTATGGGAAAAGGCAACTTTTTTAGTAAAATCGCTAAAAAAAAGAGCTGGATACGCCTCGATAAAACCATGGGGGAAAAAAAGCTCAATCTCTCCCCTCCTCTTCCTCAAAGTGGGCCGGATGTCTATATTATGATCAAAAACATAGACAATTTTTCTCCTCGATTGTTTAATCTGCTTTATTCTTACACTTGGGGGATAATGGGAAATAATAAATCCCTTTCTATTGTTTTCCCAGTAAAACTTATGTTTTCTCTGCGTC
>CAYNMM010000073.1:0-22528 GCA_964398355.1 uncultured bacterium
ATTTTATCTACTTCAAAAATCCTCTCCTCACCCTTAATAAGAGCTTTGACCTTTACAGGGCCACTTCCTTCATACGATATAGCTTTTGATGAGGTGTAAATTTCGATCCCCATGGCTTTTAGATTTTTCTCAACTACCTTAACGAGGTCAATGTCGATCCCGGGTAGAATCTGCTCCATGAGTTCTACCACCGTGATCTTTGTCCCAAGCCTTGCATAGATGGTTGCGATTTCGAGTCCAATGACGCCTCCACCAATGATGAGCATGTGCTCAGGTATTTCGTTTGCCTGTAGGGCTTGGCTGGAGGAAATCACAATTTCGCTGAATTCAAAGTTTGGAATTTCTACTGGATGGGAGCCTGTTGCGACGATTGCATTTTTGAATTTAATCTGCTCACCATTGTCAAGAAGGAGAGTATTCTGGTCGAGAAACCTGGCCTCTGCCTTTATGTGCCCTACATTGTTATGCTTGAAGAGAAATTCAACTCCTTTAACCAGTCTGTCGACAACCAAGTTTTTCCAGT
Organism: uncultured bacterium; assembly: GCA_964398355.1. Classification (GTDB taxonomy): domain Bacteria; phylum Hydrothermota; class Hydrothermia; order B15-G9; family WFZT01; genus WFZT01. The sequence goes on from CAYNMM010000073.1 coordinate 524, forward strand.
TATTCAGCTTCTCAGGCTGAATTTCAGGGGCCTGGAAGATTATTCCTGCTGTCTTGAATTTTTCAGCTAAGTGGATAAGCTCAGTTGCGCTGAGAAGTGCTTTTGTGGGTATACATCCTTCATTTAAACATACTCCGCCAACTCTTTTCTTCTCAACAACAAGTACTTCTCTTCCCAGCTGGCCAAGTCTAATCCCCGCCACATAGCCTGCGGGTCCGCCTCCAATAACTACATTTTCAACTTCGATCATATTTTTCTCTCCTTTTTTAAAAACGTCCTCAAAATTTTAATTTCCAATACTCGATTAAACCACCATTTTTATTGCATTAATCAAAAGTTCATTTATGCTACCAAAGAAATTTTAAAGCTGTATCGATAGAAAGGATAAAGAAAGACCTCCCGAATAAACGAGAGTAAATTGATTTACTCAGGGGGTTGAATATAACTGGGGTGTAAATTAAACTGTTTCCACATGTTTTTGCTGCTTTTAGTCTCCATTTCACTTCATTTGAGCAACGGGTGGTATTACGAGTATGCTGTCGAGAATGATACTTCCCAGGTTGAATCGACCTATGTGACAAATGAAATTGATTCAGATAATTTGGAACTCACCGGCACAAAGAAAGTAACCATAAGTGCGGGTTCAGATGGGAATATCGATATTTCACAGGACCTGAATTTATCCATAGGGGGACGAATTGGAAAATATGGAAAGCTTGAGGGCGTAGTGAACGATAATGGGAGTGGGGGAGAGGATTTTATCTCAAAAAATCTATCGGGTTACAACGAGATTTATCTTTCCTACAGTTTTAAGAATTTTTCCTCGAAGTTCGGGCGGATAAATTTCTGGATTCCGGAGTTGGGATTCAATACGCCTTTACTTGGCGGAATGGTAAGTTATGGGGCGGCCGCTCCGCGGCCGCCCCATAAACTTACTATTTCATTAACCTATGGCGAAATACCCGGAAAATTCGTCAAAAAAACTTTTACAAACATTAAAAACACGAATTATCCCATTAAACTCGTCACTACCGGTGAATACATTGTCGAGGAAACTGATCACATTTTCCTCAATAATCTACCTTTAAAAAGGGGTAAAGATTACACGATAGATTACTCTACAGGTGTCCTCTACATCCTTCCAGGTGTAAAAATTGAACCGGATGATGTACTGAGGGCTCAGTTTTTTGTCCAGTCTTCACCGGGTAGGAGGAATCTGGGAGTTGCAAAGATCAGCTATAATACCGGTGATGTTAGCGCGAAAGTCATTTTTAAACAGGCAGAGGATGACATCGCTTACTGGAGGGATCAGCTCGGAGATGAAGCGTTTGATAGTCTTAAATCCTCTGTGGATACTGGACTCGTGAAAATTCCGGCCTGGAAATTTGTTGGTAGTGGAAACGGAGATTATGACAGGATTGACAGTATCTTCATTTTTAAGGGGAAAAATAAAGGAAGTTACATCGTGAGGTTTTCACCTCTCAATGGAGGGGATTATCAGTTTAGTGACACCGGTAATTTTTACTTCTTTGTAGGTAAAGGGAACGGAAAATATACTCCGTATTTTTTTACAAGGCTCCCATCACGAAGTAGAAATTTATACGTGAATCTCAATGCAGAGAAGGGAAATTTAAGTTTTGGTAGTCTGATGAATGTACGAGAAAACGCTCCTAATTTGTTTAATACTGGTTCAATCAGAAGAGACGTAAGTGGTAAATGGGCTGTATCTTTTCACAATAATCTCCTGTCTCTCGAACTCTCCTATTTTAAAGAGGTTGATTCTCTTGGAATGGTTTTGAATAGAAACATTAAAGGAAATGGATACTACATCAAGTCGAGCTTCAGACCAAATGCTTATTTTGAACCGGCATTCTTTTACACTAATGGAGATTCGGGGTTTGTAAGGAGAATTTGGGTCAGAGGCGGGAAAGGTATTTTCTATTCACTGGGACAGACTGTTTCAGATACATATAGGGTCTATAGCCTCATGCTGGGTTATAGGACTGATAAGCTGAATTTTTCCAATAGGTTTAGAAGGTATATTGCATCTTCCTCTGGATTTCTTGAGTATTCCTCAAACATCAGGTTCAGGGAATTACTGTCGGCCGGTATCATCAGAAGATTTTTCGATAACGGTGAAATGGATAATATTCTCTCAATGGGGATTGAAACGGGTAATCTGAGCTTCAGGTATGAATTAACAAGTGTGTCTTCTAATGGGCAGGATTCTTTGTTCCAGTCTGTCTATGCAAATGCTGAGGGGATCAAGGGGGATTGGAGCTATTCAGCGAGGATACTCTATAGATCTGACAGGTCGAGTGAGTACATTTACAGATTTATCTTTGTAGGAAGAGGTAATGGGAGCTTTTCGTATGATTCAACAACCGGTAATTTTTATCAGGATCCGCTTGGTGATTATGAAAAGGAGTTGGTGGAAGTTTCGGGTCAGACTGCCGTAAAAAATTTTAATGGTTCTGCATCTTTAGGAATTGGTTCGTTTTTTATCCATGCATCCGCAGACACAAGATTCAAGGACCTGAAGAATCCATTGCATTACAGGTATAGTGCTTATTTCCAGGGAAATCCAGGAAAGTTCTATTTTACAATTGGTGCCTGGGTGTATAAATGGTCTGAGATAAACGGCGAGTCTGCTGTGGATATGGAGGCTGAACTGAGGGGAAAGATTACCCGCGGAATCTCAGCAGAAAGAAAGATGATCAGCGATTGGAGTAGAGTTGAGCTGAGAAAGTTAAGATTCTACGAAAGATTTGGATATGCTCAAGATGCTTCTTTAACTCTTTCACTCTTTTATAAATCGGTTAAATGGTCTGAAGTTGCCACTACACCAGGAGTTGAGCTCGGTACATCTGTGTGGAAGTCCTTTCATGGCTTTTCATTCCGTGGAGATCTAAGTCTAAGCATTTCCAAAAAAATTCCTGATGCTCCTGAGATACTGGAATCAGGATTTTCCGCTTCCTATCTTGCAAGATTATCACGTCAACTGGGACAGCGTACATTAACGGAGATGGAGCTCAGGGGAAGATATTCAGGAGGTCACCATGTTTATAGTTTAAAAGGCTCCATTTCATTTAATTTTTAAACATGTAATTTTTAAAAATGTGATCACTGTGTCAAACTTTTCCTGAAAGCAACCTTAGTCTCATTGAAGATAATCTCATTTGAGAATTTGCTGAATTGAATAATCAAATACAGCAAGGTTTCACCTATTTATTTACCGTTAAGAGCTGAAGTTACCCATAAGAATTTTAAAAATGATTGCAAAATGGTTATAAATTGAGAGGAAAGGTGTTGCAAAATTTTTGTCCTCAGAATGCAAAATTATTTGGAATTTATGAAGAAAGAAAGATTGTCCTCAGGTTTAAGAATAATATCCATTATTTCCCTGCTTGAAAAACAAGTGTAAAGTCAGATGCTAAGAGGGGAGTTTATCTTTTAAAAATTCTTTAAATTTTGAGAAGACCTCCTCAGATGACAACTTATGGATACAGTCGAATGTACCGAACCGACACGATTTGCGCCAGCAGGGCTGGCATGGCAATCCTTTCCATGCAAATGAGTGTTTTGGATCAGGAGGTGTCCACGCGTCGGGTAACTCAGTGAAAAACAAGGCGAATGTTGGAGTTCTCTGGCTCACTGCGATGTGCTTGGGACCTGAGTCGGAACCAAAATAAACACCGGCCAATTTCATTAGTGCCCCCAGATCAAAAAGACTTTTTGTCCGTGGCGCAAGTCTAACCGGTGCACATCTGAGAACAGGCTCGAGGGTTTTTACTTTTGATGGCTCCCAGGCAATCAGGATCGGGTAGGCATACTCCCTCTGCAATTTATTGAAAAATGAACAGTATTTCCGAATATCCCATGCCCGATGAGGTAGGTCAAGCCTTAGATGCGAGACAAAGAAAAATCCACTAATCCCCATTTCGTGCAGATTCTTTTTCATTTTCTCAATATATTCAATGGGATAAGGAAATTCTGTATCAATTGAAGCCGACATAGGATCGATCCCAAATGGTCTCAAAAATTCAAGCCTGTGGTAAACTGTGTAATGAATTTTACCAAAAGGTGGATAAATGTGCACGTTGTAGTATCTTCTTCTACTCTCTTTGAAAATACCCAGCCGATATTTTGCCCCGGATAGGCGGGAAGCAATGACACTTACAGCATTTCCCTTTAGATCCATGAAAATGTATGGTTTAAAGGTAAGGCTAACCTTCAGGAGATTGATGAAAGAAAATTCCACAGGGATGACATTCCTGTTGTATCTGAGAATTTCAATAGATGGATTTCTTGAGAAATAGATGATTCTGGATCGCGGGAAATTCTCTTTCAATGCACGGATGAGTGGTGTATCAAGCAAAGTGTCTCCAATTGCTCCTGGTCTAAAAATGACGATATTTTTACCGTCTTTAAAATTCAGACTCAATTTCTAAAAGAATCGTTTCCAGTTTTTCAGAAGATTCCAGAAAGAAGTTGTTTTTCGTAAATAACTCAGATGTGGGATGAGTTTGAGCAGGAATTTAAATTTCCCGGTTCCATACATGGCGAATGCAGCTGTGTGTGCAGCTTTGAAAAGACTCTCACTGTAAGGGTACCACCAGAACTGCTTTTCTCTCTGATTAAAATCTTCACTATTGAATTTTATGTTTGTCAATTCAAGCAGGCCAAATCTGCCGTGTGTTCTACCTATACCTGAGAATTTTACTCCACCCCAGGCACCCTCAGGCTCTCCAAAACTGAACACATGATCGTTGATTGTAACCGTACCGGTTTCAATTTTTCTTGCTACCTGCCTGGCAAGCATTTCATCTTTTGTCCAGATAGAGGCAGTGAGTCCATATTTTGAATCATTGGCAAGCTTTATAACTTCTTCTGTATTTTTAAATTTCATTATTGGAAGGAGTGGTCCGAATGTCTCGTCCTGCATGGCTATCATTTCGTGGTTCATATTTGTTAGTACTGTTGGCTCAAGAAAATAGCCTGGTCTTTCCGGTCTTTTTCCTCCGTAAACAACTTTTGCTCCTTTCTCAATAGCATCTTCGATATGGGCTTCGACAAGCATTCTTTGTGCTTCTGTTGTCATTGGACCTATTTCGGTATCAGGTTTCAAGGGGTCACCTATCCTCAACTGCCTGGTAAATTCAAGTATTCCATCAAGAAGTACGTCGAATATATTTTCATGAATATACACCCTCTCAATTGAAGCACAGGTTTGTCCAGCATTCATGAATGCGCCCCATACCACTCCCTTGATGGTTCTTTCTATGTCCGCATCAGGGAAGATGATTGCCGGGTCCTTTCCTCCAAGCTCAAGTATGACCTTTTTGAGCCCACGGGATGCGAGCTCCATTACCCGTTTACCAGTTTCAACTGATCCTGTGAATAAAACTGCACGTGTGTCAGGGTGTGTTATTATGGCTTCACCAATTGATGATCTCCCTGTCAGAACATTGATAATTCCAGGAGGGGCACCTGCTTCATGGAAAAGATTTGCGATGGTGAGTCCAATTGCGGGTGTGGTGGAGGAAGGTTTCAAAACCACGGTGTTTCCGGCAAATATTGATGCAGCAACATCGAGAAATGGGATTATGAATGGGTAGTTCCATGGAGATATGATGGAAACCACACCGAGGGGTTCAAAAGTATAATAGCCCTTCTTGTCACGAAAGAGGACCTGCCAGTATTTAATTTTTAACTCCTCAAGGTAGAGTTTGGCGCGATTTTCGTAGAAATCCAGCGCATCAATAGAGGGGAGAACTTCAACTGCAAGAGATTCGGTTAAAGGTTTTCCCTGTTCCTGAGCTATGATTCTTGCGATTTCTTCGCTATTTTTCAGAAGTTGTTGTTTGACTGCTCCAAGGAGCTGGATTCTTTCGTCGATGGATGATTCTCGCCAAAAGGTGAGGGAGGTTGATGCGGCCTGAAAGGCCGCATCAACCTCCCTCACACCAGCTTCCTCTATTTCAAGGAAAACCTCCCCCGTAGCAGGATTCATTGATCTGTAGGTTTTCCCAGTTGATACCCATCTACCATTTATGTATGATCTCGTAAGTTCCATTTTTAAAATGTCCTCAATGATGAATTTTTGTAATTTGCAAGAAAAAATTCCACAATGTTGTCTATGTAACTCGGTAAAGGTGGAACGCTAATCCCCAATGGTGAGAGATCACTAAGTGTGTTTGTAGAGTCATAATGGACTTTGTGTGTGAAATAGGGTGTGGCCTCGTATGGGACTCCGAAAAGCTTTGCCAGTGGGCGAATTTTCAAAAATGCCTGAATAAAGGCTAATGGTACCCTACCCACAGGTTCCTTACCCCTGATTCTAATTGAGAATAGTCTGTAAAGCTCATGTGCTGTAAGAGGAGAGGGATCAGTCAGGTGGTAAGTCTTGCCAGTAGATTTTTCAAGTCCTGTAAGTGCAACCGTTGCCCTGACAATAAAGTCTATTGGAACAAGATTGACCTCCGCCTCCCCTTTCCCTATATACGGTAATGGGATAAACTTTGGAACTCGTTTGAAAAAAATCATAACGTAATAGGGACCATCGAATTTGTCTGTTTCCCCCGTTCTGGAATCTCCAATTACAATGCCAGGTCGGATAATGGTGGTCGGGATCTCCTTGGTTTTCTCCCTTACAAGCTTTTCCGCAAGAAATTTCGTGTGTTCATAATGGTTTTTGAATGATTGCCCCTTATCAAGCTCGTCTTCGTATACTGTACCTGTTCGCTTACCTGAAACATAGGCAGTTGAGAAGTAGACAAATTTTTTAAGGTTAGGGAGTTTTTCTGCAAATTTGATTACATTCTGTGTTCCCTCAACATTAACTTTATAAGCAGGTTCAAATGGGACAGTGAGATTGTAGATTGCTGCAAGATGGAAGAGATGTGTAACATTCGGCTTAATCTCCTTGAATCTCGATGAGCTGAGTTTTAAATTCTCAACCGTGATGTCTCCTGGAATGATTTCAAAAAGGCTGGGATCCGGAAGTTTGCGAACTTCCTGTTGAGCCCGATCAAGCATCCTCTCTTCAACCAGAAGATAAACTTTTTCGTAATTGAATTTTTGCGTGAGAGCAGTGATCAACCTTCGACCGATGAACCCTGGAAAACCTGTAAAAAACAGAGCGCCCATGTTTTTATTATAGAGTTAATTGCAAGAATGTCCATCTTGTACTTTTTTATAGTTTTGAAAAATTCTATCTAATAACAACTGTCTCACTTAGAAGTATGGGGCCTTTTTAACCTGATTTATCGTTGCTCCAAAAGACTCCTTATTCTCAACGAAAATCATTATTCCTAAGATAGAATGGATCCGAATTGTAAGAACAGCATGGTGTAATCTCACCATGTACACTGCATTCCTGCCGATCTCTGAGTAGAACTTATTTTTTTCGATTATGCCAACTTTTGCGTTAAACTCTGTCTTTAAATCTTTTTAATGCTTCAACTATCCGGTTTACACCTTCACGAATGTTTTCTTCACTATTTGCAAAAGAGATCCGGATGTGTTCTTTACACTGATCTCCGAAATAGGAGCCTGGTAGGACAGCGACCTCAAATTCATCCAGTAGATAATGGGCAAATTTGTTGGAGTCTACACCGATGAATGGAAAAACATAGAACGCACCTACCGGTTCAACGAAATTGATCTCTGAGGCTTCTCTAAGAATGTTAACAGCGATATTTTTTCTCCTTTCAAAGGCCTGCACCATTTTTTCAACAGAGTCCTGTGGGCCTTTGATAGCCTCGATTGCAGCTTTCTGGACGAACGATGTCGCACACGAGACAGTATTGGTCTGTAATTTAACCACCTGCTGGACGAATTTTTCAGGTACGATTCCATAACCGATTCTCCAGCCAGTCATAGCATAAGTCTTGGAAAAACCATCGATTAGGAATAGATGATTGTCCATATCCTCGAATCTTAGCGCACTGAAATGTATACCGTTAAATAAGATTCTTGAATATATTTCGTCGGAGATCACGTAAAGACCGTGAGCACGCGCAATTTTAAGAATTTCTTTCAGGGTTTGTTTATCTATTGTAACCCCGGTAGGATTGTGTGGAAAATTCAGGATCAGGGCTTTTGTTCTGCCTGTGATTAATTTCTTTAGTTCATCCGGATCATGCTTGAACCCATTTTCTGGACGAAGTCTCCAGGGAACTGGTTTTGCACCGGCAATTATGATGTGTGATCTGTAAGACATATAACCAGGATCGGTATAAATCACTTCATCTCCGGATTCTACTACCACAAGGAGTGAATAGAGTATCATCATTTTCGCCCCGGGTGTAACAATTATTCTATCAGGTGAAATTTGCCTGCCTCTATAGATTTGTTGGTATTGAGAGATTGCCTCACGCAGGTCAAGTATTCCCTGTGGATCTGTATAATGGGTAAATCCATCCTCCATAGCTTTGTAAGCGGTCTTGATGATGTTTTCTGGAGTCTTGAAATCAGGTTCTCCAATATGGAGATGAATGATATGTTTTCCCCTCCTTTCAAGTTCCCTCGCCTTTCTCAAAATTTCAAACGAGGAGTGACCAAGTCCCTTTGTTTCCATACATTGCCTCTCCTTTCAAGGTTAAATAAAGAGTTTTGAAAGATCTGCACCGATAATCAATTTGGTAGAAATTCCTACCAGTGGTCTCAAATAAATACCAAGCAAGTCAACACCAATAATGTAAGGTGAAAAGAACAAAAAGATAAGCAGAATTACACCGTATGTTTCATACAGGCGAATTTTTTCGGGCCGGGCATAAGCGGATACGATACGCCATCCATCGAGTGGAGGGACAGGTAATAGATTGAAAAATGCAAGAATAAGGCTAATTAGAACAAAAATGAGAAGCATGTCATTTACAGGTGCGATATACGAAGGGAGTGTGAGGTGACTTAAATAGCGGTAGAGTAAGCCTCCAATTACAGCAGATATAAGATTCATCAGTGGACCAGCAAAGGCTACGATCATGACATCTCTTTTGGGATTCCTCAAATTGTTATAATTTACGGGCACAGGCTTTGCCCAGCCTATGTGAACTATGAAAAGCATTATGAGGCCAATGATGTCAATGTGCTTGAAAGGATCGAGGGTCAGTCTCCCCATGATTTTTGCTGTAGGGTCTCCTAATTTGTAAGCACTGTACGCATGAGCATATTCGTGGAGAGTTAAAGCCAGGAGCAATGGTGGTGTAAAAAATGCAAGTTGATAAATCAAGTGGTAGATATTCATCATTTCACCTCATTATGATACCTGCAAAGATACCGAGTAGAGCTCCGACCATCACCTCAAAAGGTGTATGTCCAAGTAGCTCCCTGAGTCTTTCTTCTCTAATTTTGTGCGCTATTTTCAATTCTTCAATCATTCTATTAATTACCCTTGCCTGCATTCCGGCGGCCCTTCGTAAGCCAGCAGCATCGTACATCACTATTAGACTGAAGTATAATGTTATGCCAAAAAGGGCGGAATCAAAACCTTTATTAAATCCAACAATTGTTGAAAGCGCCATGACAGATGCTGAATGTGCACTTGGCATTCCACCTGTATAGAAAAACCAGCGGAAATCCGGCTTCCTATTGATGGACCAGTAGAGAAAAAATTTGAATGTCTGCGCTAAAATTCCTGTCACAAGAGGTACCACGAAATACTTATTTGTAAAAATCTCAATGAATGTATTCAACGCTTAAAAATTCCTCTCTATAATAAACTTTGTTAGTGATGTAAGAGGTAGTCCTTTTTCCTCTCCAAAGTAGGAATTAATCTGTTCTATCGCGCTTTCTGCAAGCTCTCTTGCCCTTGCTTTCGCTTCATCAAGCCCGAAAACTCGTACGTAAGTTTGTTTACCACTTTCCCGATCTTTACCGACGCTTTTCCCTAATTTATCCTTCTCGCCAATCTCATCAAGAATGTCATCTACAATCTGGAAGGTGAGCCCTATCTTTTCACCAACTTCATGAAATACGGTCAATGTAGTTTCATCTGCACCTGCGATAATTCCCCCTGCTTTTAACGACGCTCTTATGAATTTTCCTGTTTTCCTTGAATGTATGTATTGAACAAGTTCTTTTGAAGGCGGTTGCTTTTCGCCAGTTACATCCGCCACCTGACCTCCAAGCATTCCATCAAGTCCAATAGCATCGGTGATTTCTCTGATTGTGTCTATAACTTTTGAGGGTTGAGCAGTGGAACGCACCATAACGTAAAAGGCATGACCGAATAGTGCATCCCCGGCAAGTATGGCAATGGCTTCCCCAAACACCTTGTGATTTGTAGGTTTACCCCTTCTAAAGTCGTCGTTATCCATTGCTGGAAGATCATCGTGTATCAGCGAAAATGTATGAATCATCTCTATGCCGCAGGCTATCGGTAAGAGTTCATTCTCAAGATCAGTACCACCTGATAGTTCGTATCCGATGATTGCAAGGAGAGGTCTTAGCCTCTTACCACCTGCAAATAGGGTGTATCTCATCGCTTCAGTCAAGATTCTGGGACCCGGACTATCTGCAGGTAAAAATTTATCAAGTCCCCTATTAACAATTTTCCTTCTTTCTTCCCAGTATTTATTAAAATCAAATCCCCCCATGTTAGAACCTGAAATTTAAGGATACAGATGAGTTAAAAACCCCGATGTGTGTTTTTAAAGTGACTTTCCTTGAAGCGAGTTTTGTCGATATGAATGCATCAAGGGCTGAAAAAATGTGGTTTGCTATGATAACTCCTACCATAACACCGGCATCGTCAATGTAAGCCCTTTCGTCACGTCTCATTTTTCTGTAGGCAAACCATGAATTGTACGAGGGGAAGCTCCATGTGCCTGATACAAGATGGGAATTCACATAATCCTGCTGTTTTGCCGGATCTGTGGGATAAAGATTTCTGGCCTGCCGCCATAAGTATTCAATAAAATCATCCCTGCTCTTTCGCCTCTCGATAGCATACCAATAACTTTCATTCCCATTTTGAGGATCGGCTCCAGCCTCGATATACGCGAAAATTTTATATTTATCCCTCGTAACATCTGCAAGATGGTTGTAATAGAATTTACCGAGGATGCCAAGTACTTCAGTGGCTACAAAGGCGTATCCTTTAACTTTCGAACCATAAAGGATCTGTGAAGATCCGGGGAGGATGAGAGACATAACGGTATTACGCAATACCGGCGAATTGTTAAGGGGAATATTCGGAGAGAAGCTCAATAAAAGGACGAGAATTACACTCATTCTTCTTCACCTGTTTTTCTTATCACTGCAGCATCTACAATTATATCTCCTTCCTTTACTCTCATAAGCCGAACACCACGTGCGTTTCTGCTGTAAAAGTTAATGGATTCTGATTTTAATCTCAAGACAATTCCATTCTGGGTAATGAGAATTACGTCGTCGTCTCCATTGATAGCGCTGACTTTGACAAGCGCCCCTGTTCGCTGGTCAACCTTTGTGAAGCGAACACCTTTTCCACCCCTTCTTACCTTTCTGATAGTGTCGATTCTGAGCTTTTTCCCATAACCCTTACGTGTAACGATCAATAGATTATCTCCATTTGCCACTCTTACCAATGAAATTGCACGTGTATTTTCTCCAATTTTTGTTCCTCTTACTCCAATAGATGCTCTACCCATAGGCCTGACATCGGATTCGTGGAATCTCACACCAATACCATTGGTTTTCGCAATAATTATTTCATCGTTTCCACTCGTAATTACAGCTCCAATAACGCTGTCGTTCTCAAGTAGTTTAATTGCGATTATTCCACCCCGTCCGGCATTCTGAAAAGCCTTGAGTGGCACCTTTTTGACGATTCCGTGTGATGTTGCCATGAACACGTATTTATTTTCGTCAAATTCGCGGAAAGGAATAATTTCGATGATTTTTTCGCCTTCTTTTAATCTCAGGAAGGTTTTGATGGGCTTGCCTCTCGCCTGGAGACTCCCTTCCTGAATGTGATAAACTTTGGTCAAATAGGCACGTCCCAGATTTGAAAGCATGAGGACGTTATCGTGATTTTTAGCGACTGTGACAAGCCAGGGAAAATCATCCTCGTAGGTGGATATTCCTTTCCTTCCAACTCCGCCACGTCCCTGTGCTGTGTACGATCTGATAGGGGTTCTCTTTATATACCCCTGGTAAGTCATAGTTATTCCGACAGGTTCATCCGGCACCAGATCCTCGATGGATATGTCGACCGGTTCTTCATCAATAATTTCCGTTCTTCTTTCGTCACCAAATTTGTTTCTGATATCATCGAGCTCTTCCTTGATCACTTCGAAAAGCAACCGTCGTGAGGAAAGGATGGATTTAAATCTTTCGATTTCTTTCAATAATTTCTGGTACTCTTCTTCGATTTTGTTTATATCCATTCTGGTTAAGTTTCCCAATCTCATATCGAGAATGGCTTTGGCCTGTGCTTCGGAGAGTGAAAATTCCTCCATCAATTTCCCTTTCGCTTCTCCCTGGTCTGACGAGGATTTTATGATCTCAATGACACGATCAATATTTGCAATTGCTATTTTAAATCCCTCGAGGATATGGGCTCTTTCCTCAGCTTTTCTGAGTCTGAATCTTGTTCGTCTTTCAACAACCTCAACCCTGTGATTGATAAACGCATCGATCATCTGTCTGAGAGACATTATCCTTGGTTCACCATTTACAAGAGCAAGTAATATTACACCAAATGTATCCTGAAGAGGGGTATGTTTCAGCAACCTGTTTAATACAACTTCTTCATTGGCCCCACGTTTTACTTCCACAACAATCCTGATACCTTCTCTATCAGACTCATCTCTAAGGTCTGCCACACCATCGAGCTTTTTCTCTTTAACAAGCCTTGCAATACGTTCAATGATTGTCGTTTTCGAAACTTGATAAGGAATCTCTGTGAATACTATTCTTGTGTTTTTGCCTTTAGGGTGCTCAAAGTGATATTTTGAACGGACAAGGATTTTACCCCGTCCGGTTTTATATGCTTCAATGATTCCGGAGCGACCAACAATGGTTCCACCAGTGGGAAAATCTGGTCCTTTAATATAATTGAGAAGTTCATCATCCGTGATATATGGGTTGTCGATAACAGCCTTTATTCCGTCAACAAGTTCTCCTATGTTGTGGGGTGGGATGTTGGTAGCCATACCAACAGCGATTCCCGAGGATCCGTTGGCAAGGAGATTGGGGAATTTTGAAGGGAGAACCGTTGGCTCTTGCAGGCGCCCGTCAAAGTTTGGGATAAAATCTACGGTTTCCTCATCAAGGTCTGCGAGCATCTCAACGGCAACCTTGGAGAGTCGAGCCTCGGTGTAGCGGTATGCTGCAGGCGGATCTCCGTCAATTGAGCCGAAGTTACCCTGTCCTTCAATTAATGGGTATCTCAGGGAAAAATCCTGAGCCATTCTGACAAGGGTATCATACACAGGTCCATCTCCATGGGGATGGTATTTACCAATTACTTCACCAACAACCGTAGCAGACTTCCTGAATGGACGATTGGGCATCAGCCCCAGCTCTCGCATCGCATATAGGACACGTCTCTGGACTGGTTTTAACCCATCTCTTACGTCGGGTAACGCTCGCCCGACGATCACACTCATTGCATAATCAATGTACGAAGACCTGATCTCTTCCTCTATTAATGTAGGTAGAATATTCTCTGGCATATTTTCCTCCTATAGAGCACTTATTATAAATCAAAGAACAGAATATTGGAAGTTTTATATAGCTGTTTCGACGTATTCAACCCATTTTTTACCACTGATAGTTCTATAAAAGAATATCAAAATGTGATTGTACTTTTTAAAAAATGAAAATCTCCGCGAGAGATAATATTATACTTTCTGTATTCAGAAATCTATTAAGGTAATTTTCAGCCTCGTATCCACCATCTATTAATCTCTCTATATCACGATATGAGAGTTTCCTGGCAACAGCTTTGATCAGTGTTTTCAGGTCAACATTTACAAGTAAATTCTCTGACTCAGCTTTCGCAAGTAACAGGTCTCTCACGATGGACATATAAATTTTTAAAAAATCCTGGAGTTGATCCCTTGAGAATATGCGGTTTCTCAATGCGTCCAAAAACGAGTTTGCATTCTTCTCAGCAAGAGCATTCAAAATATCAATCCTTACAGGTAAGAATTCGGATTCAAGAAATTTTTGTGCCCGTCCTATACTTCCATCAGAAAGTCTATATAGTAGTGAAAGAGGATATTGAGTGTTAAATGGAAACTGCCGGAATTCTTCAAATTTTAAGCTCGAAAACTTGATTAATCTGCAGCGTGATCTGATGGTTGGTAATATCTTCCCTATATTTGATGAAATTAAAATAAAAATGGTGTTTCCCGGTGGCTCCTCAAGAGTTTTGAGTAAAGCATTCTGAGCTTCGACGGTTAGGTTATCAGCATAGAGAAATAAAACAAATCTTTTTTTTGCCATAAAAGGTGCCTTGGTCAACTCAAGTTGAAGTTCCCTTACCTGATCGATGGTGATATTCTTGGTAGGATCAAATTTGTCGGGTTTTAATTTTCCCTGTTCAATGGCACGGGTTCTCAAATTTTCGGGCTTTGAAGGATAAAGGATTAGAAGGTCTGGATGTATTAGTTTTGAAAACTTTTTGCAGGTAGGACATTCTCCACACGGCCTTATCTCCTTTGCCTCACAGTTGTAAGCCTTTGCTATCTCGAGAGCGAAACTTGATTTCCCAACTCCTTCCGGTCCGTAGAAAAGGTAGGATGGAGATAGGTTATCACGTTCAATCAAATGTGAAAAGTAATTTTTGATTCTTTCGTGTCCGATAATATTGTCAAATTTTACCATCTGCCATTTCCTCGGCTTTCCGGGTATACTCTTTCAACATTTTTTCGAGTTTTTCTGGTGTGTCCCCTTTCTTAGCATAATAAGGTGGTGATGAATATACCACACATTTTGAGAATGGTAAAGGTATCTCAAATTTATCCCAGGTGTTAAGGACAATTTTTCTGCTGTAACCTACGCCGACAAATATTATTGGTTTCTTTGACATACGTGAAGCAAAGAGTGCACCTTCCTGAAATTTCCACCTTGGTCCTTTGGGTCCATCTGGTGTTATTCCTATCTGTTTCCCCATCCGAAGCGTTGTCACAATCTTTTTCAAAGCAGTTATACCTCCCCGCGATGTTGACCCTCTTATGAATTTATATCCATACATCTCAGTTATTCTTGCAATCTTCTCCCCGTCACGATGTCTGGATACGAGAACAAATATGTCCCTGTTTCTCATTAGTCTGATTAGCCCAAACATTTTGTTGTGCCAGAAGACATAAATCACAGGTTCATCATAGAAAATTTTTCCAACCAGAGCATAGCGAATGGTAGAGGACCATATACGGTAGAAAAATTTTATGATAATAACAGCAATTCTGTCAGTGAATGACAATATAGTCCTTGATTCTATTGAATTTTTTCTCTCCGATTCCTCTGACATTTTTAATCTCATTTATTGAGGTAAAGGGCCCGTGTTTGTGTCTATATTCTATTATAGCTTTTGCAGTTTTTACACCTATTCCAGGAATTGACGTAAGATCTTGGAGATCTGCCTGGTTGATATTGATTTTCAGATCAGCGGCCTGTGATGGTTGATTTCCAAATTTAAATTTACCATAAAACTTGATACCTGCGCCGACAATCAGGGAGATGGTAAGATATAAAATTATCCTTTTCTCAAACTGTGTAAGATTATTAGAAATTGAATGTAGCGGACGCATTTACTGAAACATTGTGATTTGTTCGACCTGTAAGCTTGTCACCAACTGACGAATAATAGAATTCGAGACCACCGGTGATATTTCTGGCAAAGTTGTAGCTGCCCCTCAGAGAGAAACTCTTATTAAACGTGTCGCTGATAATCGTTGCACGTTTTTGTTGTGAATGGGAGTACTGAATTGACATCAGGAAATTTATACTACTTTTTATCCTTATAATCCTGTTACCTGGCAATCTTATTGTATATCCACCTGGTCTTGATAAAGTATATGAGGAATTGATTCTCAGAGATGTTGTGTACGAGCTCATCGGGGTCGCAAGAATGTCAAAATAGTCTGTTTGGGTAACTTCACGGGAGTAATTTACGGTGGTTGTCAGACCGTTTCGTAACGTTAAAGACAAAGTGGGGGAGATATTCAGCCTTTCACTTTCCTGTGTTAGCTTATTCAGCGTGATACTACCGTTTTTGGTTAGTGTCCTATCAAGACTTGTGGAAATGGAGAGACTGGAAATCTTATCCGTCAGGTTGTTTAAGAGTTTTGAAAGAGTTGAAAACTGTATTTCTAAGTGGGGTAAAGTATATGACTTTGTATAACTTGCATTCGCATACTGTCTTGTCTCAGAATATGCGTAATTAGTCGAATAATTGATCGTAATAAAGGGTATGTTAAACCCGCCTCCAAGTGTGTAACTATTCCTGGATGTTGCATTGTTCCGCGTCGTATCGTAAGAAGGAATATCAAAGTTTGTTTTAAATCCAAGTCTATTCAAAATATCTGGTCTCCTGTAAAGATAATGCTTATTCATATTTTTAGTCGAATTGAAGGAAAATTGCGGTGAAGATATATACATCGAGATTTTGTTTAGCAAATAGAGAAGATAATTCACAGGCCCTGCATTCTGAAGGTCTTTGTCCTTTGATTTGTCTCTAAGATTTGAAATTTTCTGAAGGATTTCGCTTATGGGAAGTTGTGTTGTAACCCGTATTTCACTGTTGAAAACAGCGTTTCTGACATCCGGTATACCCTCCAATTGAATATCTTTACTATGGTCCTCTCTGTACTGCGAGTTAAAAGTTATTTGAGGAGAAAAGAGTTTAAACAGCCTGAGATTGAATGTCATTCCCTGAGACTCCTGGAAGCTTGTTTCTGTACCATACCATTTTCTGTTATTCCAATCCGGGTCAAAAGCAGATTTTTGACTATACCTGATGGAGAGATTATTTACTGGCATAAATGATATCCCCTTCTCAAGTGTGTAGACTCTCGTCAAATTCCTCGTTAATGTCAGTGATGATAAATTAAAAGATTTTTGATAGTTTTTAGAGTATCCGGTGTTAACTGACAAACTTCTTGGTAAGAAGTTGAATTTCAATCCAAGAAGTTTAAAACCGAGATTCCCTGGCACAGAAAGTTGATACTTCTGGGTAAAAGTGACGGTGTTAGTTGTATCAATTTTAAGCGGTGAGCGTCCCGATGTTATATGGTAGTTAAACGCCAGATTCAGAGGGTCTACGAGATATTTCAGCAAGAAAAACTTCGATCCAGATTTGGAAAATTGGATATTTAAACGTTTGCTATAGGATAAAGATTGCTCATGCAATTTTTGCTCTGGAGAAAGTAAAACATCAGTATTTGTTTCATACTTAGGTAAATTCCTTGTCCATATATAGCTAAAAGCGACAGGGAGATTAAAGCCCCATTGTCTTGGCAGGAATTTGTGAAGGCCAGAATTTACGGTGAGACTGAATGATTCAGTTTGGCCTCGTACTCTTCTCGTATCCATCAGTTTCATAAAATTATCTTCTTCTTTTGAATAAGAGAGTCTTAGATTTGTGATGCCTGCAAGGTTGAATGATAAGTTTGTTGACACAGCAGCTCCTCTTTGTCGGATGGGGTCATTCAATGTGATATCATCGATCCAGACTGTACCATTCATTGGTGAGTTTGAAGCATTTCTCACCCCGATCATGTAAACCTTTACCCTGCTAAATGATGGATTACCTTTAACTCCGTAATTCCCCTCTCTGTGATAAGTTGTGTCGGTTGTCCCTGTTTTCAGAAATTTAAGTTTAAATTGAGTCAAGCTATCAATAGGTATCTCTATGTAATGCCAGTTGTGATCGGTCAATTGAACATTATATTCATAAAAATTCAGGGTGTCCCCAAATCTTATGAAAACTTCAGGATAAGGTGGTAGAACTCCCGGTTTTAATCTAACAGAAAATGCGATTTTTTTATAAGTCAGGAAGTCCTCTTCCTGATACAGAATTCTTCTTGCCAATCCAAAGTGTCCAGGTGCGATATTTTCAAATTCAAGTGCCAGGGAACTTTCCTTTAATTCTCTGCCACGCTCATCTTTTTCGATTTCTACCCATGGCGGAGGGGTATAATCTGGACTTGTCTTATTGTCTACCGTTGATACTTTGAAAGACTCTGTTGAGTCAACAGCGGAGGTAGTGTCTTCTGTATGCACACCTGTGTTTTCCCATTTTGTTCCAACAACAGAAACACTCGCTATCATAAGAGTATCAGTCCTGGTCATCCCACTGATCCAAATTCTTCCATACTTTATCAATCTCCAGCTCGGATCTCCAATTCTTGCATAAACTCCTAACTCTTTCAATGGTATCAGATAATGTTTCCATCCATTAAATTCATACCCATATCTATTAAGGAATGAAGTGTCATCCAGATTTATGGAATATTCGAAGTAGTCGTTTGCCGTGTTTAGCACTCCATCCCGATCAAGATCTTCACTATCCCTTCTGAGATTCCCCTCCGTACCATCAATTTTGGAGTAATCATGCGGATTATTGCTATTGTAATGGTAATCATCATTACCGTCATCTCCAGAAGATGGTGACCAGGTGTCGTCGCTTCCTCTCACCATGTCCAGTCCAACATCCTCGGAATCAGCTTCAAAGATTCCATCGTGATTAAGATCCTCGTCAGCTATTGTATCCGGTGAAAAACTCTTTATTCGGCCTTCTCTGTCTCGCCAGATAGAATTCTCAGATATGTTTTTGCCGAAATCAATGTGGAGAATCATACCGTCTCCATGAACAACAACTTCAAGATACTCTTTCTTCTCAAAATCTTCCCCATCTCTTGATAGTAAAGTGTTTAAACTTGCCCAGACATCACCGGGATGATCCCTTGTGATCTCAGGAATTAACATCAAAACAGGCATATACTCGTCTTTTGTTTCGTCTGTAATGTTTGGATAAACATCACCCTTTTTGACAAGATCGACAGGTGTCGCCCAGATAAGTTTGTCAACAAGGTCGCTCGTGTCTGCGAGACTTTGCATGCCGGTGTTGTCTGTGACCATAGGCTGACTTCCATAGATGTAATAGTACCTGTTTATCGGGAAATCGGACGACTCTTTTATGCTTTCCATGTCATCGAGATATGCTTTTCCAAGGGTGTTAGGATTGGGAAACGACATTGCATATTCGCCATACCAGGTAAAATGTGATGGTTGGTCAACTTTAATAAGTGGCAGTTTATTCAGGAGTTTTGAGAGAAACATCATATCAAAATCTATATTGAAGTCTATTCCTCCGAGGAAATTTCTCAAAGGTTCTTCTCCCAGACGAGGTTTTCTTTCCTTAGATGATTCACTTCTGCCGAGCCAGGTTGAGCCAATATACATGTGAGAGCCAAAGTCGTATTCAAAACGGGCACCCCATAGTGAACGTTGTTTTACTGAAAAAAGTGGGGCTATTTCGTAATTAATTTCAATATCCGCCCCTGGGGTCAGGACCGATGTGTTTGTTATAGTTAGTATTCCAAAATCATAGTCGATTGTGTAATCTTTGCCTCTTTCAAGCTTCTGGCCATTTACAGTGACAACCTCACTACCTTCGATTACGTTCAGCCCAAGGTTATAAACTTTTGAGGCTCTGGCACTTTTGATTACAAGGATGTATTTTTTACCAGCATCTGCCGAAGGGCGTGGTGTCCAATAAAACGATGAATCAGGAGAATTCAGCACTGTATCCGCAAACGGAAAAGGACTTGGGAATGCAAGAATGCCATTTGCCTCATCCAATATGGTGAATCCACGATTTGTGGTTCTATCCACCTTTCCGTCCCCATTCGCATCCAATCCAAGGAGCTGTAAGTAAGTCTTGCCTCCTTCACCAGATTTCAAAATACCGGAGGAATCTCTGTATATAGTCAGGTTCAGCTGGTCCGCTGATATATTTGTTTGTCCAAGACTATAATAATTCCGAAGTTCATAATTCCAGATTTCGAGATAGGCAGAATCCGCGTGGGTTACCGGATGAGGATTGAGTGAATCTCCAGGAAAATATATCGTAGGTGGTTTTAGAATCTTCAGTACAATCCTCGCAGTATCTGTCAAATCACCCACGGTATGTCCTGCCGCTGTCTGATAATAAATACCAAGCTTCTCACCATCCTCCAGTGAGTTTTTCAGCGTAAGAATCTGTGTCGCAGGATTGTAAGAAAAATCTGTTCCCTCGTGTAATTCAAAAAACTTTCCACTGACACTATCAATACTGAGATCAGGAGAATAACTTCCTGTGGGATAAAAGTACATAACTCCATTTACCGCACCCTGCTGGGCATCGTTTGATGGATCATTATCATCCAGAAAAACTCTCACTCTTGTGATACCTTCCGGATCATATACGTAGAAGAATCTATGTCTTATGTAATTTATTGCATAAATAGATGTTGATTCCATTGCTGCACTTGCTCTGAAAGTCTTTGCCTGTGACTCTCCTTGCTCTCTTGTGGCCACAAAAGTAGCTGATAACCCTCCAAGTTGAAATTTCGTTTTCAGTCCAAAAAGTCCTTGCTTAACGCCTCCTGGAAAATTTACGAGCCTTGAACCATGTAGGTCTAACTTTGTATCACCTGCTTCTATCAGTTTTACAACGTCATCCTCGTCTCCTTCAAACTTAAGAATTACTTTATTTTTCAACTTGTTTTCACGACGGGAATCGTGATCTATCTCAACCTTTATCTTTTGTCCAATCGTTCCCTTTAACTTTACATTTAACTCCTGGTTCATTGTAAGTTGTGGAAAATGTGACGTGTGTGCCATTTCCGTCTGAGTTATTCCTGTTGTGTAATTACTTGTTCCACCAAGCGTAATTTTTTGAGTTCCCTCAATCTGGAGTTTTCCACCCTCTCCTATGAAACTTAATCCTCGAGGGAACTTTATCGGGATTTCAATATCTGGAATTAATCCGCTTCCCGTTCCCTGATTATTCCCCACATTTGCTGATTGTAGTACTCTATAGAAAGGATTCACCACCGCCGTGTAAAGCCGATCGTTTAGATACCTGGATAATGGCATAATGGAGATCTCACCGTATTGAGACCTCATGATGTAATGAGATTCATACACGAGATCAGTTTGGGGATCAACGTATATCGAGTCCCTCAAACCAGCACTCTTAAGCAGTGCATCATAAAGAGTTCCAGCTTTAAGTACACTAAACAGGAAGAGAAAGGTAAAAATTTTACGCAATGGGGTTAATTCACCTCCAGGAAAAAAGTTTCTTAAATTATACATTAACCCCAAACTTTTCCGATAGGTACCTCACAGATGCGAGGGGCGGGACTTGAACCCGCACGGGAAATCCCACCAGATCCTAAATCTGGCGCGTCTGCCTATTCCGCCACCCTCGCAAGTCAGGATTTATTATAATAACCTCTCCCCATCTGTGCAATAATCCAGTGCCAAGGTTGGGAATTTGAGCTGTTGGATTTCACTTAAGTTTTTCCCCATCTTTAAAAGCATGGATTAATTTCTAAAATTTTATGTGGTCTATAATTAATAGAATACAGAATTTTATTTTCCCCTCGAGGCATGAAAAGAAAAATTTTGAATAGCTCAAGTTGGGGCAAGAGTTCGGATATATATTACTTCTTTACACGTGTCAACTTTTTTCTTATAAAAATCCCTCTTCTGACGAAGGAGAATCCCTCATTTTGAAATTTCTTTTAGGAAAAAGGCTAAAAAACTGTTAAAATTTAAAATTTAGTCCTAACTTATCTCTAAACTTCGATCAACTATTGTCTGAGGGCAGATAGAGTGTTAAAATAAGACCATGCAAGAGGTTAAGGATATTGAAAAAGTAGTAGAAGAGATACTTGAGAGAAGACCAGATTTAATTCTGAAGGCTCTTAGGAACTTTATTCCTGGTGATGTAGCCACAAAAGATGATCTTAAAATGATGATGGAATTGATAGAAAAACGATTTGAAGCTATGGATAAACG
>CAYNMM010000074.1:0-39113 GCA_964398355.1 uncultured bacterium
TCTTCTTCTTTAACTTTTCTAATAATTTTGCCTCTTCTGAAAATGACGCCCCTGCCAGGTTCAGCTGCCACGCCGATATCTGCATCTTTTGCTTCACCTGGACCGTTTACTTCACACCCCATAACTGCCACCTTAATAGGTTGTTTTACATGCTGAAGTAATTTTTCCACTTCATTGACTATTTTTAAAAGGTTTACACGAGTTCGTCCACAAGTAGGGCAGGAGATAAGCATGGGTCCACGTGCTCGTATTTCAAGTGCCTTCAGTATTTCCCATGCTGCCCGAACTTCTTCAACTGGATCAGCAGTCAATGAGACCCTAATTGTATCTCCGATTCCGTCAGCGAGGAGAGCACCTATGCCTATTGCAGACTTTATGATACCTGTGTACTGAGGTCCTGCTTCGGTTACCCCAAGATGTAGAGGATAGTTTGTTTTTTTAGCGAGTTCTCTGTACGCTTTTATGGTAATCGGGACAGAAGCTGATTTTACTGAGATTACAATATCTGTAAAATCCTGCTCCTCAAAGTGTTTTACCCACCTGATAGCACTTTCCACCATAGCACTGGCAGTCACCCCACCATGTTTATCTATAAGGTCAAGTTCAAGTGAACCCGAATTGACACCAATTCTGATGGGAGTGCCATGTTCCTTTGCAGCTCTTATTATCTCGTTTACCTTATCTTTATCACCTATATTACCAGGATTAATCCTTATTTTGTCGGCGCCAGCCTCAATAGCAGCAATTGCAAGTTTATGATTAAAATGAATATCGGCGACGAGAGGAATGTCTGGTAAAACTTTCCTGATTTCTTTGAAGGCACGTAGGTCTTTCCATGTCGGTATGGCCAGTCTGACAATTTCGCACCCAGCCTCTACGAGTCTCTCAATCTGATTTACAGTTGATTCAACGTCATGAGTTTGAGTAGAGGTCATTGATTGGACAGCCACAGGGTTATCCCCACCAATTTTTACTTTCCCTATGCGGATTTCTTTAGTCTTCATTCTCAAGGATTTCTTTTAAATTTACTATTCTATCTTTTCTCATCCTTTCAGCAGTAATTATTGAAATAATGTTCTGTGCAGCTTTTTCCTTGATATCGTTGATTACTATGTAATCATATTCGTATCCCCATTTCATCTCTTCCTTAGAAAGTTTCAATCGAATTTCGAGTTTTTCCTTGCTCTCAGCTCCCCGCGTTGTTAGGCGTTGTCTTAATACATTTAATGATGGTGGAATAAGGAAGATACTAACAACATCTCTACCATAGATTTTCTCAAGTGCCCTTTTGCCGTGTACATCTATGTCCAGTATAACATCTCTACCTTTACTTAATGCCTTATCA
Organism: uncultured bacterium; assembly: GCA_964398355.1. GTDB lineage: Bacteria > Hydrothermota > Hydrothermia > B15-G9 > WFZT01 > WFZT01. Next base: position 1,346 of record CAYNMM010000074.1, read on the forward strand.
ATAGGTTCCTTAGGTGTTCCGTAATATTCACCATAAATTTTTGCCCATTCTATGACTTTTCCTGATTTGATCCAATTTTCAAAAGTGTTGTGTGTAACAAAAATGTAGTCTTTTCCATTAATTTCTCCAGGCCGCATTTTTCGAGTGGTTGCCGAGACTGAATAAAAAATTTCAGGGCATTTCTCTCTAATAATTTTCACAATTGTTGTTTTCCCTGAGCCTGAAGGAGCTGATATTACTATAAGTATGGGGCGGCGTTTAATCATTCTATATTTCGCACCTGTTCCTTTATTCGTTCCACCTCCTCCCTCATTAGTATAGTATAGTGGATGACATCTACATCCACACTTTTGTTTGAAAGTGTTGTTATTTCACGATGTAATTCTTGAGAGTAAAAATCGAGTTTTCTCCCGACGGGTTCCTTAGAGTTGTTGATAATTTCGAGCATATTTTTAACATGTGCCTTTATTCTTGTTATTTCCTCGTTTACATCGAGTTTATTAGCCCAGTATACAAGTTCAGTACTCAATCTATTTTCAAGCTGTGAATCTTCTTCAAGTTCATTTTTCAATTCATCAAAAGATTCTCTAATTTTTTCTTTCCTCTTTTCGATTTCAATCTCTTTTAACTCTTCAACTTTTTCAAGATATGTTGAGATGTTTTTCAATCTTTTTTCCAGGTCCTGCCTTATTTTCTCTCCCTCTATTTCACGTGATTTTATCATCTCATTTAGTGCAGAACCGATGAGGTCAAAAATTTTACCATCGTCTTCCAGTTTTTCGGTCTCTTCTCTCTGGATGATACCAGGAATGTTGAGCAATCCGGAGATGTCTATTTGATAATTTCCTTCGACTTCTGTTTCTATAGTCCTAATCAATTTGTTGATAGCTCCGGTATTAACTTCGATCTCTGGTTGGTACGTGGGTAGTTTGTCGATTTTTACTTTGATCTTCACGAGTCCTCTTGATAATTTACTTTTCACGAGGTTTCTTATTGGGGTTTCGAGATGGTCAATACAATCAGGCAGGTAAACATGAAGATCAAGGAATCTGCTATTGAGACTCACAATCTCAACAGTGATTTTAAAATTTTCTATGTCATCCTGGGCCCTCCCGAACCCTGTCATGCTTCTAATCATTCTACTGTCACACTCTTTGCAAGATTTCGGGGTTTATCAACGTCACAATTCCTTAGAACAGCAATGTGATACGCCAATAATTGTAAAGGAATTATCGACAAAATTGGAGTAAAAATTTCAAATGTTTCAGGGACATAAATGATTTCTTCACCAAAATCTCTAACTTTTTCATCGCCTTCCGTGGCAACTATTATAATTCTGCCTCCTCTTGCCCTAACTTCCTGGATGTTTGAGATAGTTTTTGAATACACTGAGGTACGAGGGGCAATAACTACAACAGGGAGCTCCTCATCAACAAGCGCTATAGGACCGTGTTTCATCTCCCCCGCTGCGTATCCAGTCGCATGTATATACGAAATTTCCTTCAGTTTTAATGCTCCCTCAAGAGCTGTGGGATAGTTTATACCTCTTCCAAGGAACATGAAATTGTTTGCGTTGTAAAATTTTTCCGCAATATGTTGAATTTGTGCCTCTTTTGCCAGTATGCTCCTCATTTTCTCGGGCAATTTTTTTAACTCATTCACATAATCTTCGAGTTGATCATCCGGTATGAATCCCTTTAGATATCCAATTTCAAGGGACAACAGAGCAAGTATCAAAAGTTGAGCCGTGTAGGCTTTCGTTGATGCTACACCAATTTCCGGTCCAGCATTTATATAAACTACATAGTCTGACTCCCGGGCAATAGTGCTTTCCTGAACATTAACGATGGACAAAACATCAAGTCCGTTTGCTTTTGCGAGTCTGACCCCTGCGAGTGTATCAGCTGTTTCCCCTGATTGGCTTATTGCAACCACAAGCGTGCGAGGATCAAAAACCGGATTTTTATACCTGAATTCAGAGGAATATTCTGCAACACTCTTAATTCTTGCAAGATTTTGTAGCATGTAAGTACCTATCATCCCGGCGTGCAGTGAGGTTCCTGAGGCCTGTATAAAAAATTCATTTTTGTTCAAAAGAATCCTGCGAAGATTAAAATCTTTGAGAATTTGAGGCTCACCAGATTTGATGTAACTTGCTATATTTTTGACAAATACCTTTGGCTGCTCATGTATTTCTTTCAGCATGTAGTGTGGGAAACCTTCCTTTTCGACCATATCAGCTTCCCATGTCACCACAGTCACATCTTTATTTTTCTCTTTTCCCTCGAAATCGTAAATTTTGTATGAATTTTGGGATGCAACAACAACTTCTCCATCTTCAAGAGGGATTATTCTTTTTGTATGCGATAATAGTGCGGGGATATCAGATGCAAAAAGCATTTCGTTATTTCCAACACCAAGGATTAATGGAGAAGCCATTCTTACACCGATAATCTTATCCGGTTCTTGGGTGGAGATAACAACAAAAGCAAAAGCTCCATGTAATTTTTTCACCGTTTTTAAGACTGCTTTGAAAAGATTACCATCATAAAACTCTTCGATTAAATGTGGAATAACCTCACTGTCAGTTTCTGATTTAAAATTGTGACCTTTGGATATAAGCTCCTCTTTCAATTCGATGTAATTTTCTATAATACCATTATGTACAACGGCAATTGTATTTGTACAATCTGTGTGTGGATGAGCATTTTCATCTGTGACTTTTCCGTGGGTCGCCCATCTGGTGTGACCAATACCAACATTTCCCCTGATTGGTCTACCGTTTACAAGGGAATATAAATCGACAATCCTTCCCTTCTTTTTTCTAAGAAAGAGTTTACCTTCATGAATAGCTGCAATACCAGCAGAGTCGTAACCCCTGTATTCAAGTTTTTCGAGGCCTACGAGTATAACTGAATCAACGTCTTTGTTTCCAATATACCCAACAATTCCACACATTTGCTCATTCCCCTCCCTGGAGAGATTTTTTATGCCGGAGGAGGGATTCGAACCCTCACGGTATTTGGTACCAGCGGATTTTGAATCCGCCGCGTCTTCCAGTTCCGCCACTCCGGCATTTCAGTGATATTTATTATCGTTTATGTACTCTCCACTGTCAACACTGTGGTAGAAAGGGTGTTCGAAAAAAATATTTTACGGTGATCACTTCTCCTCTTGCTTTGCAGAAAAACTCTCTTTGTTTCTCCTCCAGCTTGCGAGAAGATCCACCTACAACATCCCTCCCCACTTCGTTTAACGGATTGCATCCGACCTCCCCTCCCGCAAGCGGGAGGGGAGGTCTGGGTGGGCAAAAGCCCACTCATTGCTCCCCCTATCAAGTCTGCTTTTTCAGCCCTGTCCTCAAATCTCTCCCTCAAACCGAAGCTTTGTGGAAGAGATTTGAAAAGAATTCGCTTCCACGGTGCTAAAAGCACTGTCGAAGAGAAGCTAAAAAATTACGTTCCTCCTTTATTCAAAGCATTTTTTTTCGAAAAACCTCATACTGTGGTGAAGACTGTTCTTAAAATTTTCCAGAAGTTTTTAAGATTAGGGCTAATATCAATTTTTCTCATACTTGCGGAGGAAGTATTAATCGAAAGGTGCAAACCTTTTGACTATCCTTTCTCCATGCCATTTCCCATTGCTCAGGAGTTAAAGATTCTTTTTTGACTACTTCATTGAGAAGTGGAGATAAATATTTACAGGAATTACCGTTACCATTAGGGGACTCATCAAATTCTTGGAATTTTCTGTCTTACAAAAAAAGGATGTGGGGTGGTCAGTCTGATCTTACAACAAAATGCATTTACTCGACCAGAAATTGCAAATTGCAAGTGAATATACATTCCAGTAGAAATTTACAATACAGGTTGAAAAAAATAACTTTGGAATTTGTCGTTTCAAGCCATTTCCATTTGTTGATTTGTGGCAGGAAAATTGCAGTATATAAAAGTAGAAAATAAAAGTTATTTAAAAAGGAGGTTGAATGATGAGACGCATAACAAAAAAAGATAAAGGTTTCACATTGGTGGAGCTCATGATTGTGGTCGCCATCATTGCTATTCTGGCGGCCATTGCAATTCCACAGTACAGGAAATTCCAGTTAAGAGCAAAGACTGCTGAGGCAAAAACAAATATTGGGGCAATTGCAACCGCTGAAGAGGCATTTGCAGGCGAGCACGGTGTATATGTTCTCTGTGCATCTGACCCAAGCTCGAGACCAAGCCCAAGAAAGAGAGCATGGCAGACACCCGCTAATAATCAGAGCTTCAGTCTGATCGGCTTTAAACCAGCTGGTGATGTTTATTATAGCTATGCTGTGAGAGCGGGAAATACAGGTGCGATTCATGGCGGGATTAACTATAGAACGTACACGTCCATGGATAACAACGGAAACTTCAGAAATGCTCAAGCAGTACATGATGGAACAGTTGACATAACGATTTATGCAACAGGTGATCTTGATGGTGATGGTAACTACGCAACCTTCAGAAGAACGGATGAGTCAACAGAGATTCTTCCATATCCTGGTGGAGCCGGTGTATCTGAATTCTAAAAAGGTTTAATAGAGGGGGCGCCTCGCATTGCGAGGCGCCCCCTCCCTTCTATTTTAGTACCATAAATTTTCTCACACCATTAACCCTTCCACCCTTAATTCTCAGGTAATAGATTCCATTTCTCAAATCTCCCACATAGATTTTGCTTTCACCATTAAAAATTTCAAACTCTCTTATCATTCTCCCCGTTATATCATATATTTCCGCTTTTGTTTTTTCCCCTGGACAATTGGATTCCACCATCAGAAATTTCCTGACTATACTTTTTCTAAAGGTTATAATTTCTGAACCTCCGTTTCTCGATTCATCGATTTCGAGAGTCGGAATAGGATTTAGACCAGTCCAGTAGAAGTCATCCAGATACCACCCAGATGCGGTGTTTGACCTACCAGATTTAACATGGAATGCTATTGTTATTGTATCATCAATTTCCAAAGTAGGAAGTACAAAGAGTGCAGGACTCCAGCTTCCTATTGTTCCGGTGAATCCATCTTGAGATAGTGCAAATACATAACTTGTGTAACCTCCTTCTGGATATAAAAGTTCCCATGAGGTTGTGTCATGATTTATTGTAAAGAGAACATTACCCCCATCCATTCTCCTTTCAAAGTTGAACCACTGAAAGAATCCAAAAGCAGCGTTTGAGTCGGTGACAATATAGTCCCCAATTAACCAGAGATTTGCATAATTAGGATAATTCCCGTTGAGATATGTTCCCCAAACTCTGGTACCGGAGTGGGCACCTGGAGGCCCAACTGCAGGAGTTCCCCACTGCCAGCCTCCTGATGAATAGAAGTTTCCACTGTCTGCTTCAAAATCATTATGAAAGGCAGGGACCATAAAATTAAATCTGATAGTGTCGTTCTGTGGATTTTCATCCCCGTTAATGAACGTTCTTACTATCATCTCATATACCCCATTTGTGTCGATGATTACAGGAGTGAAATTCACAGTATCAATAGTGTATGGTGGGATGTTGTTAACATTTAAACTTTGCGAAATAATTGTTGTATCACCCAGTATATTGAGAAAAACCGTAAAGGATGAAGTGTCTGAACCAGCGTTTAGTACTTCAACTTCTGGTGTAAAACTTTCTCCAATGTTTACAATCGGGGAAGATGGTGCTAAAATAGCCGTTGGAAGAACATCAACGATCTGGACGTTTGTAGGACGTGAGAAAACGATTGTGAGGCTATCGTGAGGGAGGATAGGATTTCCATTCACTGTATATTGTAGGTAGTATCCGTTTGTCCCATTTCCCCCCTGTATCCCAATTGTTGAAGAGTTAATAGGTGGATTTAAATATTTGTAGCTAAAGATAATATCACCGGAGTGGAAGAGTATCACTTCAAAAGTATAGGGACCTCCTGTTCGATAATGCATCACTGAGTCCCATTGTACAACAAAAGCATCGAGGGTGGTATCATAAAAAGTATATATGTGACCTCCTGTAGCGGGATTTAAATCATCCCACCATGGGGATATAAGGTTCTCAACATTAGATGCTGGTAGAGGAATGTTGGAAGCTCCTCGCGTATTTGTGGATGTTAAATAACCGTTTGATACAACGTAGATATTACGCAATGTTTGTCTGTAAAATGGGAATGGGAAAGGTAAATTCACAAGCCTGTTATCATCATCAGCAAGTTCAATGGTATCACCGCTGGATGCATCTATCCATATAAATTCAGAACCTCCTGTGGTGTCAGAATCAATAAACCTGTAGCCGAATGAATCTACTCCGGTGTGACTGGATGTCAAAAAAAACATGGAGAGAACCATAAGAAAGAGATTCATACTCAACCTCCTTTTGGAGGGGATTATATAATTTATCAGCCCAAATTATCAACGACAGAGCAATTTTTGATCCACATTCCTTCCGTAAGTAAGTTTTTTATGGGAAAGTAAAGACATCCTTGATCTAATCTGTAAGGATTGGTGGCAGAAGAAGTTTGACCCTTTCCAGTGATAGAGTTAAAATTTCCCCAGATGAGAGTATTATTATTTCCAACATGTTTAGTTGATCATATTAAACCAAAGATAGGTTTTGATACCGTAAAATTACTAAAGTTTTATGGAGTAGATGTAGAAGTGCCGGAGGAGCCATCGTGTTGCGGTCAGATAGCGTTTAACGTTGGTTACTGGGAGCAGGCGCGTGAAATGGCTCTGTCATGGCTCAGGGTTTATGATAAAGAGGGAATTGACTATATCGTAGCTCCATCTGGATCGTGTGTGCACATGATTAGAGAAAATTATCCAATTCTATTTGAAAATGAGCCTGAGGTTTTAGAGAAGGTAAATAGGGTTAGAAAAAAATTGTATGAGATTATAGAGTTTATGATCAAAGTGCTGAAGGTCAAGGATATACCGTCTAAATTTAAAGGGAAAGTTACGTATCATGCGTCATGTCATTATTTGAGGGGACTCGGGGTAAAAGAGCCACCGAGGGATTTTTTGATTAAGATTTCAGGGGTAAAATTTATTCCCATGGATCTTGAGGAAACCTGCTGTGGGTTTGGTGGGCTTTTTTCTGTTAAATTCCCTTATGTCTCTTACAGAATGGCGGAGAGGAAAGTAAAGAGTATAGAGGAAACTGGTGCAGAGTATCTTACGTCGTCTGATTTGAGTTGCTTGATGAACCTCGGTGGTGTACTTTCCCGGCTGGGCATTGATATTAAACCTGTACATATTGTTGAAATCCTTGCTGAGGGACTGGGTAATGGAAAGGATTGATTTTTACAAGAATGCCCGGAGAATACTGGCAAATCCCGTCATAGTTAATGCTGTTCAGCGGGCAACTTCTCATGCCCTTGCCAAAAGACGTGAGACGATCTCCAGGATTCCGAATTTTGAGTCTTTGAGAGATAAAGCACGGGCTGCGAAAGAGGAAATTATTTCAAATTTTGAAGGGTATCTGGGGAAATTTAAGCAAAATGCCCAAAAAAATGGTTTTATTGTCCATGAGGCAGGGGATGCAGAAGAAGCGAGGAGAATTTTATATGAAATTTTTGAAAAGCACCAAGTAAAGACCGTGGTTTCCAGCAAATCTATGACTCAGGAGGAGATTGGAGTTAATTCGTTTCTCGAATCCAAAGGGATTGTTAAGTATGAGACAGATCTTGGGGAATTCATTATCCAAATTGCAGGTCAGAAACCGTCTCACATAACAGCGCCTGCTATTCACATGACGCGAAAAGAAATTGCCCAACTATTCCATAAAAAACTTGGAATGAAGTATACAGAAGATCCGGAAGAAATCACCTACTTTGCCAGAAAATTCTTGAGAGAGAAGTATTTCAAAGCAGATGCAGGGATGTCAGGAGCTAATTTTCTCATTGCTGATACCGGCTCATTTGTTGTTGTAGAAAACGAGGGGAATGCGAGAATGTCAACAACACTTCCTCCTCTCCATGTGGCGGTTACCGGGATAGAAAAATTGATTCCATCTATCAAAGATTTCCCAAATTTCATAAAGATTCTTGCCCCCAGTAGCACCGGGCAGCATCAGACTGTATACACAAACATTTTTTCTACAGTAGGCAAGGGCAGGGAAGTTCACATTATTTTAATTGATAATGGTCGCAGGAAAATGCTGGCAGATCCTGTCCTGAAAGAGGCTCTTATGTGTATCAGATGTGGTGGATGTTCTAACGTGTGTCCAATCTTTCAGCTTCTTGGAGGACACGCCTATGGTAGTGTATACTCGGGTCCCATCGGTATAGTATGGACATACGCTATATTTGGACATGATGTGGCAAAGGATTTACCTTTTGCCTCAACTCTATGTGGCGCCTGTTACGAAATTTGTCCTGTCCGTATAAATATTCCGCGCATTTTACTCCATCTGAGGCAGAGAATTGTGTCAAAAGAGGGAGGGCCTTTTGCAGAAAAATTACTCGTGGATTTATGGAAAAACATAATGACAAATCCGACGCTCAATAGGTTGGGTTTTGGAATCGCATCAAGAGCACAAATTATCTTTGAAAAAGATAAGAAAATAAGGTATCTACCGTGGATACTATCAAGATGGACGGAATGGAAAGATTTAGATCCGGTTCCCAAAAAGAGTTTTAGAGAACTATGGAAGGAAAAACAGAAAAATTTATAGATGAACTTAAAAGAGTTGATGCTCTTGTGTTCCTCATCTCTGAAAGTGATTTGAATAAGGAGTTAAAGAGATTTTTAAAGGATCGGAATATTCGTGAAGTGTATCTTAAAAACGACAGAGTAAGTTTTTCTCTTGATCTCGGGGATATTAAGATTTCGCCGGTTTTCAAAGAGGGAATAGCTGCTGGAATAACTGAAATTAATTATGGAATTGCGTACTCTGGTGGACTCGTGGAACTTGCAAGGGATGCCGAGGATAAATTACCATCATTGCTTCCTGACATTCATATAGCTCTTATCAGAGAGAAAAATATCGTTGATGATTTTGAAGATGTTTTTGAGCGTTTGAAAAGACCATTTCCAGATATTACGATAATAGTTGGGCCATCCAAGACGGCCGATATTGAGAAAATTCTTGTAAAGGGTGCACACGGGCCACGTGAACTTGCAGTATTTATTGTGAGATGAAGAAACTCACACCAGTGAAAATACTTATAATGGGGTATTTTTCTATAATTTTGTTGGGAGCATTCCTATTACTCCTCCCATTCTCACGTAGAGGACCTCTCGGATTGACTGATGCAATCTTTACGTCTACATCTGCTGTTTGCGTTACAGGGTTGATTGTAAAAGATACTCCTGTATTTTTTACAATTTTTGGAAAACTTGTTATTCTCCTGCTTATACAGATTGGTGGAATTGGGTATATGACATTTGCAACAGTTTTTATATTTGCCCTTGGCAGAAGGGGGAGTCTCAGATTGAGACTTATAGCTGCTGAAAGCTTTCCTGCTCTAACTCCGGGAAATATCTGGAGATTTGCTATAAATGTGTTAAAAATAACTTTTATTCTTGAGTTTTTTGGTGCATTGTTGCTTTTTACAGGTTTTGTTTTGCATGGAATAAAACCCTCACTGGCTATATTACACTCAATTTTCATAAGTGTTTCTGCATTCTGTAATGCGGGATTTGCCACTTTTTCTGATAGTCTCGTGTCATTCAGGGCAAATGCTATTGTAAATTTTACTGTTATGTCGTTAATCTTTATTGGCGGTATTGGATTTTTCGTGATTATGGAACTTTATGAGAAATTTGTAACGAGAGAGAAGAAAAAATTGTCTTTACATACAAAGGCTGCACTTTCAATATCAGCGGTTCTCATTCTTGTTTCTTCGGTATTTTTCTTTGTTTATGAATCTATTTACGGATATGGAAATTACAATTTGATTGAGAGAATTTTTGCATCACTATTTCAGGCCGTAACACCGAGAACAGCTGGATTTAACACGATAGATTTGAACTTTTATCATCCTGCATCCCTTCTTTTTCTAATAGTTTTGATGATAATTGGAGGTTCTCCAGGTGGTACGGCGGGAGGGATAAAGACTACAACATTTTATGCCTATCTTGCCTGGATCAGAGCGTATTTTCAGAGGAAAGAGCCAGTTTTCCACGGTTACAGGATACCTGAGGAGTCTTTGAAAAGATCTGTTACAATTCTGATAATTACAACTATTGTGATTCTTCTTGCAATATTGTTGCTTTCAATTTCTGAGGTTGCAGGGATTCAGAAAAACGGCATATTACCATATATTTTTGAGATAGCGTCGGCATTTGGTACTGTTGGACTCTCCCTTGGTTCCAAAATGTATCACAATGTTTCATTGGCTGCCGACTTTTCAATTTTTGGCAAATGGATTATTATTAGTCTCATGTTAATAGGAAAAGTGGGGGTGCTTTCAATAGTGGCGTTAATTTCTGAGATAAAGCCAGAGCCAGTGAGACATGTAGAAGGGAAATACATAGTAGGTTAGATATGGAAGCAAAACAGTTTTGTGTAATAGGACTTGGCAGATTTGGACGATCAGTTGCAATAGCTCTTGCAGAATCCGGACATGAAGTGCTTGCTATTGATAGGAACGAGTCCCGGGTCTCAGAAATTGAGGAGCAGGTTTCTCAAGCTCTAATCATGGACTCAACCAATGATAAAGCACTGAAAACCATCGGCGTTCAGGATTTTGATTGGGTAATTGTCGCCATCAGTAGTGATATTGAATCTTCTATTTTGACAACACTGCTGGTGAAAGAACTTGGAGCTAAAAAGGTCCTCTCAAAAGCAGGTTCTGATGTCCATGCAAGGATTCTGAAAAAAATAGGGGCAGATAGAGTTGTATTCCCTGAGCGTGAAATGGGACAAAAAATAGCTGAAAGTCTTGTCTCTCCACGGATATTTGATATTATTGAGCTTTCAAAAGATTATGCAATAGTTGAGATAGTCGCTCCTGCATTTCTTGAAGGAAAGACTATTCGAGAGTCTGGAGTTCGCTCAAAATACGGAATTTACATCATAGCAATAAAAAGAAAAATACCAAAGATGTCTCCAGATGGTAAGATCGATTATGAAGAGAAGATTATGGTTGCACCTGACCCTGATGAGGAAATTCTCAAGGGAGATGTTCTGGTTGTTCTTGGCTCCACAGAAAATATAGAGAGGTTTAAAGAACATGGAGAATAACGATTTTGAAGTTAGAGAACTACTTGAGGAAGCGAAATTTTATATAGTGTCACAGAAATATGAAGAGGCAGAGAAAATATTGAAACAAATTCTTGAAAAGGAGCCTGAGAATATAGAGGCTCTTTATAATCTGGGAATTTTATACGAAATCATTAATGATAGGGATAAAGCCCGGGAGTTTTTTAAGAAAGTTGTTGATAAACAACCCTCGAATAAAGATGCTGAGGACCATTTGAATAAGCTCTCCGAGTATTGAAGGAGGTTTCATCGAATGTTACTTTTTCTCATTTTTCTTGGTTTTTCTCAGCCGATCAATGCATGGTTAAAATCCAACAGTCCCATCGAGTATAGAAAGGTCTGGATTGACTGGGGAAAAAACGCCAGATTCCCAGAGTTAAATTCTCTTTTGCTGATTTATGGGGCGAGATTGAGAACTCATTCGGACCTGATAAATGCAACTTCTTACTTTGCACCACCGATTGCGATCTCGAAACTTTTGAAGTTGACCCGAAAAGCGGTGGAAATTCAGGAAGTTCCTGTAATGAGAGCTCAGATAGATGGGAATAAAATGTACAAGGTGGAACAGTTCAACTACGGAGATGCCGGCACGTCTCTTGAAATGGTCAAGATACCAGAGGTCCACAAAAAGGGGTTTATTGGAACAGGTGTTAAAATTGCATTACTTGATGTCGGAGTTGATTCCACCCATCCAGCAGTTCAGCATATATGGCTTAGAAATGGTATTGTCGCAAAGCACGACTTTAATTCCGGTGATCACCTTTATTTGAATGGTTTAAATTCGGAAATTCCACTGATCAGACGGGGATTGACCCAGTACGTTAACAGTTTTTCTGTTACTTCAGATTTAAACCACCTATATCTGGTTTATAGTGTCTCACCAACTGATAGTCTTGCTTTGTCATATCTTTATGGTAAGTGGACACTCGGATTGACGAGGGGGATTTTGAATGGAGGAAGGGTTGTCTCCTGGGATACCGTGACACTTGGTGGCTTCGGTGCCCTGAAAAATTTGCCAGATATTGCTGTTAGAAATGATTCTCTATTCATAGTCTGGCAGGAGTACGATGGAGATTTCCAAACAAGATTAGCTGTCTACGACTCTTTAAATGGACTATCAAATCCTGTTACGATTTCGACAAATGGTGCAATGTGTCCTCAAGTTGCAATTAATAATTCGGAGATTTACGTAACTTTCTATGATAGCCATTCTGGATTTGTTATTGTAGATGTTTCAACTGATGGTGGAAATTCTTTTAATGTCCTCGATACAGTGTTCAATATTGGAAATTGGGTGACAGGATACAGTGAAATTATATTTGATGATACGCTTTTTATAGCGTATTCAAATAATGATTCAACATATCTGACTACTATCTCCGGTGGGCAGATCCTTGCTTTGAAGGTTTTAAAGGGGACAATGCCCGCAGTATCGATTTCTGGTGAATATTTGGTTTTAGCTTTACATGAGGGTAACCGTGTGAATTTAATTCACCTTACAAGGACTTTGTCAGTAATTGGTGAAAATAGTTATGATGAAATTCCTTTTGTTTATAAAATATACATTGATAGCACGAATCTGTACGTTGCTAATGGACAATTCCGGTCTTATAGAATGGCAGGTGGGGATACTGTAGAGATTGACTCTGAATTTGTTGATTTTGTGGATGGAGATAATGGTTTTGTTGTTTATAGAAAAAGGGGTGATTCTGATATTTCACCGGACCCGTATGATCCGACAAGGCACGGCACGAAAATGCTCAGTATCATTGGAGGTTTTCTTGAAGGAAGTATCGTAGGCGGGGCTCCAGGTGCCGACTATCTAATAGCCAAAACGGAGAAGGTGATGACAAGTCCAACGGGTGGGGCATTTGAGAGTGTAATTGAAGAGGATTTCTGGGTGGAAGCGATGGAGTGGTCCATAAGGCATGGTGCCAGAATCCTTTCAAGCTCTCTTGGATACAGATACACACAAGGAAGAGATTGGTACGGAGATAGCAGGATGAATGGTGAATTTGCCCACAGCTCTCGTGCAGCAGGAGAAGCCAGTAAATACAATCTGGTCGTTGTAACTGCCATGGGAAACATAGTTCATGGTTCATTACCTGATCCAGTTATTGGAGATACAAGCCTTGATGCGCCAGCTGATGCTAAAGATATAATTTCCGTTGGCGGAGTAGTTTCTCCTGATAGTGTAGAGCCAAACTGTGGTTTTGGACCCACAGCAGATGGAAGAATAAAGCCAGAGATTGTGGCTCCATACAGGATTTCCTGGCCAGATACGGATGGGAGCATTTATATTATTGGAGGAACCTCAATTGCCACGGCAATAGTAGCCGGGGGACTAGGAGCAGTTCTTGAAGCTCATCCATCCTGGAATGCATCAAGAGTGATATCTCTTGTGAAACAAACTGCAACGAAAATTGCAAGTTTACCAGATTCGAATAATCTTAGTGGATACGGTCTGTTTAACGCCTACAAGCTTTTGCTCAGTGAACAACTTGAGAAGCAACCTCCTGGCGATGAGGATAGAATAGTGAAAGTTTATCCTGATCCTGTAAAAAAGGGAAATATACTAAACATTGAATTCTTAACTTTTCATAGAAGCCTTGTAGTCCTCAGGATTTATACTATAGATGGCAGACTGGTGGTAAAAGACCCACTTGGCACATCCGGAATTGGCTTAAATTATTTTAAAGTTCAGTTACCAGATGTCCCGGCTGGAACTTATCTTTTGATGCTAAAGACAGGTTTTTCTACAGCTAAAACCCTGTTCTCAATTTCGAAATGATTAAAGCTATATTCTTTGATTTTGGTGGAACAATTGTTACGGAAGAGTCCGATAAAATAGCACATTACCATATTGCTGACTATATTAAACAGAAATATACTATTCCCCTCTCACATGATGAAATTGACAGAATTATTACTCATGACCTGATGGAGGCTGTAAAAACAGCCGAAAATAGGTGGCCTGATATATATGGACTTATTGAGAACTCCTTCGAGAAACTACTGAAAAAATATGGATTAAAAGTGTCCAACGAGGAAAAGGAGGATTTTTCGAGAACCTATATCGAGTTACATGTGCAATATATGGAACTTTTCCCGGATGCAATTGAAACACTTGATCTTTTGAGGGAGAATTTCGTTGGGCACATAGGTATAATCTCTGACATAGTAGATGATTTAATTTATGGAGTGATAAGGAAATTTAGCCTTCAAAAGTATTTTGATTCTGTGACAACATCCGAAGAGGTGGGTGTGGGAAAGCCCAATCCAATGATTTTCAAAGTGGCTTTAAAAAAGGCCGGAGCAAATCCAGAATCTTGCATTTATATAGGAAATTCACCTCGTCATGATGTCTATGGCGCCAAAAGGGTGGGGATGAAATCGATTCTTGTAGGGAAGGCGAATAGCGAGCTTGCAGACTTTAAAATTCAAAATTTAAAGGATGTTTTACCAATAATTTTTGATGGGAGGCTTTGATATGTCTATAGAAGTAAGACCTGTAACAACAAAAAAAGAGTTGATGACTTTCATAAAACTGCCATTCAAACTTTACAAGAATGACCCCAATTGGGTGGCTCCACTTGTAATGGAGGAGAAGAAGACCTTCAATCCTGAGAAAAATCCATTCTATGACCACTCAGAAGTTCAGCTTTTTGTTGCGTACAAGGATGGAAAACCTGTTGGCAGAATCACTGCGCATATAGACCATAATTACAATGAATTTCACGACGAGAAGACGGGGCAATTCGGATTTTTTGAGACAATAAACGACTATGCTGTGTCCAGGGCACTTTTCGACACTGCATCCCGATGGTTGAAAGAGAGAGGTATGGAACAGATTCTTGGTCCACTTTCGTTTTCAACGAATAGTGTGGCTGGACTACTGATTGAAGGTTTTGACTCTCCCCCGGTTGTCATGATGCCTTATAATCCGCCATTTTATGCTGAACATATAGAAAAATATGGTTTCAAAAAGGCCAAAGACTTGCTCGCATACGTGATTACAGTTGATGAGAAATTCCTCTCTTTCACAGATCGCCTTAAAAGGAGGCTCAAACCACTCGCTGAAAGAGCCTTGAGAGAGGGCTTCACCATAAGAAATGTAAACTTCAAAAAGGTTGAGGAGGAGATACCCAAATTACGCGACATTTATAACAATGCGTGGGAAAAGAACTGGGGATTTGTCCCTATGACTGATAAAGAGTTTGAACATCTTGCACTTGATTTAAAACAGATAGCCATTCCAGAATTAACGAAGATCGTTGAATATAAAGGTGATCCTGCCGCATTTGGTCTTCTAATTCCGGATGTTAACCAGATTTTGAGAAAGATAAGAGGGAAACTCTTTCCGTTTGGTATTTTCAGGCTTTTCTTTGAATTTAAGAAGATCGATGGATTGAGATTAATAGCACTTGGGATAAAGAAAGGGTACAGAAAGAGAGGTGCCGATTCATTGATGTACTACAGATTCCTGGAGGATGGCTTGAAAGTTAGACAGTGGAAGTACTGCGAGGTCTCATGGCTACTTGAAGACAATTATCTCATAATTCGAGCAACTGAATTTATGGGAGGGAAAAAATATAAGACTTATCGACTATATGTGAAAAGTTTATAAACTTTCATTGACGCAAAAGTAATAATCCATTTATAATTCAATCAATGGTAAAGGCCGATATATTAAAAAAAGCAAGACAATATGAGGTAAAGGGGAATTACACTGCTGCCATAGAAGAGTATAAAAAAGTCATAAAAGAAAATCCCAACGATGCAAGTATATACAACATGATTGGGGACTTATACGCGAAACTGGGGGCGAATGAGGAAGCATTAAAAAATTATGCAGAAGCCGCCAGGATTTATGAGAGTCAGGAATTGTATGAATATGCAATTGCTATCCTGAAAAAAGCCAGAAGAATAGTTCCAAATGATAGATATATTTATTTCAAGCTCGCCGATCTATATCTGAAGCTCGATATGGTTCGTGAATCTCAGGAAGTTATAAAAGAGTATATCGAAAAATTAAGCACAGGAGAGATCTCGGTTGGGACGGAACAACTTTATCACGACATCGAATATATTTTGAGAAATTTTGCCAAGGATGAGCAGATGCTCGTACAAATGGCAAAAATTGCTGAAAATAGACTGAAAGATGAAAAGGATTACTATGAAAAGATATTAATTAGTATTGCAGAAAAATTTGAACAGCTTGGCAAAAAGGAGGAGGCCTACAAGTATTACTCGAAAATACCAAAAGATAGTCCATTTTACAGTAAGATAAAAGTGAAACTTGCGATAAGTTCAATTGTAGATAAGGAAACACTGAATGATGCGATAAAAGAGCTTAAGCAGAAAATAGTTGAGTCTGGAGCAACAATTACAGATTACAAGGAGCTCATCACTCTTCTGGAGAAAAAGGGGGATTATGAGGAAGCCTCCAAGTATTACACGGACCTTGCAGAGAAATACTTGAAGTCTGGCGACTATGACCTTGCCTGGAAGAATCTGACTCTTGCACTTGAGCGTGATCCGCGTAACGGTCATGCCCTCGAATTAATGGCACAAATTATTCGTGAACATCCTGAATTCCAGACAGAAAAATACGCTGGCTATTTAGTTGATCTTGGAAAGAGATACCTCGAACTTGGAAGACTTGATGAAGCTATTAAATATTTGAAGATGGCAGCAGACACAGGTTTTGAAAGGGAATCCATTGCTGAGTTCATAAAGCAACTTGAAGAGTGCAGAAGTTTTCTCAATATAAAATTCAAGGGTCTCCCGCTCGTTAAAAGAATGCAACACTTCCACAAAGAGGATGAAATTACTGGATTTACAAGTCCCTGCAAGTTTTTTTCTAATGCAAATGAAGAAATGGTAAAAGCCCTGAGAACAAATGAAATAATAACTTTTGCCATCCTCGATATCGCTGATTTTAAAACTTTTTCGGAATCTTATGGCGACGAGATGGCCAAAAATGTCCTGGTCACAGTTGCCAATGAGATAAAAAATAAATTTTCCGAAGACCTCGAGAGAGGGAACCTTCTGGTAACCAGACTGTATGATGATATATTTCTCATAATGTTCAAGGGACCATGTTTTAAACTAAAAAAATCCCTTGAGGAACTTATAGAAATGGTTGAAAAGAAGGAGAGTCTTCTTGGTGATTACTATGAGCTACGATTTAATTCAGGTCTCGTAGAATTTCCAAAGGAGGCAAGCGATTTGCAGGATGTAATTAAAAAATTGGAATTTATTCTAACTGAAATAAATTTGAAATCTACCGGGAAAGATGTCTTCTCGCGAGTTGTGTGTCTTTCAAGTCTCTCTACCGAAGAAGCTGAATATAGAGTTCCTGGATTTGTTGATAGAGAAAGTGAAATGAATAAACTCCTTGATCTTTATGAAACTGTTTCTGGGAAGGGAATTGAAAAACTCGTGTTTTTACGTGGGCCGGTCGGAATAGGTAAAACTACACTCCTTGAGGAGTTTGTTAAACGCCTCAAAGAGGATAGAAACACATGGATTTTTAAAACGAGTCTCTCATCAAACTTTAGCAGGTCCTCCGGTAGTGCACTTGCTGGTCTGATTCGTGAGTTTATAGAAAATCCAACAAATTATGAACTTGTCAGTAGTCTAAATGAGGTACCTCCAGTAATTGCAGAAACCATTCCTAAACTTGCTAAAGGGACGAGAGTCAAAGAAAAGCTTAGTGAAGAGGAAAGGAAGCTTAGATTAATAAACTGGTTTGAAAAACTTGTAGAAATGTTTGTTGAAACTGGCACTATGGTGATTGCCATAGATGACCTGGAATACATTGACGATCTCTCCTATTCTGTACTGTTACATATTTTTGCCAATTACAAATGGGCAAGAATACTATTTGTCGGGACATATTCCAACGAATCTCTTGCAGAAAAAGAAAAGGTTGAGAGTGCTTTTTCCTATTTTGAAAAATCGAATTTGCTCGAAATTATTGATCTTCAACCGTTTTCACAAGAAAAGGTACGAGAATATATTGAAGAATTTACGCTATCCGCAAAAGTTCCTGAGGAGTTAATAGATTTTGTTGTTAAAGAGACGTCAGGAATTCCTTTATTTATGAAAGAACTTGTTAAATCTTTGATTGAAAATGGAGAGCTTGTCAAGGAGAATGGCATTTTAAGATGGGAGGGTAGGGGAGAGGTCAAATTTACTCCAGAACTCGAACAGGTATTTGAAAGGAAATTAAGAAAAATCAGTGACGACATCCTTTATATTCTTGGTGTTGCCTCCACCCTTGGTGCAATTTTTTCTGTTAAAGATGTTGTTAAAGTTCTATCCCGTAACAATACTATGAACATAGAGGCTGGAGAACTCGAGGTATTTGTCAGGAAGAATCTTGAACTTGCTGCCCAGAATGGATTTATAAGACTTTACCGAGTTTACGATGGGAACGATATCCTTTACCAGTTTCTAAACGAAAGTGTTAAATCATTTGTACAGAAAAAACTTAATGAGAGGCAGACGGAAGAAGCTCTGAAGCGCATTTATGAGGCTTCTGCATCTGTACTTGAAGAAAAGATGCTCTATGGTGAGAAGGACCTTCTCCCGGATGTAGCAATTAACTTTTTATATGCAGGAATTTACGATAAGGCTTTGTATTACTTGATTTCGTCTGGTCAATGGGCAGAAGTCAATGGATCGATCAAGAATGCCCTAAACTTTTACAATCTTGCACTAAAAGCTTATAACAGGCTGAAAGAAAAGGGCGATCAGCCTCACTCTTTACACAAGTCGATTTATATCAGGATCCTTGAGAATAGGGCAAGACTACTGATGGTACTATCGAGATTTGATGAGGCAATTAAAAATGTTAACGAAATTCTGTCAGCGGAAATCAAGAATTTTTATCGTCCCAGATATATAAATTTGCTTGGTGAAATTAAATACAGGTCGGGAAAGTTAAAGGAGGCTGAAAAAATATTTGACCACGCCATTTCTGAATCAAAAAGAACGGGGAACAAACTTGAGGAAGGTAAAGCCCATCTTTTTAAAGCAAAAATTAATATTGATAAAGGAATTTTGCCAACAGCTGCAAAAGAGATAAAGGAAGCAACAAGTTTGCTTAAAAATGCACATGCGTACGATGAATTAATTGAGGTTTATTTGATAACGGGAATTTTTTATCTTCAACTCGCTAATCTTGATAAAGCTGAAAAGTTCTTTTCAAATAGTTATAGGGTCGCAAAATCAAGGGGAAAAGTCAGGCAGAAAATACTTTCTATGATGTACGGAGCAAGGATTAAACGATACAAGGGGGAGCTCGATCTATCTGCTGTTATGCTTTCCCAGATTCTTCAAGAGGCAAAAAAGTTGTTTGACCCAACTCTGTTAGGACAAGTTCTGAAGGAGTATGCACTTTACTTCCTTTTTAAAGGAGATATGAAAAATTCTATAGTAAAACTTGAAAGTGCACAGTCTCATCTCTCGAGTGCTCCTTATTCATTACATTTCATTGATGTTAATCTCTATATGGCACTTATATATATCCTTAGTGGTTCCTACTCAAAAGCTTTCAGGACTGTTAGCCGCATACAACCATATTTATCCAGATGTGAAAGCTTGCCTGTAAAGTTGAAAGCGTATTCAATAAAAGCATTACTCGATCTTATATTCCTGAATCCATTCGAATCAGTTTCAATAATTGAAAAATTCCTCCTAAGGGCATATCAAAAACCTTATGTTGCCCGTGAACCTGCCCCGTTTGTATTTCAAATTTCATCAACAGTGTTATATGAACTGGAAAATTATTCATTTTCAAAAGAAGTACTTGGAATGGCTTCAGAATATACAAAGTCCTTCCCGATTTGCAACTGCATAAGGAATTTAAGCGAGGGAACGGTCAAATTACTTCTCAGGGAAACTGAGAAAGTGGATGATAAGGAGATCTACCTTTCGTTTAAATCCTTTATCCAGGGACTTTCTTTTCCAAGGATCTTTTACCTTGAATATCAGGCTTTCCTGAGTGACCAGCATGGTGACTCTGAGAAGTGCGAGAAAAATTTCAGAAATCTAATTAAATTCTGTAAGTCAAATGGGTACTTTTTCTATGCTGAAAGAGCTTTGATTTCACTTGGTAAATGCATGATGAAGAGGAAAAAGTATGATGTTGCCCTCTCTGCATTCGAGGAAGTCATTTCTTTACTCAAAGTCTCGAATTCTTTGTTTTTTGAGGCTGTTTCATACTATTATATGATTGAGATTTATTTTTCAAAAGGTGAAAACGAGAGAGTGTATTCAATTTTTGATAAGTTCAATGGGCTTGTGAAAATACTTGAAGAAAAGAGCGAGAAATATGGAGATATAAAGGAAATTTATGAGAAAGCTCCATTGCTCAAAAGGATGGTTGAAATGAGGGATAAGATAGCACGGGGATGATACATTTGACATCGAACAAATGTCCCAATTATAATTACATCGGCTTATGAAGGTTGATAAAAAATTGGCACAAGTATATGAGCCCATTCTTCCCTCGCTTGAAAAGGTTGAGGAGGAAATCCTAAAGAGATTAACGATAGATTATGATTTTCCTCTGAAAAAGTATATTGCGATGGGAAAAAGATTAAGACCAGCATCTCTTTTATTCATGGCTCGTGCATATTCAGGCCTTGAACGAGATGCGATAGTACTTGCCACGGCAGTTGAGCTCGTTCATGCATCTTCTCTGATACATGATGATATCGTAGATGAGGCCCAATTCAGACGTGATAACCTTGCATTAAATTACAGATTTGGAAATTCAGTCGCTGTACTTGCGGGAGATTTCGTGTTTTCCAGAGCCATTATGGCTACCAATGAGCTAAGGAACCCGGATATAATGGATGTCTTTCTCTCCTCTGTGCTCATTATGGTTGAAGGAGAATTCCTTGAGGAGATTTTGAAGTTTGAGGATAGACTGAAAGAAGATTTTTACTACAAGGTTATTTATAAGAAAACTGCGTCCCTCTTTGAGGCAAGTTTTACACTCGGTGCACTATGGCGTGGCCTCGGTAGCGATATGCTTGATACAGCAAAAAAGATAGGCTATAACTTCGGTATGGCATATCAAATTATTGACGATTGCGAAGATCTATTCTCTGATACAGATAGTGACATTGATCTTGAAAAGATCACACTACCTGTTATTGGAGCCCTCATAAATTCGGATGATCACGTTAAAATATCCCTCGATATGGGGCTCGATGAATTAAGGAAATTTGTCTTTGATAATAAAGGTTATGATTATGCCCTGAAAAAATCCAGATTCTTTATCGAAACTGGTAAAAAGTTAGTTGAGAAATTGCCGGATCCAGATGTCGTCGAAAATCTTCAGAATTTCTTTAATTATCTCGATTATAAAAGGGAAAAAGTTCTTGAAAGTGTATCATCCCCTTCTGTATAGAACCTCATCATCTCTTAGAATGGTCCTGAAATAAATCCGTATGTTAAAAGCTTCCAAGTTACTTTCTGACGACGAGCTGATTTTAAAAGCGAGGCCAAAGACGTAACTTTTCAAAAACTGATTATGGCGAAATTTTCTCGAGACTGTATTTTCCATCTTTAAACTGGAGTTTGCCTGCAACAGGGACTCTATCGTGTTCAAAAAACAGTGTATAATCATTCTTTAGAAACTCCGTGTACAACTCCTTTTTCTTTTCCAGTGTATCAATCGGGAAATTGTCATAAGCCATGATGTAGGGGAGTGGAACATGAAGGCTCATGGGGACGAGATCCCCCAGAAATGCTGCAAATTCTCCATTGTTCTCGATGACCACAATCTCATGGCCTGCTGTGTGTCCCCCCGTTTTTACAACCCTGATCCCCTTTACAATCTCAGAGTCTCCGGAAACAAAATGAACCTTTTCTTTAATTGGTACAATATTTTCCTGTAAGTAACTCGCTTTTGTCCTTTCATTTGGATGAGTTGCCCATACCCATTCCTCTTCTTGGACGTAATATGTAGCATTCGGAAAGGCTGGAACAAGCTCCATGTATTGATTATAAACCGTGGTACCCCCAGCGTGATCAAAATGGAGATGGGTCAAAATAACTTTCGTTATATCTTCGGGACCAAAGTCCAGTCCATCAAAAGCATTCGCTGGCTTAATGTCGTATATTTTCCTCAATTTATCGCTCCACTTATTCCCTATACCTGTGTCAATTAGAATAAGTTCCTTTCCCGCTTTAATGACAAGGACATTTGTCCCCATTGGAATGCGGTTATTTTCATCACATTCGATTAATTTATTCCATAAAACCTTTGGAACAACACCAAACATTGCTCCACCATCAAGTGCAAATGTTCCAGCCGACAGATGATAAACCTCAAAATCACCTATTTTAAATTTCATCTCCATACCTCCTGTTTTTTGCAGCTTTTACAAAATGGTGAAATACCGGGTGTGGCCTCATTGGCCGAGATTTAAACTCTGGATGAAATTGAACACCTATAAAGAATGGGTGACCCTTAAGTTCTATAATTTCCACAAGATAGCCGTCAGGTGATTCTCCAGATACAATCATCCCGTTTTCTTCAAAAATGGATCTGTAATCCGGGTTAAATTCATATCTATGTCGATGCCTTTCGTAGATAATATCAGTCTTGCCATATATTTCGTATGTTTTTGTTCCAGGCTTTAGTACAGCCGGGTAAGCTCCCTTTCTCAAGGTTCCTCCATACCTTTTAATTCCTTCTTTCTCTGGGAGAATGGTAATTATTGGGTAAGGAGTTTTTGGATCAAATTCTGTAGAATTTGCCTTTTTTAATCCGAGTACATTACGTGCAAACTCAATTGAAGCCAATTGCATGCCGAGACAGATTCCAAAGTACGGAATTTTTTTCTCCCTTGCAAACTTGATTGCCTTGATTTTTCCCTCTATCCCTCTCTGCCCAAATCCGCCTGGAACAAGAATAGCATCTACGTCTTCGAATTCATTAGAGATGTCCGCTATCTTTTCGAGCCTTTCTGAATCGATATATTTCAAGATAACCTTCACATTGTTTGATACAGATGCATGTACAAATGATTCTGATATACTTTTGTACGAGTCCTTTACATCAACATATTTACCTACAATGCCTATTTTAACTTTCTGTTTCAAATTTAAAAGCGTATCAGTGAAGCTTTCCCAATCAGACAGATCGATTCTGTTGGATGGTTTTAAATTTAATCCGAGAAGAATATTTTCATCAACTTTCTCTCTGTGCAGGATTAAAGGTGCCTGATAAATTGTTGGAAGGTCAGGCATTTCGACAACCCTTTCACGTGGTACGTTTGTGAAAAGGGAAATCTTGTCACGAATTTCATTGCCAATTGGCATCTCTGACCTGCAGATTATTAAATCAGGCTGAATTCCTATCTCACGGAGTTTCATAACTGAATGTTGCGTGGGTTTGGTCTTTAATTCACCGATAGAGCGTATGTATGGTACAAGTGTAACGTGGATAAAGAAGGTATTCCCTTCCCCGTATTCGAGCCGCATTTGTCTGATAGCCTCGAGAAACGGCAGACTTTCAATATCCCCGACAGTACCACCAATCTCAACAATGATGATGTCATTTTCGTCGGCTACAAGTTCCTTTATACGTAGCTTTATCTCGTCGGTTAAATGAGGGACCACCTGAACGGTTTTACCGAGGAAAACTCCTTCTCTCTCCTTCTGAATAAGCGATTCATAAATTTGCCCTGCTGTTGCGTTGTTTTTCCGTGATAGATCCTGATTGAGAAAACGTTCATAATGCCCCAAGTCAAGATCAGTTTCAGCTCCATCGTCTGTCACAAAGACCTCACCATGTTGAAATGGATTCATGGTTCCAGGATCGACATTCAAATATGGATCAAGTTTTAATGGCCTTACCGAATAACCATGTCTCTTGATGAGAAGTCCTATGGAAGACGTGGCTATACCCTTTCCGAGTGAAGAAACTACTCCACCTGTCACAAAAATGAACTTTGGCATTGACCAATTATAAATCAATAGTGTTGAATAAAAAATACCCCCTTCGGTCAAAAGCTCCAGAGTGCTTCACTGCAGGCAGAATCCTTTACTCATAAATTTGAATCAGCTCTCTTCCAATTTAAAAAGGTAAATTTTTCTTCCCGGTATTCTGTCACTTTGGAATCAATTTGGCGGTTAAGAATGATAGAAAAGGCAATGGCACTTAGATTTTTTTTACCGATTGGGTGTTACAGCGTAGATTATTAAGGAGCCGCCTCACACTTAATTTTTTTTCGGGATGAATAAAATCACAGTCGACTTCACAAAGTGGAATTAGTACGAAACATCTATTGCAAAGATCGATGTGCGGTATGTTCAGATTTTTTGATCTTAAAATGAGATCCCCGTAAAAGAGGATGTCAATATCAATAGTTCTTGGTCCCCATCTGAAAGTCTTTACTCTTCCAATTTTCTTTTCAATATTTTTCAATGTTTCGAGGAGTTTGAAAGGACCTAAGCACGTTGAAACCCTGGCTACAGAGTTTAAAAAATCTGGCTGATCTACAACGCCATAAGGTTTTGTTTGATAAAAACTTGAAATTTTTAAAAGTTTAACTCCAGCACTTTCTAATTCAATGTAAGCTCTTTCAATGTTTTGCCTTTTATTTCCAACATTACTACCAAAGGAAAGGTATACATTATCAGGCATTAAAAGTTTTTCAAACTGTGGCAGGTTTTTTCAACAGTATCTCAAAATCTTCTCTGTATTTTGTTGCGAAGTTTTCTACAACACAGGCAGCAGAGTCACCAAGCGGGCAGAAAGTTTTTCCTCTCATTGCTTTAACAACATCGAGTAAAAGATTGTAATCTTCTTCTGTCCCTTCTCCATTTTCGATTTTTCTAAGAATTTTAACGAGCCACGGAGTTCCCTCTCTGCATGGAACACATTTCCCGCAAGATTCCTCCGCATAAAATTCTGCGGCTCTTCTTGCATAAGTTACTGCACTGAAAGATTTATCAAGAACAATTACTCCTCCAGAGCCGAGCATGGAGCCTTTTGCGGCAATGGATTCATAATCAAGGGGAACATCAATTTCATCAGGGGTAAGTATAGGAGCTGAGACTCCACCAGGAATTACTCCAAGGAGTTCATGGCCCTCTTTCATACCACCGCAAATGTCAAAGACAAGTTGTTTCAGAGTAATTGAACCAAGAGGAATTTCGTATACACCCGGTCTTTTAATTGCACCTGAACATGAGAAGAGTTTAGTACCGGGACTTTTTTCTGTTCCAAATTGACGGTACCATGTAGGACCGTGAAGTACGATAAAAGGCACATTTGAAAGGGTCTCGACATTATTCACAACCGTTGGGCAGGAATAGAGGCCATGGGTTGCAGGGAAAGGTGGCCTTTTCCTTGGATGACCTCTTCGACCTTCAAGAGATTCGAGCAGAGCGGTTTCTTCCCCGCAGATATACGCTCCTGCACCAATGTATACGTAAATTTCTATATCAAAACCTGAATTAAGGATATTTTTACCAAGATAACCGGCCTTTCTGGCCTCTTCTATTGCATTAAGTAATCTTTCCCTTGCAAGTGGGTATTCCTTTCTGAGATAGATATATCCCTCATGAGCTCCTATAGCGTAGGCAGCAAGTATGATTCCCTCTATCAACATGTGGGGCTCTTCCTCGAGTATCACTCTATCTTTAAAAGTGCCAGGCTCGCCCTCATCTGCGTTTGCAACAACGTATTTTGGTTTATTAGTATCTTTGGGTACAAAACTCCATTTTACACCAGTGGGGAACCCTGCTCCGCCTCTGCCTCTGAGACCCGAGGATTTTACGAGTTCTATGACTTCGTCAGGAGAATAAGTCGAGAGGGCCTTCTTTAAGGCTTTATATCCACCAGCTTTCTCATAAGTTTTTATTGACCATGAGTTAGGTTTCCCAATATCTCTCAGTAAAATCCTCTCAAACTCAGCCACTTGCTTCCTCCCTTGGTTTTAAGTACAAACCAATTGGGATAAGAATCACATAACCTATGGTTAAACTAAGAACTGAGATCACAGTGTCTCCAATGTAAAGGAAAATGAAGCCAATTAACACGAGGATTAACCCGAGTGCCATCAAAAGATAGTTAATTTTTCCGTAATACAAGCCTTTAAAAACATATTCTGGCCTTGCTTTCTCTTTACGGTGTCGTCTCCGTGATCTTGAGGTAGCCATAATCTTCCTCCCTTAATTTCTGGATTTTTCCATACTTAACAAGGTAAAAAGTTATAAACCCATCGTCCCGACCAAACAAGATGTCTCCCTCCAGTCCGTGATAGATACCCAATTTATTTAGTGCTGCTGAGACATCTTCTGGACTTGAAAGAGCGTTTCTCCGATATAACATTCTGATGAGTTTCCCGGTATCGTAACCAATTATGTTAAATTGTGATGGCGGGTGTCCAAAAATTTCGTTAAATGCCTCTTCAAATCTCATCAAAGAGGATTCTCTTTCTATTTCAGCTTTGTAATTAATTGGTAAAGTGGATATTAAAAGTTTATCGAGTGTACCAAGACCCCTTTTGATAGCTCTTTTAGCCCACTGGTCAAGACCAAATATAGGAGTGAAATTCTCTGATGCCCTCAGCTGCCCGGCAAGGATATAAGATCCCTCATCGCATGCGGGAATAAAAATTGCCTCCACATTGACCGAATTGAGATAGTCTACTATATCACTGAAGTCTGTGCTGTCAGGATCATAAAGCCTTACAACTTGAATTTGAGAGCCGTACATAATGGAAAACTTTTTCGCCTGCTCAAGCAATGAGTAGCCGAAACTCGTCTTGGGTAAAATAAACGCAAAGTTGTAATAGCCAAGGATATTCACGACAAATTTCATTTGCTCTTTTAATTCCATGTAGTATTTCAGAACGTAAGGAAAATAATTGTCATACTCATCGATCAGTGTCATGTCTTTTGCAAGAGGTGAAATCACTGGTAGATTATAGTCCTCAACATTTCTCAGGAGTGAGCGCATACCAAGTGATGTAAGGGGACCTATAATTAGCGATGTCCGGGAATTAACGATCCTGGCAGCTGCATCATAAACCTTGCCAGGATTATTTTTTGTATCCCATAAATGAATTTCAACCTTTGTACGACCCAATCCCATTTTCAATCCATCGAAGAAATCGTTACCAATGGGTGCAAGAGGGCCACTCATCGGTAAAAGTAGATCAATTCTGGCAAACTGCAATATTAAAAGTAAGATTAAACCATGCATTATTCAATCAAATTCAAGGGAAGGTCCCTTTGACTCCTTGTATTTACCAAGAATTGTTTCTCTAATCTTCTTTTCAACAGGTGGAGGTACAAGGCCATCAACATCTTTCCCCAGCAAGGCAATTTCCTTTACAAGACTTGAAGCAAGATATGCATATTCTTCCGACGGTATCAAAAAAATTGTTTCGACTTCCGGGTACATACGTCGATTCATCCAGGCCATTTTAAATTCGTATTCGAAATCTGAAACTGCCCGTAATCCCCTAATAATAGCTCGAGCCCCCACTTTTCTGGCAAAATCAACTAAAAGTCCTGTAAATCCCTGAACCTCAACGTTTGGAATTCCCTGTACAGATTCTTTCACAAGCTTGATCCTTTCTTCTAATGTAAACATGGTTTTTTTGTGTAATGGATCTGCAACCGCGACTATGATTTTAGGGAAAAGGGTGGATGCTCTTCGTATAATATCGAGATGGCCCATTGTGATAGGATCAAAACTACCCGGGAATATGGCTATAAAAGATGATCTTTGAGTCACTTAAAGTCACCTCCTTATCGATGTTAAGACCTTCTATATTCGGTGCGTCAGTGGCTTTCCTTACCTCCAGAACAAATATACCTTCATTTTCGAGGATTAGAGCAATACCTTCAAGTATCTTATTAATATTTTTTAAATCATAAGGTGGGTCGGCAAAGATAAAATCAAACTTTGCCCCCTGAAATGAAAAATCTTTAACTGCACGCGAAACACTTTTTTTTATAATAACAATTCTGTCAGCGTAATGTAGCTTCTCGGCATTAGCTTTTATTGTCTGGATAGATTTCCATGCTCTGTCAACAAAAGTGACTTTTCTGGCGCCCCTTGATAACGCCTCAAATCCTACTGCCCCACTACCAGCAAAGAGCTCGAGAACATTTTTGTCAATGATCCAGTTCCCCAGCCGATCAAAAAGCGAACGTTTTAAGAGTGATTGTGTGGGTCGTATTCCTGATGGAACCCTGATTTTGGTCCCTTTCCTCTCACCACCCTGAATTTCGATTCCTGGCTTCATTTGCTTTGATGTACAACAATCTGCGGATAAGGTATAGTGATACCGCTTTTATCAAGCTCTTCCTTGATTCCCTGAACCAGATAATCTTTAGCTTTTAGATAATCGGTTCGTTTAACCCACACTCTAACGGATAGATTGACCGAGGAATCCGCAAGTTCCTGGACCATGATTATGGGCTCAGGCTCTGCAAGAAAGATGCTTGAAGATTTTATGAACTCCATTATAACCTCTTTTGCCTTCGTAATGTCATCGTCGTACGAAATCCCCACGACTGCTTCGATTCTCCTTATCTCAAATTTTGCATAATTTTTAATATTCGATTTTAGGACAGTTTCATTCGGTATTCTGATAAAGATGTTGTCAAATGTACGTAGCTTTGTTGACAAAAGATCAATAGAAAGAACCACACCAGTAGTCCCTCCAATGTCCACGACATCTCCAATCTGGAAAGGAGCATCAATCAACAAAAATATACCCGAAATCAGATTGGAAATCGATGTTTGAGCGGCAAAACCTACAGCAACTGAGAACAGACCAAGTGCTGCTATCAATGAAGCGATATTCACTCCAAGCGAGTTTAATGTGAGTATTATCGCTACGGTATAAACCGAGTAGGTGATAATCTTGTCTACCAATTGGTAAACATGTTCTCCGTGAGATTCTTTTAGACCCCGGATTACTCGATTTTTGACATACTTAATAATGATAACTGTGATAAACCATATAAGAACAACGTAGATTAGAATTTTGATGTCTCCAATAATTCGAGAAATGTTCGGTATTTTATCCATAGTTGAAAATCCTTGTTTTCAACTTGCCCAGATTTCTTTTTAATAGTTTTTCAAGCCCTTTTCTTGCAATATTTACTTCCCCCTTTTTTATTTCTTTTGCCCCTTTAACAGGTGGTTCGTCTGAGTAGTACACAATAATTTCGTTATCCTCAACTACAACTTCCACTTTTTCAGAGACCCAATTACCGTCCACATCGTAGATACTCAACTGGTACGAATCGATCAATAATTTTTCCAGTTTTCTCTGTTCCCGATCTTTATTTTTGATTATAACTGGAACGAAGACTTCTGATTCTTTCCTCTCTGCTGATGTCAGATCCCCATAAACACTACTTTCATAATAGTAATAAATGTCGCCCTCATGAAGCTCACCGAACCACGCATCCTTCAAATTGTCTGGTTTTATGTTTTCAATCGTAATCTCGTCAGCTCCTCTTTTCGCGATAATATCAACCTCTATGGGTAAGAGAATGAAAATCTTTTTCTCCTTTCTGGGACCCACGATTACAGGAATATCAAATTTTACAAGGACAGGTTTATCAAGGTATGACGGGGAAGCAATAAATTCATATCCTTCAAAATCGTAAATTAAGTATTTAGAGCTGATTATATCTTTTCCTCTCGAAAGTGTGACTTTATAAACACCCCCTCCTATTTTTTCGATTTTGACTGAGTAATCGTTTATATCAATTGTTTTAAGAGTTTCCATCTCACTTGGGTGTGATGGCGATGAATCTCGGAATGCCTCTTCTCGATAGTTTTATGATCACAGGTTTCTCTGAATCCTTATAAACTTTTTTCGCCTTCACGAAATCTTCTAAATTCGTTATTTCTATTTTTCCGATTTTTAGAATTATGTCTCCAATCTGAACGCCAGCATCTGAAGCTTTACCTTCAGGATCGACTTTGATTACAACTACTCCCTTATCTGCTTTTATACCAAGTTTCTGAGCATCATCCGATTTTACATCGACAACAGTCATTCCAAGCCAGGAGGCTTTCCCCTGAACAATTTCACTTTCTTGGTTTTCACCACCTGCCTGAGCAAGCACTTCCTGCGGATATTTTGCAAGTTTGGCGTATAACGTTCTCTCTTTCCCATCTTCACCTATAACCTTTATTTCTACTTTTGTACCTGGTGGTGTCTCCGCAACCATCAGCCTAAAGCTTTCAACGTCAGTGACCTTTTTCCCATTAAATTCGATAATAACATCACCTTCTTTTAACCCGGCCTTCTCCGCCGGTGTATCTTTCTCGACCTTGGCAACAAGTACTCCTTCTGGTTTTTTCAGCCCATAGGCTTTTGCAAGCTCAGGTGTCAAAGACTGGGGCCATATTCCGAGATACCCTCTTTCGATCTTTCCCTTTTCAATTAGCTGCTCAGCAATGTGTTTCGCAAGATTAATCGGTATAGCAAATCCAATACCAACAAAACCACCTGAAGGAGAGGTAATCGCTGAATTGACTCCGATAACCTCCCCTTTAATATTCACAAGTGGACCTCCTGAATTTCCAGGGTTTATTGCAGCATCAGTCTGTATAAAGTTTTGATAAATTGGACCTTGAGGAATATTTAACCCACTCCTACCTTTAGCAGATATTACCCCCACAGTTACCGTCCTATCAAAGCCAAAAGGATTGCCAACGGCAATCGCCCAATCACCAACCTGGATTTTATCAGAATCTCCCAGTTTCGCAACAGGTAGGTCCTCACCTGGAGCTTTAATCTTTACAACTGCAATATCTGTTAACGGGTCTCTACCTACAACCTTTACATCGTCACCTGTTATGACGGTTTTATCGGAAAGTTTGACTATGATCTTGTCGGCGTTTCTAACAACATGGTTGTTTGTCATAATGTAATAATAGTCACCGTCGCGCTTGAAAATAAATCCCGATCCAAGACTTCTCTCTTTTTCAGGAATCGGAGGATGAAACTGCTCAAAGAATCTTTTAAAAAATTCATCAAAAGGCCCTTCCCCAAACTGGAATCCTTCTGTTGGATTCTTGATGATCCTTTCAGTCGAAATGTTGACAACAGTCGGCATAATCTCCTTCGCAACTTTTACAAAAGGAGATTCACCGTTTTCATCCACAATTCCTGGCTGTGCCTTGGCTTCCTCAGACAAGTGTAACTTACTTGTTAGCACTACACCGGAGAAGATCCCCAGTGCAAATACCACCATCAGTATGATTGGAAATTTTATTCTTGCTTTCATGTCTTACACCTCCCTAATAATAATTTCCGATTTGTACATGGGTTACCCATTTACCTCCATCATTCTGGAAGCCGTACCCAAGATCGACTCCAAGTACTCCAATCATGGGAACTTCCATTCTGAATCCAAATCCAACTGAAGTTTTAAGGTTAAATGGATCAACATCGTTAATCTTTTGCCAGGCATCTCCACCTTCCGCAAATATCAATGCATAAATTCTGTCGTTAAATCTATATCTCTCTTCAAACGTTCCTATAAAGAATTCTCTTCCACCTACAATATAACCATTTTCTTCAGGTCCAACACTCCTTGATGGATATCCCCTTAGACCAAATGGGCCCACATCACCGAGGAAAAATCTCTCATAAAACGGCACGTCCATGGGATTATAAATTCCACTGACAAAACCGGTGAAGATTCTAAACACAGAGACAAATTTTTTACTGTGATTTGGAATGTACTGGACATACTCAAAAAGATGCTTATGGTAATGAACTTCGCCTTTGAAGTCATTTATTAATCGTAGCATTTCTATACCAAGGTTGAAGATGGGCAGATATCTAAGATTTTCGTACCTGATAGGACCGCCTACAAGGTCAAATGTGTACTGAACCTTGTGCCCGTGTAATGCGTTGTACACCCTGTCTCTTGTATCCCACGTCAAAACAGTAGTTAACTCTGATGTGAATAGTGGAGACTTTTCATACCACGTTTTGTATATAGGGATCTCAAGTAAAGAACTCAAAATGTTGTAAACCGAAGCCTTTTCCATCTTATATGTAATGGAAAATCTCCAGTAATCGTTCCACAAAGGCCTTCCGTAAGTTACACTTGCTCCAGATCTTGAATAGGTGTAATCCGTGTAAATGTCTGAAACACTGTAGACACTGAATCCAATGAGATTGGGAGTTCCTTTGTACCACGGCTCAGTGAAGGAAAATGATACATTCCGACGATTACCACCATATTCTACAAGTGTCGAAATACTCTGGCCTTTTCCAAGAAAATTTGGCTCTTTCAGGTTGAATGAGAGAAACAATCCTGAAGTCTTTGAATAGTTCGCTCCCATTCCAATCTGACCAGTAGATTTCTCTTTCACCTTAAAATTAACATCAATATAGTTTGAGTCAGGAGTCTGCGAGAAATCCAGAGACACATTCTCAAAGTAATTCAGGTAATAAAGGTCTCTCTGTGATTTTATCGCAAGGGCCCTTGAGAAATAGTCACCGGGGATGAGATCTATTTCTCTCCTTATGACCCTATCGTATGTCTTCGTATTGCCCTCAATATTGACAAGTCTTATCTTTACACGATGCCCCTCATGAATAGAAAATGTAAGATCAATGATAGAATCCTGACGTATATGCTGAATCGGTACCACATTGATATAAAGAAATCCAGAATCTCCATAAAGTTCAGTGATTCCCTGAATAGATTTCTCAAGGAGCTTTTGAGAAAATGGTCTCCCAGGCTTAACTTTTATCTCCCTCAGCAAAACACTGTCTGGGAATACGGTGTTTCCCTCCAGTGTGTAATTTCCAAATCTAAATTTCTTCCCTTCTGTAATAAAAACTGTGATATAAAGCCACTTTCCCTCGTAGTCCATTTTGGTTGAATCAATTTTCGCATCAGGAAAACCATTATTTCTGTATTTCTCGATAATTTTTACAAGGTCCTTTTCCCAGTGTTTCTCGTCAAATTTTCCTGAATGTAAGAGTGATTTTTTATGCGTCTTTAATTTTTTCAAAAGGAATTTTGAGCTCAAATGCTCATTACCAACAAATTTTATCTCTTTGATTCTGTACTTTTCACCCTCTTTTATGAGAAATTTTACTCTTGCATGTCCAAGTGAATCAATATTTATGACTTTAATCTTTACATCTGCCCTCATAAAACCCTTCTTGAAATAGAGATCTTTAATGCGCTTTTTCCAGTTAAATTTGTTGAGTCCTGAGAGCGGGAGACCTTTTCTGAGTCTCAAACTATCTTTTAAGACTTTAGATTTTATCTTTTTGTTCCCAACAAATTTCCATGACCACAGCAGAGGATTTTCCTGAAGGTAGAAGATCAATTTAACTCCACCATCACTCAACGGAGTTTCATATACGGCTGCATATTCAAAGAATTCACCCTCGATAAGCCTCCTGATGGTGTTCGATATAAGATCCTTACTAACAGTTTCTCCGGGTGTTACTGGAATTGAGGATTTGAGGGCTTGCGGTGTTGTCCACCGCAAGCCCTCAAATCCTAACTTTTCAACTTTATACCTTGCCTGTGTAACAAGTAAAAGTACTAAAATTGGCTTTATCAATGCGGATTAACCTCCCTCTGCCACCCCCACTACGCTCGATGTCCCTGATTTGAAGGCCAGCTCCCCCTTCTCACGGTCATAATATACAATGACCGTATCTCCCTCCTTAATTTTTCCCTGAAGTAAAACCTCAGAAAGAGGCTCTTCGACATATTTCCTGATCACTCTCCTTAATGGCCTTGCTCCAAATTCCTCATCATACCCTTTGTCTGCAAGAAACTCCTTCGCTTCCTGCTCAAGTACTATGGTTAACTTCTTCTCCTTTAACCTCTCCTGCAACTCGGCTATCAGTATATCCACTATTTGCTTGATATGTTCTTTTGATAATCTTCTGAAAATAATGATCTCATCAATTCTGTTTAAAAATTCAGGTGGAACAATCCTTTTTAATTCCGAGACAAGAAATTCTTTCATTGCTCTGTAATCAGCAATTTCCCTATCTTCCTGTTTGAATCCAAGTCCGTGTGCCTTTTTCAGGTGTTTTGTCCCGATATTTGATGTTAGTATTATCACTGTATTGCGGAAATTAATCTTTCTCCCGTAGCTGTCAGTAAGCATACCTTCTTCAAGTATCTGGAGCAGAATGTGATAAACATCTGGATGAGCCTTTTCAAATTCGTCAAATAGCACCACTGAATATGGCTTCCTCCTAACTTTTTCGGTTAATTGACCACCCTGTTCATAGCCAACATAGCCAGGAGGGGCACCTATTAAACGTGAGACGTTAAACCTTTCCATGTACTCTGACATATTGATCTCTATCAAAGCATCCTGGGAACCAAAGAGAAATTCTGCTAATACCTTTGCAAGTTCTGTTTTCCCCACTCCCGTAGGGCCAAGAAAGATGAAGGAACCGATGGGTCTCCGGGGATCTTTAATACCTGCCCTTGAACGTCTGATAGCCTTGGCGAGTGCCTCTATCGCCTCATCCTGCCCAATAATTTTCTTTTTCAACTCCTTCTCCATATTAAGAAGTCTAAGCTGTTCAGTCTGAGCGAGCCTGGACAGAGGGATTCCGGTCCATCTTGAAACAACTTCTGCTACATGCTCTACTGTCACTGTCTGATAATCATCCAGGCTCTGTAACATTCTTTTCCTTTCCGCAATCTTTTTCTCGAGTTCCTTCTCTCTATCTCTCAACTTTGCAGCCTTTTCAAACTCTTGATTGTCAATCGCACGTTCTTTTAACGTTTTTGTTTCCTCAAGTTCATCTTTGAGTCTGTCAAGAATTTCGTCCGAGGCCTTGGAGGAAAGCTTCACCTTTGCGCCGGCCTCATCTAATACGTCTATAGCTTTATCAGGTAAGTACCTATCTGTTATGTACCTATCGGCGAGTTTGGCCGCTGCTTCAAGAGCCTCTTCAGTGTATTTAACACCGTGAAAAGACTCGTACTTTTCTTTTAACCCCTTGAGAATATCAATTGTTTCGTTAATCGTTGGAGGTTCAACAATTACGGGCTGGAATCTTCTCTCAAGAGCTCCATCTTTTTCAATATATTTTCTATATTCTTCCAGTGTTGTCGCACCGATAACCTGGATCTGACCCCTCGCAAGGGCAGGCTTCAGCATATTGGAGGCGTCGATTGCTCCTTCAGCAGCACCAGCGCCGATAACAGTATGGAGCTCGTCAATGAAAAGGATCACGTCAGGGGCTTCTGCCGCCTCGTTTACGATGGCTTTTAGACGCTCCTCAAATTGTCCTCTATATTTCGTCCCGGCAACTACAGCCGCAAGGTCGAGAGCAAGTATACGCTTGTCAAGAAGTGCATCCGGGACTTTACCTTCAACTATTCTCTGGGCGAGTCCCTCGACAATAGCTGTTTTTCCGACACCTGGCTCACCAATAAGAACTGGGTTGTTTTTCTTCCTCCGGGAAAGTATCTGAATGACCCTCTCTATCTCCTTCTCACGTCCAATTACAGGATCAAGCTTCTTTTCCCTCGCAAGTTGTGTTAAATCAGTAGAGAAATTCTCAAGTGTCCTCGTAGATCTCCCGTGCCTTCTGCTTGAAGCTGGACTTTCTCCTTTACCCAGCAGTCTCAGGGTTTCTTCTCTGACAAGTTCAAGATCTACCCCAAGATTCAGCAGTAATTGAGCTGCAATTCCCTTTCTTTCCCTTAAAATTCCAAGTAGAATATGCTCTGTTCCAATATAATTGTGACCTAATTTTTTAGCCTCTTCAAAGGCAAAGTTCATAGCTCGTCTTGCACTTGCATTGAGTGGGATTTCTCCCATTGTAATGGCGCCCCTCCCAGGGGGAACGGCATCTTCGACAGCTTTTCTGAGCTCAGACAGATCGAGCCCAAGGTTAGTAAGAACCATTGCTGCCACACCCTCTCCAATGCGGGATAGACCAAGCAAAATATGCTCAGTTCCAATATAGTTGTGCATTAATCTTATTGCCTCTTCTCTTGCAAGATAGAGTACTCTTTTCGCCCTTTCTGTGAATCTATCGTTTATGAACACGAGTTAATCACCCCCGATGTTCTCATCCTTTCTTAGCCTCCTTTAGACCTTTTATAAATGCAATTTCCTGTGAGGCATCAAATGAAAGTGAATGATTGCTAAATTTATCCTTGAATTCTTTGAACATTTTTAATGCCGTATCATAGTCGCCTTCGAGTTCTTTACACTTTGCAGCCTTGAAAAAGTATAAACCTTTGTAAGTATCTGTTATTGCGTTCCTGTAAGCTTCCATATACTCTTTATAAGCGTCCTCAAACAATCCTTTGTTCTCGTAAACCGCGGCAAGTCCTGCATGTGCAGCCGCAACTAAAAATTTGTCGTTTACCCTGGATTTAAGAAATTGCTCAAAATAATACTTTGCAGAATCACTGTTGAAATGATCAAGATAATAAACTCCAAGGTAATAAAGGGCCTTTTTACCATAAACAGTGTTTCTGTAATCTGTTACAAGCTCTTTAAACTGTGACAGATATGAGTTAGTTGTATCCTTGCTGGCAAAAAGTGTGACAGCCCGTAAATACTTCATTTCAGCATCAGGGTTCTTTCTATTATGCGAACTGTGGGAATAACCAATTACAAGTAAAACCACGATGACAATTGCACTTACAAGAAGTACCTGATCTTTTTTTTCTACGAGCCAGAAAAAAGTCTTTTGCAGGAAGTCCCTAACTGGATCTCGTCTCAATTCCTGTTTTGTCAGTCTTTTCTTAGCCATATCTTAAATCCTCCATTGGAAATTATACCTATCAAAAAATTTTATGTCAAGAAAACAGAACCGAGTTTTTTAGCCTTTAATATACTCTTTTTAAAAGGGTTTTTCAATGATGAAAACGGTATCTGATAAGTGTAGCTGTATCGGGAAGAAATTTTAATTATTACAGTTTGAGATGTGGGAAGTATGAGGTACTTGGTATTGGGGGAGGGGCGCGCGTTCGCGCGCCCCTCCCCCTTTATAGTCTATTCTTCTTCCGCCCAACCTGTTATCATTGCTTTATAATCCGCAAAAACTGTCACTCCTGTCGTAGCAAGATACAAATGCCCGATAAGAAACGCTATGAAAATGTACGCAAAAAATGAATGTATAGCAGCTATAGTTCTCAATCCCCCGAGAGAATCAATAATTCCCGAATTCTTAATTGGGCTCCAGAGAAGAAATCCTGTGATTATCTGTATTGGCAGCAGTACAAACATCAGTCCGAGATATGAAACTCTCTGTAGTGGATTAAGTCTCTTCTCCTCGGATGGTGTAAATGGATTTCTTTCTCCTTTGAAAATCCCATAAGTGTAATACCGGATCTGTGCCTTTATGCCATCAATATCTTCAGAACTTACCGTATAGTGTTTTATGTAACCGTAAAGGAACATGTGGAGCAGCCAGAAAATATAGTCAAAAATAACAATAAACCCGAAAACAGTATGAGCCTTGACCGCAGCCCTGTAAGGCATAAAATGGAACTTGTCTGGCATGTGCACGACAAGTGAAGTTATAAC
>CAYNMM010000075.1:0-31455 GCA_964398355.1 uncultured bacterium
TGAAACAATCTCATTGAGAAGGTCGCATCAAATATATTTGATCTGAACGGGAGTTTCAGAATATCGAGACTGATCCCTGTAACTCCTGTTTTTTGCCTGGTTCTTTCTACCATTGCAAAAGAAATATCTCCTGCTATGACTTTAAAACCAAGTGTATTGAGAGGAACTGTGAATCTACCATATCCACAGGGTACATCGAGTAACAAGGAATTTTCAGGCAGTATATCTTTTATTGTTTTAAGGATAAACTTAATTTCCTGGAAGTTAACAAAACGTTGATCAGGATGTTTATATCGAGTTTTTTCGTATTTTAAAACTTCTGATAGCGTATGCACATTAGAAGATGCTGAGGATCAATTTTGAACCGAATAGTCCAAAGACTGATCCGACGACTATAGTAAGACCGATGACGAATTTCATCCAGTCCTGACCTTTCAATGTCGCTACGAGCAGCGGTTCGCGGGAAAGGTAGGCAGAGGCGGCATAGAGTTCTTCTCCGATCAAGGTATAGTCACAGGCAGTTATGAAAAACGGCAATTGTGTCACAGCGTCTGTGCCCGCAATCTGAACGGCACCGGTTGATGCGCCAGTTTCTGCAAGTATAAGTGATTCGGCGTAAAACATCCCCTGAAAGAAATTTGCTGCAGGTTTCTCTCTCACCATAATTCCTGAGACAGCTGCTGCGTATCCGAATTGGCTGTCCGTTACGTAGAAAACCTGGTCTGGATCAAAAAGGTCGGGTCTGCCAATGGATGTGTACGCCTCTTTGACAATCTCTCTTGCCACAGTATATACGACCGGATTCCTGTTTGGTACTATTATCCGTGTTTCATATTCTCCGGCTTTCTTTGTAACATGAGAAAGTATGTTAAGTGCAGCAATCGTTGCAACATCACTGATTGTTGATAGGCCTGGCACAAAGAGAATTGGACGTCCCATCTCTGTTGCACGCCCTATAGCCTCGTCGACGGCTTCTATCCCCGGTATCGGCCTGAGATATAATTCTTTTCCTTTTCTGGCGCTTCTGATGAAATACAGGAGGATCAAGGCATAGAGTAAAACTCCGATCAGAATATTTAGTCTACCTTTATGGAACCATTGAGGTTTTGCTATTCCAGGTCCCACAACACCTGATTCTACGACCCCTCCCTGGGTTACAAGAGCTATTTTGTAGTAATACGGAGTATGATTTTCCAATCCGGAATCCTGAAATTTTGAAGCATACCCCGGGATCTCTTTCACCTTAATAAACGGACCACTTTTCCTTGTAGCCCTGTAGATAACAACAGACGTCACATCTTTGGTATTTCCCGTAACACTCCATGTCACAGTGAGAGACTTTCCGGCATCATTAGGTGTGTCGAAGACACGAATGCTTTGAAATTGAAGTGAGATGAGAAGGGAAAGAATCAAACCTCCCATTTAAATCCTCCTTTTCACGGATCTTTTGCTAATTTGTCCCATACCTTTTGTGCTTTTTTCTTCAATTCTTCTATTGTACCCGTATTTTCTATTATAAAGTCAGCTTTCTCTATCTTTAAATCAGCGGGAATTTGATAACTCAAAATTCTCCTTGCCATCTCCTCTGAATAGCCTGTCCTTTTCATAAATCTTTCAATACTTATTGTCTCAGGGGTATAGACATAAACAATGTAGTCAAAATAATCCTCCATATTGTACTCAAAAATTAGTGCGCCATCCACAACCACTATCCTCGCTCTCGATTTTTTTACAAGCTCATCTATTAATCGAACAATGTGTGGCTTGACAATGTTGTTAAGCATTTCAACGGATTCCCTATTCATGAAAGCCCTGTGGGCGAGAGCTCTTCTATCTATTTCCCCGTCTGAGTTTATTATCTCGTTACCGAACTTTTGTATTATTTCATCTTTTACCTGTTGCAGAACGATATGTCCTATTTCATCAGCATTAATTACGTCTGCTCCGAGCTCTTTAAAAAAGCTACCAACGGTTGATTTACCGGAGCCGAGATTACCAGTTAATCCAACTAAGATTTTTTCTTTAGACATTTTATTCTTTCCTTTAGATAACTTTTAGTTGGATCCGTTTTCAATGCTCGCTCATACCATTGAACTGCTCTATTATAGTCGCCAAGTTTTTCATAAATTCTTCCCATGTGTTCAAATATTTCTGGATCTTTGGCCCCATTTTCAATGGCTTTTTTTATATATTTTAAAGCTTTTTTGTAATTCCCACGTTGATATTCCACCCAACCTTTAGAGTCAAGGAAAATAGGATTATTGGGTTCCTTTTTAAGTGCAATATTAATTAAACTGTCCGCAAAATCAATTTTTACTCCATATTTTGCGAGAAAATATCCCCAGTTATTACAAATTACAGCTTTTTCAGTTGTATCCGAACGAATAAGTTTTTTAAAAATATCTTCCATCTGATCAATTTTCCCCGTTTGTCCAAGAATATTAGCAAGATTGAAGAGGATATCTTTATTGTTGCCTAATTTCTTTTTTCCTGCTTCGAGGATATGAATCGCTTTAGTGGTATCTCCCAATCTTAATTCAACTGTAGCCAGGTCGATATATCTTTTTGGATTTAATGAATCTCTTGATAGAGCCCTTGCGTAATATTTTTTTGCCAGTTTCAGATCATTGATTTGTTCAAAGTAAAATGCCGTTAGTGCGTTAAGGTAGGCATTATCGGGGAAGTCTGAAACGGCATTGTAAAGGAGATTCCTGGCCTCGCCCAGTCGGTGTTGACTTAGTAAAAGATAGGCATACATGGAAACAATATCTGGATTGGGATTTTGTCTAATAGCCTTTTTCAGGAATTTTTCAGCCAGCTGAAGTTCGCCTATATCTGCAAGATAACGTGCGATATAATACTCATCATTAGGATCACCTGGTGATAGGGCATAAGAAGCAAGTCTTTCTGTCAGTGCACCATTTCTGTCACCAGATTTATCCTTAATCAGAGATATGAGTTTACGTATCCTCGTGTTTGTTGGTGAAATTTTTTCGAGCTGGCGTAAGAGCTCAAGAGCTTTTTCGGTAGAATCCATTTCCATTAGTATTAGTGCCATTTTCATTGGTATCGTAAGGTTGGATGGTTGAAGTAGATTGGCCTTTGAGTAATGAATAAGACTTTTTTCATACTCTCTCTTTTTTTCGTAAATTGTTCCCAGTGAAATTTCTACACGGAAGTCAGGCTCTTCCAACTGTTTTTCTATATTGAGCAAGAGAGGTTCCGCTTCGTCGTAGTACCCTGCACGAACAAGTGCACTACCATACTGTATTTTGATATTTAAGTCATCTGTAACTTTCATAATCTCCCTGTAGTACTTCAGTGCCTTTGGGAGAGAATCCATAGCATCATAAACGTTGGCAGCGAAATGGATCATCAAAGTATCCTTTGGGAATTTTTTGATGCCTTCTTCGAGATACATGAAGGCGAACCTCTCCTTACCAAGCCCTATAAGTGCTCTCGTGATGGTGGCGTAAACCTCGGGAGTTTTAATTTTCTTGAGAGCTTTTTTTGCATAATTGTACGCATTCCTGTACTGGCCAAGATTTATGTAATCTTTCGCAATCCTCTCAAGATATTCAGGATTTTTTTCTTTTCTGTAACCTTCCTTCAATACTTTAATCGCTTTACTATAGTTATGCGAGGATTCGAAATAATCTGCTTCGAGAAAATAGCTTGAAAAGTCCTGTGAAGATAAGATCCCAAGGAGTAGAGCAACAGCTAAACCGGCCAAAAACTTCTGCGAAATGCCACTCTGCAAAAGAGAATTTAGGAAAAAATGTTGATTAAATCTGGAAAAATTCTTTAAGATTTTCATCATAAAATTAACTCCAATATTGTTAGCTCTACTTTTAAATTTTCATTGATGACCCTGGTTCTTAGTTCA
The DNA here is from genome assembly GCA_964398355.1 of uncultured bacterium. GTDB lineage: Bacteria > Hydrothermota > Hydrothermia > B15-G9 > WFZT01 > WFZT01. The sequence continues at coordinate 3,887 of CAYNMM010000075.1, forward strand.
GATTCGACCGAGATTAGTTTTTTAAATCTTTTGAAGTCGTTACCCGATATACGTGACTCTTTTATCCCTTGATGGAACTGTCTTCTATATACACTTGCCAGATACGATATCATATTCTTTGGTTGAACACCTGATTTTTCCAGGATATCAAGTTCTTTCAATGCTCCCTTTACTTCTCCCTTTTTGACAAGATTGTATAATCTGTAAGCCCTTGCCTCTTCGTAAGGGGTAACAACGGAGAATAAATCTTCGAGTGTAAGTAACTTTTTCTCGCCGATGTAAAGGAAGATTTTGTTTAATTCGTTATCAATTTCCCTCAACGAGGGGGGCAGAATTGATATTAATGTATCAAGCGTTTTTTCATCAAATTGAACATTCTCTTTTTGCAGTTTCTTACGGACCCAGGCTTTTATAACGTTTCTGTCGAGTAATTCAAATTCAACTACAAACAATCTATCAATGTCATTGATCTTTTTCAAGCAATTTCTTTTATCAGCTTCACAGATGAGGATGAGAGGAGATGTTAATTTCCAGATCCTCGATTCTATAAGTTTTTTTAGATCTTTGAATTTTTCAGCCTTTTTTAAGACCACAAACTTGGTTGAAGTATCAAAGAGACCGGTTTCCTGGAAATTCCGAACAATGTCATCATACTTTGCTTCATCCCCAAAGAAAAGGAGTTTTGAGTTGCATTTACAGATACCCTGAATCTTTTCTATAGCTTTATCTATTAAAAAATCCTCTTCGCCGTAAAAGAAAAATACTGGTGAAAGTACTTCCTGATAATTTTTTGATAACTTTTTGAGGAAATCGAGTCCTTTCATTGAGAAAGCTTCTTCTCAAGGAGATTTTTTACTATCCCTGCATTTGCCTTGCCTTTCGTTTTTTTCATGACCTGACCAATTAAAAACCCGAGCACCCCGGTTTTACCTTTTCTGTACTTTTCGACTATTTCCGGATTTTCCTGAATAACTTGGTTGACTACATTTTCGAGAAAATCAGTATCTTTGACCTGTTTTAGCCCCTCCTTTTCTACGATTTCATTTGCACTTCTTCCTGTTTCTTGCATCTTTCTGAAGACATCTTTCGCAATATTAAGGGTGATTTCTTCTTTCAAAACAAGTGACAAGAGTTCAGCAATCTCCTTTGGCTTAAACTTAAATTCTTTAATAGAGATGCCACCTTCGTGCAAATTACGGAGAATCTCAGTTGTCATCCAATTGGCTGCAAGTTTTATCGCATCCTGTGCTTTGTTTGTAAGATTTTTCATTTTATCAACCAGTTCTTCAAAGTAATCTGCCACATCTTTCTCATGTGTCAATACAAGAATCTGTGATTTTTTTAATCCATAGGTTTTCTCAAATCTAATTTCTTTCTCCCATGGCAGCTCTGGTAAATCTTTCAGGGAATCTTTGATAAATTTGTCATCGATGGAAACTGGTAGGAGGTCAGGCTCAGGGAAGTAACGGTAATCGTGGGCTTCTTCTTTGATCCTCATGGTTCGTGTTTCACGTGCCCCCTCGTCCCATAAACGTGTTTCCTGAACGATTATCTCTCCGCTTTTAATAGCATGAACCTGCCGTTCAAACTCAAAAGTTAAGGCGTCTTCAACGGCCTTAAATGAATTTAAATTTTTTAGCTCAACCTTTGTGCCAAGCTTATCCTGGCCTATTGGCCTTACAGAAATATTACTATCGACACGTAGTTCACCCTTCTCCATATCACAGTTGGATATCCCGAGGTATTTCAAAGTCTGTTTTAACCTCTCAAGAAACATCCGTGCTTCTCTGGGGCTTCTCATATCTGGTCGAGTGACAATTTCAAGAAGAGGGATACCTGCGCGGTTGAAATCGAGTAGTACATGACCGTCCTCTGTGTGAATCGATTTGGCGGCCTCGTCCTCTATGTTCATCCTTTCGATTCTTACTTTTTTCTTCTGGCCATCAATATCAAATTCCACGACACCATCTGTGGCGATTGATCTGGTATACTGAGTAATCTGGTAGCCTTTTGGAAGATCTGGATAAAAGTAATTTTTTCTGTAAAATTCAGATTCTCTGTGGATTGTAGCGTTAAAAGCGTGGGCAACTTTGATGGCAAACCGAAAAGCCTCCTCGTTTACCACTGGCAAGGCACCAGGGAGTCCAAGACAAACTGGACAGACCACTGTATTTGGCTCCTCCCCATAAGTATTCTGGCAGGAGCAAAACAGTTTAGTTCTTGTATTAAGCTGAACGTGTATTTCCAAACCTATGACTGCTTCAAATTGCTCACTCACAGTGATTGACTTTAAAGCTCACCATCACCGGTTGTCAATATCCCGCTTCCTGCTTGATAATTTACGTATGAAGGTAAAAGAAATAGCCAGTTATCTCAACGAGTTATTAAATGTCAGGGTAATCGATGACATTAGTATGAACGGTTTACAGGTCGGGGATAACCATGAAGTAAAAAGGGTTGCTCTCGCTGTAGATGCCTCACTCGAAACCTTTAAAAACGCAAAGGATGCGGACCTGTTGATTGTGCATCATGGATTATACTGGGGAAAACCTATTCCAATTGTTGATAGTATGTTTGAAAGAATAAAGTTGCTAATCAATAATAACATTGCTCTCTACGCTGCTCATCTACCTCTCGATCTTCACCCGGAACTGGGAAATAATGTGCAGGGAATCAAGCTCCTCGGACTTGAGCCCTCAATTGAATTCGGTAATTATCACGGCATCAATATTGGTTTTGAGTTTGAACTTCCTGAAGCGATGGATGTAAAAGAATTTAAAAAACTTTTTGAAGAAAGACTTGGGACAACATCAATTCTGTGGGACTTTGGCCCGGAAAAAATCAAAAAAGGAGCCTACGTTTCAGGAGACGCAATTTCCTTGTTGCCCGAAGCAATTGAGAAGGAACTTGATATTTACATAACCGGGGAACCACGGCATAGTTCTTACTGGCCAGCCTATGAGGCTGGAATTAATGTCCTTTTTGGCGGGCATTATATGACAGAAACCCTGGGTGTTAAAGCTCTCGGCAATCATTTAAAGGAAAAATTCGGACTTGAAACTTTTTTTATTGACGTCCCCACAGGTTTTTAACCAAGACAGGGGTATCTTATAGATGAAAGGTGTAAAAAGAATTTTCTATGTTTCTCTATTTGCTGTGGCAATGGCTTATGTAGAAGCTGCTGTCGTCATTTATTTGCGGGAACTCTACTATCCAGCTGATATACTCAATATTTTCCCTGCAAAACTCTTTTCAATGTTTGATCTTTATGTGGAGCTCGGACGTGAAATTGCCACACTTGTCATGCTCTTTGCAGTGGGGATGATGTCTACCGATAATTTTAAGAAAGGATTGATGGGATTTTTATATGCGTGGGGAGTATGGGATATCTTTTATTATATCTGGCTCTATATCTCCATTGGATGGCCACGAAGCTTGTTTGAATGGGATATACTGTTTCTTATACCTGTGCCGTGGTTTGGCCCGGTTATAACCCCAGTTTTGATTGCTCTCTTATTTGTTATTTTTCCAGGTTATTTACTGTTTAGAGATAAAAATCCCTCTTTTAGATTATCATCAGTTTTACTCATTATATCTGGAGGTTTGTTTGATTTTTATTCCTTTATTGAAATATCACTTAAAACATTGAAGTTTGAAGGGAAGGAAGGTTTCATTGGATTGATCCCGTCTGGTTTCAATTGGCCAGTTTACATCGTCGGTCTTGTACTTCTACTTTATGGATTTAAAAATATGACTTCCCCGGTGAGAAAAAAGAAATGAGAAATAGTTTGCTTAATTTGGTGCTTGGAATGATTTGGTTTCCGCTGTGGGGATATCATTTTTATCGCTGGTATTGGATTAGGGGGAAGCTTTTTGAGGGTATTCTCGAATTAATAGTACTCCTGCCCCTTGGTGTTGCTTTCATCTATGATTGGTTTAAATTCGGTATAAGAAAATTGCCAAATTTTCTCGAGCAGGAAAAATGGAATTTTGGAGATTACAGTTTCTGGGCAACTGGTGTAGGAGGATTTATTTCTGTGATTCTCGCTGCAATTTTCTTGAATTTTGAAGAAGATCCCATTTTAACGGGAATCATTGGAATAACTCTCGCAGTCATCCATACAATGCGAAGAAGAGTTGTGATGGGGAAACCTCCCTTTTAATTTCCAGACTATTTTGATAGATATTTGAAATTTTTTTCATGAATTATTAAAATAGGTTAAGTTCTTTGAAAATGGGAGGTAACCCTATGTATAAATTTAACTTACAAATAAAACATCTCCTTGAACATGGAGTTAGATATGCTCCCGAAGAGGAGATTGTATATAGAGATCTTGTCAGATACACTTACAAGGATTTTGAGAAAAGGGTACACAAGCTTGCCTCAGCTCTCCAGAAACTTGGTGTGAAAAAGGGGAGCAAAGTTGCTGTTCTTGAGTGGGACTCACACCGTTATCTGGAGTTATATTTTGCCATCCCAATGATCGGCGCAGTTCTCCATAATGTTAATGTCAGACTTGCCCCGGCTGATATCCTCTATATATTGAATCATGCAGAGGATGAGCTGATGTTTGTTAACAGAGATTTCCTCCCTCTAATCGAGCAGGCCAAGGATAAACTTCCAAAGATCAAAAATTATGTCGTTCTCACTGATAGCGAAATGCCAGACACATCATTAACTGACCTGGAGTACGAAAAATTACTCGAAGATGCTGATGAGAATTTCGAATTCCCCGAGCTTGAAGAAGACACAGTTGCAACACTTGGATACACGACTGGTACAACAGGAAAACCAAAGGGGGTTTATTTCACCCATAGACAGCTTGTACTTCACACACTTGCTCTTGGACTAAACCAGTCAGCATTTATAACGGATGCATCTTTTACTACAAAAGATGTGTACATGCCGTTGACTCCCATGTTCCATGTACACGCATGGGGAGTTCCTTATCTTGCGACTTTACTTGGTGCAAAACAGGTTTATCCAGGTAGATATGAGCCCCAGATGATAATGAAGCTCGTTCTTGAAGAAAAGGTTACTTTTACACATTGCGTCCCCACGATTCTTCAGATGATTGTTAACGCAATTCCCGAAGGTGTGAAATTACCTGGATGGAAAGTGGTGATTGGCGGGGCAAAGTTACCTAAAGGCCTTGCCCTCGCTGCTGAAAAGAAAGGAATCACCGTGGTTGCAGGTTATGGACTCTCTGAAACCGCACCAGTTTTGACAATCGCAAACTTCAATAAGAAGGTAGTTAATTTGCCGGAGGAGCAAAAGTTTGACTTCAAAATAAAAACAGGAATTCCTACTCCACTCGTGCAGCTCAGAATAGTCCATGAAGATATGACGGACGTCAAACCTGATGGAAAGGATATGGGGGAAATCGTGGTGAGGACTCCCTGGTTGACTCCAGAATATCTCAAGGATCCAGAAAAGACAGAAGAACTCTGGAGAGACGGATGGCTACATACTAAAGATGTTGCTGTGATTGATGAATATGGATATGTAACAATAAAGGATAGATTGAAAGATGTGATTAAAAGTGGCGGGGAGTGGATTTCCTCTCTGACTCTTGAAAATTTGTTAAGTTTGCATGAGGCTGTTGAAGAAGCAGCTGTTATCGGCATCCCTGATGAAAAATGGGATGAACGTCCTCTCGCACTTGTTGTCCTAAAGCCGGAGTATAAAGGGAAAATTACTGAGGAGGACCTTAAAAAGCACCTTGAAAAATTCGTGGAAAATGGAACAATTACAAAATGGGCAGTACCTGATAGCATCTATTTCCTCGATGCCCTTCCCAAAACGAGTGTCGGAAAAATTGATAAAAAAGTATTGAGGGAAAGGTTCATATCATGAAATTTTACAAACAAACCTCCACCCATAAATGGATACGTGGAATTCTCGGGTTTGTGATCCTTGTCCTTGGGGTTAATATCCTGACACAACCCTGGCACACGTTACTCACAATTATCGGAATATACCTATTTGTGACTGCATTTGTTGGTTATTGTCCATTCAAATTGCCAGGGACAAAATAAGTTTGAGGAGGAAGTGGAGAGAGTTTACATATTTTGTAAAGTTGTAAAGCTTGAGAGTGTGTAGGAAGGACGTTTTCTCGAAATTCAAAGTTAAACCGTTAATACAACGAAAACAGTGGAAAAAACTGATAGATCACTTGAAAAGTTGTTGACATCACCGGAATAGCAAATTTTGTACCATATAAAATAGCCTTTGTTTCTTTAAAAACAGCCTTATTATTCATTGAAGCCATGTCGAAAAGGGCTTAAACTATTAAAAATGGAGGTATATTACAAATGCCACTTGTTACAATGAAAGAAATACTGGATGAGGCTTCCAGTAAAGGCTATGGAGTTGGCGCGTTCAACATTAATAATCTTGAATTTTTACAGGCAATAATTGAGGCGGCAGAGGAGATGAAATCTCCGGTGATTATTGCAGTGAGTGAGGGTGCTATGAAATACGCCGGAATAGAATTTTTGTCAAATATGGTCAAAATTGCCGCAGAAAGAGTGAGTGTACCCATAGCTTTACATGTAGATCATGGAAAACACTGGGAAGTCATCGTGTCTGCCATAAGGAATGGTTTTACTTCAGTAATGATTGATGCCTCGGATAAATCATTTGAAGAAAATGTTGAGATCACATCGAAAGTCGTGGACCTTGCCCACGCCGTTGGCGTGACGGTGGAGGCTGAGATTGGTCGTTTGAAGGGAATTGAAGACATAGTTAAAGTCAGTGAAAAGGAAGCAATTTTGACGGATCCGGTGGAGGCAAAAGAATTTGTTGATGCCACAGGTGTAGATGCCCTTGCAGTGGCAGTAGGTACATCTCACGGAGCATATAAGTTTAAGGGCGAGCCCAGGCTCGATATCGAGAGAATAAGACAGATTAAAGAGCTTGTAAAAACCCCCCTTGTTCTTCACGGTGCCTCTGGAGTAATCCCTGATATTGTTGAAATGGCCGAAAAATATGGTGCCAGACTCGGTGGCGCAAAGGGAGTTCCTGATGATCAAATAAAAGAAGCCATTAAAGCTGGAATCAGCAAGATAAACATAGATACGGATCTAAGATTGTCTTTCCTCGCTGGAGTCAGAAAATTTTTGCAGGAAAATCCCGATGTTTTCGATCCCAGGAAATACCTTGGAGAAGGTAAAAAGATTGTTAAAGAGACAGTAAAGCGAAAGATTCGTCTGTTTGGATCGGAAAATAGGGCATGATCAGAGGTGTCAGGGGTGCAATTACATGCGACTATAATTCACGCGAAGAGATTCTGAGACGTACAGAGGAGTTATTGACTGAAATCCTGGAAAAAAATAAAATTGAGGTAGAAAGAATTTCTGCGATAATATTTACTGTTACAAATGATTTAGACAAAGCTTTCCCTGCAGAGGCTGCCAGAAAAATGGGATTAAAATATGTACCATTACTTGATATGCAGGAAATGAAAGTGGAAGGAGCTTTGGAGAGAGTTATACGTATTCTGCTATTATTCGATACAGAAAAATCCCAGTCTGAAATAAAACATGTCTATTTGAGAGATGCGTCTAAGCTGAGGAGGGATCTGAATGATTAAGGTTGCGTTTCAGGGCGAACGTGGCGCATATTCTGAAGAGGCCGCCTATAAATTTTTTCAAGGTGGGGATATTCAGACTGTCCCCTGTTTCTCCTTTAAAGAGGTTGTGGACCTCGTTCAAGATGGGAAAGTTGATTTCGGTATTCTACCCATTGAAAATTCAGTTGCAGGCTCAATTACTCAAAGTTATGATCTAATGTTTACCTCCTCTTTACATGTTTATGGTGAGGTAACGATAAAAGTATCGCACAATCTGATATCAGTCCCTTCCGCAGATATGAGTTCAATAAAGTATGTCATTTCGCACCCTCAGGCACTTGCGCAGTGTGAAAACTACTTACGTCGTAAAGGGTTTAAAGCCATCCCTGAATTTGATACTGCTGGAAGTGCAAAGAAAATCAAGGAAATGAACAATCCGGAATACGCCTGTATCGCATCGAGAAAAGCGGCTGAAATATATGGATTGAAAATTATTGATGAATCAATAGAAGATTTCGCCTGGAATTACACGAGATTTTTTATCCTTTCCAGAGAAGAGCCCGAAAGGTCCGATTATAATAAAACTTCGATAGTGTTCTCTACCAGACACAAACCAGGTGCACTTCTTGAGTGTCTCGAGGCCTTTGCAAAACGCGGTATAAACCTGACAAAAATTGAGTCAAGACCTGACAAAAACACCCCCTGGCATTACGTCTTTTACCTCGATTTTGAAGGTCATATAAGTGATAAAAATGTTGAAGATGCACTTGTAGAACTACTGAAAATTGCCACATTTGTTAAAGTAATTGGCTCGTATCCAGGAGAGAAAAGATGAAAGTAGGTATTGTAGGACTTGGACAAATTGGCGGATCAATAGCTCTCTCCCTAAAAAAGGACAATAAATATGAAGTCTGGGGAATGGATCTTAACAAAAAGCTGCTTGACGAAATTTCACATCGTATTGACGCCACTGTAGATGACCTGTCGGAATTGAAAAGAAATGTAGAATTTGTAATTCTTGCCACTCCCATAAGTGTCATAAAAAAGCTCGTTAGAGAATTTGAGGATTTCGACGGAATTGTCATGGATACTGGCAGCACAAAATCTGAAATTTTAGAGACTGCCAGGAAAAGTCTTATCAAATTCGTAGGAGGACATCCGCTTGCAGGAACTGAAAAACGCGGCAAAGAAGGTTGGAGAAGCGATTTGTTCGTTGGAGCAAAATTTTTCCTTTCGGGAAATTTGAGGAAAAGAGATAAATTAGTGGTTGAGGATATTGTAAAAACTCTTGGTGCAAACCCAGTATGGATTGAACCGGATATCCATGACTTGGTTATGGCATATACAAGCCACATGCCTTATGTTATAGCTCTGGCCCTGACCAGACTCTCCTCTAAATACAGAGATTTTTGGGGACCAGGGATTAAATCAACCACGAGAATAGCTGCACAGGATCCAGATATGGCTTTTGATATCCTGATGACCAATAGAAAAAATATCGAAGATGCACTCCAAGATTTTTCCAACGTTTTGATGGAACTAAAAATCCTTATGAGAAATCCAGCAGAATTGAAACGCTTCCTTGAAAAAATAGCTGAGATAAGAGAAAAAATTGATACCTGAGCTGGAAGAGTTTAACATGATCAAAGCAGTAATCTTTGACCTGGGAAATACACTCGTTAAATTTACGGGCGATCCCGATGATATAAACAGAAAGGGTGTGGAATTGATGCACAAAGTCTTTGCTCTTGAGGGTATTCATATAGATTTTCATAAACTACTTAATGTGTGGATTAAAAACAGGCTTAACGCTTTTAAAGAAGCTAACCGCACCTTGAAAGAGATTACAGCAGACGAAACTCTTGATAAAACTCTGGATGAATTGAATATTAGAGGAGTTCCTGAAAAGTTGAAAAAACGAGCTGTCGATGCCTTTTTCACTCCAGAAATCGAAAAATATGTTTTGATGAGTGATGCTATAGAAACCCTGAAGTTTCTAAAAAACAGGGGGAAAATTCTTGGACTGATTTCGAATGCAACATGCCACCGGTTTGTCCTCCGATTAATGGAAAAATTCAAAATCGATGCCTTCTTTGACGAAATAATGACATCCGCTGGGGAAGGGATAAGAAAACCTCACCCGGAGATTTTTGAAAGAATGTTGAGGAGATTGAGGGTAAAAAACACGGAATCTCTAATGGTAGGTGACATGTTGGATTATGATATAACTGGAGCGAAAGCTGTGGGAATGAAAGCCGCTCTCGTTACTGGCAATAAATCCATTCCCGATTGGATCCTGAACAGCCTTGGTGACTTAAAATATATTTCGGATATGTAAAATATTGATCCGCGTATGGTGAGCACGAATCCCAAAATGGAACATGCTGTCTCAAAATGGGACAAAAAGTTTAATTCCACTCCCAATCCGAGATACACCATAACAGATATTAAGAAATGAAAATCATACAAAAACTCCTTTTCGCATCTGGAATCTAAGAGATAAATCAAATGCATGGTAGAGAGAAATTAGAAGGTATCTTGTCTATTTTAAAGCCGGGGATTTTATAAATTTTTTCCGATGTAAATCTGTTCTGTACATCGATTTGTAATATGTAATGTGATTTTTGGCGGCAAATTTGCAGAAATATATACTGGACTTTAGTTTTTATCAGTGCAGGAGGGAATACGAGAGGCCCGTCCCCTCAAAGATTTGAGGGGACGGGCCTCTCGTATCTTCTCTATCTCCCGATCTATCTCCCGACAATTTGAAATGACAAAAATTCCTTATAAGGTACCAGAAAGGCGGACAGTGAACAATCAAAAACAATGTGAAGTATTCTTGTGTTACGATATACTTAAATATTTTGCAATTTAAAAACTATGCTCTGATATTACACAACCATGATGTTTCATTAATTGTGTCTCAAAATATTTTATCATCATATCACCTCCTGGGCAATGGGTAGATTGATATATGAGAAAATACAAACTCAAAACCTGGAAGTTCCCTTCCTGAGTATCTCTCATGAAGGTCAGAAAGGATGAGATAAAGAATCCCATCAGCATTCTCTTCCTCTGTTAGTAGCTCCAGAACCTCCGCTGCAGCTCTTTGAACAACCTCTTAAATTTGTTCATGGTGTAAATCTATCTTCTTATCTCAAGAGAGGAATCCATGAATCTCATTAGATCATCATAATTTTTAGGCAGAGTACCATTAAATGGCTGGAAGTAATACTTGCTCCGCTAAGATATTAAAAATATCTCTGATTTCAGAATAAGGGAAGGATTAAGACAAATTCACAGGTAAAATTTCAGTTTTGAAGGAAGCAGGAGTTGATTAAAAGTGTCTCCCTATTTAAATGCAATTTTGAATTATCTCTGAAATTGAGTTGATGTACAAAAGCTCGATGAACTGTCTGGCTTTATTCGGTTTAAATAGAGGGATTAAAAATTGTGGGACTGGTAAAAGAATTCAGGGGCGCCTCGCAAAGCGAGGCGCCCCTGAATTTAAAACTCCCTTTTTACTTTAACACGCCTTTTTCTTTGTAGTACTTTTCTGCACCGGGATGAAGAGGAATTGACATACCTTCGAGTGCTGTCTGTAGAGAAATAGATTTTGCTCTTGCATGTGCCTTATGGAGAAGATCTATATGATCAAAGAGTACTGTGAGAAATTTGTAAACATCAGCAGCAGGAAGGCCTTTTCTTGCTACGAGGAGAGCCTTTACTGCAACTGTAGGTACCGGTGAATTTACGCCTTTATATACACCCGGTTGAATTTCATCCCTTGCATAGAAGGGATATTTTGATTTGAGCATTTTGAAATGGGCATCATCTATGGGTACGATCTTGATAGGAGTAATAATGGAAACGTCCATGATAGCGGCGGCGCCCTGTCCAACAGTAAAGAATGCTGCATCAATTCTCCCGTCTTTCAGGAAGTCGGCAGCCTCTGAAGCCTTTAATCTTTCAGGCTTGATATCTTTAAAAGTAAGGCCATAGACACCGAGAATCTGACGAGCGTTTGCCTCTGTACCGCTTCCAAGAGGCCCAACTGCGACCTTTTTACCCCTGAGATCTGCAGGTGAATTAATACCCGCATCCTTTCTGGCGACGATATGAACTGTCTCTTTATGCAAAGCAAGAACCCCTCTCATATTCTTGGCTGGTTTTTCATTTTTGAAAACCTCTGTGCCAGTGTAAGCATAGTAAGCAATGTCGTTCTGAAGAATTGCCATGTCAACTTCTTTATCACGGATAAGTCTTGCGTTAGCAACGGATGCACCTGAGGATTCTACGGTGAGTTTGAAATCAGGTGCATATAGATACATGATTCTTGACATTGCCCCAGCGAGGGGATAATACACACCAGTAACCCATCCTGCGCCGAGTGTGATGAATTTTTTCTTGGCCTGGACCTGCCCAACGCCCAGGATGGTTGTTAGTATGACTGCAAGTGCTACGACTTTCTTCATACTTCTACCTCCTTTTTTATTTGTTTCTAAAATCGAGCATAAAACCACAAACTGTCAATATTCTTTAAGGCAGATTTATGCCAAGATCCACTCCAGCTCTAAATCCCCGGCTTCCAAGAAAAATTCCCCTGTAAAATGCGAACCCAAGATCCAGACTCACTCCAAAAATTCTTAGGCCTCCACCGAAAGTGTAAAAATTTCCCAAACTCGTAAAAGCTATACCAAATCTCAAAGGGAGAAAAGGGAAAAATCTTAATTCAGTTGCAAGACCAAGTTTTGTCTCAGGATTGTCCTTGTCAGCTCTATAAACAAAATCACTGAAGAACCGTATATTGCCATTCAAGAAATATGAGGCAAGTCCCATTCTAAATACGAGTGGTATATCGGTGTAGAATACCTCCACAGGTTCTGTCCATGAAGAATCAGTGATTATTGTATCCGGATTGTTTACGATATCATAAACGGTAAACGAGTCAGATTTTATGGTGAAAATAGTTGCAGAATCTGCCTCGTTCCATCTTATTTTTGAAAACAGATTTAGAATACTAAGTCCGAAACTCCAGTTATCGGCTTCAAATCCGATACCAAGATCAAGACCCATTCCAGAGCCACCCATTGAAGAAATGATACGTCCATAACCATCGATATAAATGTAATTGCTATCTATTGATAAGGTGATATTCGTTCGATCCAGGTTTGCGTAGGCGAGTCCGCGTATGGCTTTCAATCCAATGCCAAAGAAGAAACGTCTTAGAGGATTTAATTGCATGGTATAAACACCCCTTCCAAAGGCAAGGTCAAGAGAGACATATGCCAATGCTCGATTATAGAGGTGTGTTAGATGATAGATGTCACCAATGTTGTTCCCATTCAACAAAAGATCAAAGATCTGTCTATGAAGGTTGGCATCAACATCTGCAAATCCTTCAAGAGCGATCCCAAATCCAGGAGTTTTAAATGCGAGTAAAGAGACTTCGTCTCTACTCAGAAAATTCAACGGGCCGTTCCCGATTCTAAAAAGGAGATGCCTTTTATCATATTCATTTAGGACCTCACCATCCTGGAAGTACTGGTTAATATCACCAAATGTGAATGCGTTGTTCCCAGCAAATGCTCCGATATAAAGAAAGCTCAAAGCTGTCCACTGACTTTTTGAATAAGCAAGCATTGCAGGATTGTAATATCCGGTTTGAGGTCCTGCATCAGAGCCTGTCAAAGCGCCGGCGAGACCGATACCACGTGCATTGTAACCATAAAAATTGATAATTATGGCTATAGTGGTAAGTAAGCCCTGCATGTTAGTCTCCCATCTTGGCCTTTAATTCACCATAAACGTCAATTTTGATATAATCCGATGCCCGAATTGATACCGTATCTGTGTAAGGTATGTAAACATCGAGCCACGATTTTTGCTCTTCAGCTGCAAAAATTGCAGCCTCATCGTGAGTGATATTAAATATAAGTGTAGTGTCCATCTCTGATGTAGCAAATCCATTGATATCGTGAGGAGCTGGAGGGATCCTGAAATATTTAACCATTGTATCACCAACATTCGATGTGATCGTCAGTTTTCCATTAAAACCTGTTGATATTCTATTTCTTAGTCGAATTGAAAGGACTCCAGATTCGTACCTATCAATTATTGCAGTGTCAACCTCGACGGAATCAATAAAAGTGTCCGAAACCATTGTGTCAGGTAATAATATCACGGTAAATGGAACCGTTAGATTGAAATGTCCTGTAACGTAATCGTCTCTGTATGTTGACCCCCTTCCATTAACTAACACCTTCCCACCGACCCTTATTTCTCGTGGAACACGTGCAAACACCCATGAGAGGTCGAGGTTTAATGGCGTTTCTGTTGGAGTATCATGGTTTCCCCTATTCAGATAAAATCTTACTGTGTCCGTTATGGTGTTAGTGTCGTTTACATTTTCGAACCACAAGGTCACAAGTGGAGAGAAGTTTAATGTCTGAACAATATTGCCCGTAAGGAATACGTGGACGAGATAAATTCTTGGACTGTCTGGAAAATCTATAAATGTATCGATTTCCGGAATGTCCGTCTCAAGGGAATCGAAGACTCCCGACACATAATCTATCAATACGTTGTTAACAGAAGCTTCCACTTCTACCGAATCGTAGTTCTGCACTTCAATCCATTGCGAATCTATACTCGCAGATACTATGAAGTTTACTCCAGAATCTCCTGCCGCAATAGTTCTCCACGCCAGGTTTATGTGGAAATTTGTAGTTGTATCTGGTAGGATATGGAATGTTGTATCAAATGGAGTGCCATTCAAATAAAGAAGGTTGTTACTTCTAAAATTAACGAGCATATCTATAGGAAGAGGGTTATATATATTTAGATTTATGTCACCGGAGTGTATTCTAACCGTATCGATCGACCCCTGGTCAAAATTCAAGCCCATATTGAAGGTGTCATTCACAGAGAAACCAGGGAAAAACGCCATTGCACTATCAACGACTATAGAATCAATTGTTACATCTACAAAGAAATTATTTCGCCAGCTTACGTAAACACTATCTCCTCCTGGTACCCCCATGTATTCAATTAACCTCAGGACATTAGTTGTATATACATGTGAGATAGTTAGTGTCGTATCTATCACATCATAAGGTGTAATGGAATCTATTTCTCCATGGAATATTAAATTTGTGTCACCGGCATCATTTAACGAGTAAATCCAGATCCTGTAGGGTGATATTGTGATTGGGAAATTATTTTCGAAATGAATAGTGATACTTGCATAGTTAATACCTGCCCATGCAAACTTTGTCAATGTATCTGTAGTGTCCGTTACAGTACTTGGTTGGATAGTTGGCAAGTAGACACGAATGGAGTCGTTTATATGATTTCTTATTGTATCAAGAATAGAATCAGGTAGAGGGAAATTATCCCAGCTTAATCTAACACCACCCGAGGAAATATTTCGTATGACAAGTCTACCCAGGCCCGCTTTAAAAGTTGTATCAATATCGGCAATCGTTAAACTTTCAGATGGCCATATAGTGTCTATATCGGTTGTCAAATTGAATATAATCAGTGAATCAGGACCAATAATAATGTGTTCACTATCATCAATAACGTCAAGGATCCTGATTGTGTCATGGAGAATCGGGAAATTAAAGGTTGAGTACCAGGTCGGAATTCCAGGCTTTTTTAAACAGGAGGATAACAAAAAAACAATCATTACCGTCAAGATTAAAATTAATCTTTTCATGGTTTTTCTATTATACAATTAAATTCAAGTTTTACAAAGTTTTATCAACAGAAATCTAATCTATAGAAGCGTTGATTAACTCCCTTTGTTTTGCGAGGAATTTGTAAACTTTTAATTTTTTGAAAGTAGATAACGACTTTACGAGTTCATTCTGTTCAACCACTTCAAGCCTTTTCTTACGGGTCTGAATGGCATCATACATAATAGAAAGAAGCAGGGCGTGAAGAGGCTTTGCTTCCTCTGCCTCTGGATCATAGCCATGGAGGTAAAGATAATAGGTATCGTCATAGTCAAACACTGCCCCGGCTGCTATTCTCCATCCATCAGATCGAACTATGAACAGTTTTATCCATCCTTCCCTTGCGAATAGCATGAAAACTTCTCTCAGAAATGCTTCCTTGCCTGGCGTAACGAGTCTCTCATTACCGAGTAAGCGTATCAATCTCCAAAAACTACCGAAGTGGTCATCTACGTCGCCTATATTTTCGAATATCTCTATCTTATAATCTCCGCGTTCCATCTTTTTATATACAGATTGCATTCTCTTCCAGATTTTTCCATGCCCCTTGTAGAGTACCTCCTCAATAGACTCGGGTAAGTCCAGATAATAAGCTTCGTTCCTGACACTTTTCTGAGATTCCATACCAAGTCCTTCTACAACCTGTTCGAGAGTCCAGATAGATGGCGAAGTTTCTTTTAAACCTTTTAAGCTTATGTAAAAATTATTTTCTTCTGCCTTTATCAATCTTAATGCTGAGATTAAAGCAGATTTGCGAATCTTTTGAGAGACAATTAAGTCTACATAAGGAGTAAGGGAAGCGTGTGGAGTAAACCCGAGTGATTTTCCTTCTTCTGTGTTTCTCAGGATAAAGGGAAAAATTCCAGTTAATTTTCCGAAGTCGTCTTTTACAAGGGCTACTGTCAGTTTCTCATCTGTAACAAAATACTCAAAGGACATAGCCATCCAGTGAGGTGTTAAAAATGGGTGCCTATCCGGGATTTCATTCAAGATCTCCATCCACGAATCCTTTAAACCCCAGATCATTCCAGGGTCATGTATTAGTTCTACTCTCATCTTTACCCCCTTAAAAGTTTGAAAGATCTATTTCTTTGTATTCTTTTAGTTTGTTGTAGACAATTTTTTTGTACTCTTCCAACTTTTCTTTGGTTCGTGCCTCGAATCTCAAAACGAGAACGGGCTGTGTATTGGATGCCCTGACGAGTGCGAAACCATCTTCGAATTGAATTCGCGCCCCATCAATGTCAATAACGTGATAATGGGATTTAAAGTAATTTACAAGCTCTTTAACGATTTCAAATTTTCTGTCATCGGGACAGCCAACCCGGATCTCAGGAGTTCCATAAAAGAATGGTATCTCAGAGATGAGTTGGGATAACGTTTTTTCCTCTCGTGAAACTATTTCAAGTAATCTTAGTGTTGCGTATATCGCGTCGTCATAACCAAAATACCTGTCATTGAAGAAGATATGTCCCGACATCTCGCCGGCAAGTGGTGCATTGACTTCCCTTAATTTAGCCTTAAGGAGAGAATGTCCTGTTTTCCACATAATAGGTTTACCACCATTTCTTTCAATAAACTCCACAAGGCCCTGCGAACATTTTACGTCAAAGACGATGGGAGCACCTGGATATTCTTTCAATACATATTTAGCAAAAAGACCAAGGAGCTTATCGCCAAAAATAATATTGCCATTTTCATCAATGGCACCGATCCTATCAGCATCTCCGTCTATACCAACTCCAAGTTCGAGCTTTTCCCTCGGTACAAGCTCCATAAGATTTTTCATGTATTTTACCACGGTTGGATCTGGAATGTGATTGGGAAAGTCTCCATCAGGCTCCAGATAAAGACCAGTATATTTAACAGGTAATTCGGCAAATATTTCCTCAAATACGGGACCGGCGATGCCATTACCAGTGTCGAGACCAAGATAAATTTCTCTCTCAATTTTAATATTTTTAAGAAGGGTCTCGATGTAATTTGACATTATTGGCTGGTGTATCCGTTTGCCCCTCTCATGAGTTTTGAAATAATTTTCTTTCTCAATTATATCCCGTAATTTTTGAATATTTTCACCGAAGAAACTTTCCTTGCCGATGTTTAGTTTGAATCCGTTGTACTCCTTCGGATTGTGGGATGCGGTCACTTCTATTCCACCATCTACCGGAAGCGTAAAAGTTGAAAAATACATTACAGGGGTTGGGACAGTTCCAAGATCCAGTACTTCAACACCCACAGAGGTTAAGCCCTCTATTAATGCATCTTTTAACTCAGGTGATGATTTTCTTACATCATTACCAACCGAAAGTCTATTACCACCAGATTGTTTAATAATGGTGCCATAACCTTTGCCAAGATGATATGCAAATTCAGGTGTAATATCGGTTCCTACAATTCCTCTTATATCATACATTCTGAAAATCTGAGGATTTATCTTCATGGTTTTCCTCCTTCCTTTAAGTGAAGATCCGACAATCTTTTTCCGAAATAAAATCCTATCATTGCTCCGAGGACACAATCAGAAAGCCAGTGCCTGTTTTTGTAGACTCTTGCTATAGCTGCTGAAGTTGCAAGAGCGTAAGCCCCATACTTTATAAATTGGTTTGAACCATAATAATTTGCGAATACGGTTAACCAGGCAAAGGCAATCGTTGTGTGTCCAGAGGGCAACGCCTGATATTTGTCATCAAAATTTATCGGTCTGAAGACGTAAGGTGTATGCGAAGTTGAAGGGCGTGCCCTTCCCATTAAAATTTTAATCAAGGTGGTTGTTAATCCTGCAAGAAACATGCTCTCCATTGAGGTTAATCCAAAGTCTCTTAGTTTTTCATTTTTTGTTACACTTCCTGTAATATAACTACCAATAACTATAAGCTGTCCCGTCATAAAACTAAGTGCTACACCTCCCACGGCAAGTTTACCACCAAGTTTATTGGTCAAGTCAAAATATTCTCTAACATAATCATTTTTGATTGATTGAATTTCATCAGCGATACTTCTATCAAAAGTAAAGCTGAGGACGAAAGGAGCTCCTCCAACCAAAACAATATTTTTTGCGAGTTCAGCATCTCCTATGTTCCTGAGATCTGATTTAAATGTTGGAAGGCCAATCAGGAAGGTTAATATCAGTATGATGTTCATACTTTTAAGATTATACCCTTCTATCAGATCTATTACAAGATTTGTAATTTAAGGTGACTATTAATCAGGTGAAAAACAGCTGCTGGTGGTAGATATGTGGAAATTTTTAACAAAATCGTGGTCTTTGAATTATACTAAAAAACATACAAAATCTATCAACAGGAGGTTCGATATGAAACTATTCATTGATACGGCTGACTTAAAAGAGATAAGAGAGATAGCAAGCTGGGGAATAGTTGAAGGTGCAACGACAAATCCAACATTGATTTCTCAACAGGAAGGCCATCCTCATGAAATTCTCAAGGAAATTTGTGAGATTGTTCAGGGGCCTGTATCAGCAGAGGTTGTTTCGCAGGACCATAAAGGGATGATAGAAGAAGCAAGAGAACTGGCTAAAATACACGAACATATTGTTATAAAGATCCCTTTTGGTATCGAAGGGTTAAAAGCTGTCAAAGTACTCTCTGCTGAAGGGATCAGAACGAATGTAACCCTTGTTTTTTCTCCATCTCAGGCTCTTCTTGCTGCAAGAGCCGGTGCAAATTATATATCTCCATTTGTCGGCAGACTCGATGATATATCAAACGATGGTATGGAAATTGTCGCACAAATTGTTCAAATTTTTGATAACTATCCAGACATTAATACTGAGGTCATTGTTGCTTCAATCAGGCATCCAATGCATGTTGTTGAGGCAGCATTGATGGGGGCTCCTATTGCAACAATTCCACCCAAAGTTTTTAAACAAATGGTGAAGCACCCTCTCACCGATATTGGAATCGAGCGTTTTCTCTCAGATTGGGAAAAAGTGAAGAGTAGAATTAAATAGCTGGAGAATTTGCATGAAGACTAAAACTTTGATGCTCGTATTCTTTATCCTGCTTGGTATTTCTTTTTCGGATACAATCGAAAATACAAGAAGAACTGCGATTGTGAAAGCAGCGGAAAGGGTTGGCCCAGCGGTTGTTTCAATCTCGGTCCTCTCTCACAGAGTAGTTGCAGCAAGCCCCTTTTTTGACTCTTTCTGGGGTGATTTCTGGCGGGATTTTTTCCCGCCTGAATACTTTAAAGAAGAGGTTAAATCCCTCGGGTCTGGCATAATTTTCGATAAAAAGGGTTATATTCTAACAAATCAACATGTTGTTGAAAACGCTGAAATAATCAAAGTTACTCTTCCAGATGGTCGACAGTTTGATGGTAAACTTGTAGGTTCAGATGAAAAAAGAGATGTCGCGGTGATTAAAATTGATGGCAGAGATCTGGAAACCGCACCAATCGGAAATTCTGATACCCTGTATATTGGAGAATGGGCAATTGCGATTGGAAACCCTCTTGGCTTTCTTTTAGAGGATCTCCAACCCACTGTGACTGTGGGGGTAATCTCAGCTGTCCATAGAACCATTAAGGTGCAGGAACAAAATCGGCTGTACCGTGATATGATTCAGACCGATGCAGCAATTAATCCAGGAAACTCTGGTGGTCCTCTGGTGAATGCTCTTGGTGAAGTTATTGGTATCAACACTTTCATTTTTTCTAAGTCAGGAGGATCCGAGGGGATGGGCTTCGCTATCCCTATTAATACGGCCATGAAAATTGCAAGAGAGTTGATCAAATATGGGAAAGTTCGTGAAGGCTATATCGGTATTTACGTGCAGAATTTAACTCCAAATTTGAAGAAGGCTCTCAATTACAAAAAAATCTATGGCGTTTTGATCTCTTCAGTTGATCCTGAGAGCCCAGCAAAAAATAAACTTAGCGAAAGTGACATCGTTGAGAAGATAAATGGAAGATTTCTCTATAATGTAGGAGACTGGGAAGACTTTACTTACGCCCTTATACCTGGAGATACACTTAGAATGACGGTTTTTCATGGTGGTAGAGAAAAGAGTGTACTTGTGGTAGCAAAAGAGATCAGAGAACATGGAGTTTTTATTAAAAACTTTGGGGTTACAGTTACCAAGATAACACCGTATCTTGTGCATAAATACAATTTATCAACTACGAGTGGATTATTAATACTTGATGTAAAAAGTGGATCAATTGCTGATAGACTGGGATTAAAAAAAGGTGATGTGTTACTTTCTATC
Organism: uncultured bacterium; assembly: GCA_964398355.1. Lineage (GTDB taxonomy): Bacteria > Hydrothermota > Hydrothermia > B15-G9 > WFZT01 > WFZT01. Next base: position 24,431 of record CAYNMM010000075.1, read on the forward strand.
AACGGAGTTAAAATTTCGAAAAAAGAGGACATTAACAAGGGATTGAAAAAGGCCAGGAAAAGGGGTATCCTCAATCTTGTTATAAACCGTGGTGGCAGTATTTATCAGGCCACTGTGAGCTTTTGATCATGAATGAAAGAGCTGTAAAAATAAAAGTAGGGTTAATGATATTGCTTGGAATTGCTGTACTTGTTTTTGGCTACTACTGGCTGAGAAATTATCAGCTGAAGAAAGAGTATCACACATATAGAGTAAAGTTTAAGAAGATCGGCTGGGTCAATAAGGGAGACCTTGTGACTGTAATGGGTGTTCCCAAGGGGAGAATCGAGGATATACAGCTTTACGGAGATAGTGTAATAATTATTGCTAAGCTTGAAGATGTCCGCTTGAGGGAGGGAGCTACAGCCACACTTGTAAGTCTTGGAATAATAGGACAGATGAGATTGTCTTTTACACTGGGAAATGGCCCGCCACTTCCAGATAATTATACAATTGAGGGTAGAACCCAGAAAGATATGGGGGAAGTAATCTCAGAAATGGGCTCCTTTCTTGCGTCTTCTGATTCCCTCATTGGCTACGGAATTCAGTTGATGAACCAAACATCTGACATTCTCAAAGTTGCCTCACAGAAAATCGTTTCATCTTCTCGAAAATTTGATAGCCTTGTTGTCACTTTGAATAATCTATCTGAATATTTAAAGGTGACGGTTAGAGAACTTTATCCTCAACTTAAAAAGAGTGTCCAGAGTGCTGATACCACTGTAAAAAATCTCAATAATCTTATCGCTGATGTAGATTCTTTAACCTCGGTAATACTATCTGAGAAAGGCACTGCAGGAAAAATTGTGAACGATGATTCTCTCTATATCGAGCTTAAAAACACCCTAAAGTCTTTGCGAGAGTTAATGGAGGATATTAAAGAACATCCCAAAAAGTATGTCCAGATCAAAATCTTCTAAAAAAACGAAATTTGTCTGCAACAATTGTGGCTATGAAAGTCCCAAATGGCTCGGGAAATGTCCGAACTGTGGAGCGTGGAATTCCTTCGTTGAGGTCAAGAATGGGGGAGAAGATAGAAGAGGATGGCTTGCTAAAAAAGAGAAATCTAAACCTGCACAGCTGGGAAAAATTCTCACTACTGGAAGAGAAAGGTTTGAAACTGGAATCGGGGAAGTTGACAGGGTCCTCGGGGGAGGTATTGTCCCCGGCTCTCTGGTCCTAATAGGTGGGGACCCTGGCATTGGAAAATCTACCCTGTTACTTCAGATTGCTGGACAGTTAAGCAAAATCAATAAGAAAATCCTCTACATAACAGCTGAAGAGTCGCTGGAACAGCTCGCCGACAGAGCAAGAAGGCTCAAAATTTCCGGTGAGAATATTTTTGTGCTGGCCGAATCTGATATGCTGGAAATTGCCGATCGTATTGAGGAGATAGAACCTGACGTTATTTTTGTGGATTCTATACAGACAGTTTACCACCCTGAGCTAACAACAGCTCCTGGCTCTGTTTCACAGGTGCGTGAATGTACAGCCGAATTTATGAGGATTGCTAAATCCAGAAATATTGCTACACTTATTGTGGGTCATGTGACAAAAGACGGCTCACTTGCGGGGCCGAAAACACTCGAACACATGGTGGATACTGTTATTTACCTCGAAGGTGAACGTCACATGGGCTTGAGGATATTGAGAAGTGTAAAGAATAGATACGGTTCTACAAATGAGATAGGCATTTTTGAGATGGATGAGAAGGGCCTTGTGGAAGTTGTGAATCCGAGTTCACATTTTATTGATTCCACCGATGAGAATAGAATTGGTGTAGCAGTGATTTCTCTCCTTGAAGGAATGAGACCACTCCTCGTAGAGGTGCAGGCCCTTGTTGCACCGTCTACTTTTTCAATCCCTCAGAGGAACACAACAGGATTTGATCCAAGAAGGTTATCAATGATTCTCGCTGTACTTGAGATTATAACAGGCTACTCCTTGAGAAATTCTGACATTTTTGTTAACATAACAGGAGGCCTGAAGATAGCAGAGAGTGGAGGTGACCTGGGTGTTGCAATGGCAATTGTATCTTCCTTCCGAAGAGTCCCGTTGCCACCCAGAACAATTTTTATAGGAGAAATAGGACTGGGAGGTGAGATCAGACCCATAAGAGGATTGCAGAAAAGACTTGGAGAAGCTGAAAGGCTGGGCTTCATAACAGCCTATGTTCCCGACACTTCTGAGAAAGTGGCTGTTGATAATCTAAAGGTTGTAAAAGTAAAAAATATTGAGGAGGCGATTCAATCATGCGTTGGTTGACGACTATTAGAATTTTATTCTTTGTAATATTTACCGTAATCGTTTTTGAAATCATCATAAGGCTTGGCTATAGTTTACCTATTGGTATTATTGGTGGGCTTATTACAGCTGCAGCATTACTTGGACTTGAATATTTCATTGTCAGAAAAAGATCAAGAGACGTACTTGCACTTTTTGCAGGTATCACTGTGGCCCTTGTAACGGCCAACCTGCTGGCTTTTTTTGTTACAAAAATTGATATCCTTGCCAGTGTCAAGCCTTATGTATATATTTTCTTCAACATCCTTATTCTTTACCTTTTCGGTAGCTTTGCATATCATAAAAAAGATGAATTGAAATTCCTGGATGTCTTTTATCACAAAAAGGGATACTCAAAGGGACGCGTACCACCTAAAATAGTTGATACAAGTGTAATAATTGATGGTAGAATCCTTGGAATCGCTAAAACCGGATTCCTTGAGGGAGAAATCATTGTCCCGAAGTTTGTCCTGCGTGAACTACAGAGAATTGCTGATGCTAAGGACCATGCAAAAAGAACAAAAGGACGTAGAGGACTTGATGTCCTCAAGGAACTACAGCAACTACCTGACTTTAATCTCGTAATCTCCTCTGAAGATGTACCAAGAGTCAAAGAAGTTGATCACAAGTTAATAGAACTTGCCAGACGGAAAAAGGCCAAAATTTTGACTATAGACTACAATCTCAAAAAACTGGCAGACATCGAAGGCGTTAGAGTTTTAAATATTAATGAACTTTCAAAAGAGCTAAAGCCTATACTTGTACCTGGAGACATTATAAGAGTAAAAGTTTTAAAACAGGGCAAAGAGGAAGATCAGGGAATTGGTTATCTTGAAGACGGTACCATGGTTGTAGTTGAAAATGGTGCCGATTATATCGGAGAAGAGCTGGAATGCGCAGTAATTTCCATGTTGCAAACTGATGCCGGGAGGATGATCTTTGCAAAACCGAAAAACGTTGTTCAAAGAAGGCATAATGAGCATCACCATCCGAATAATCACAGATAATTACGTTTATGGAGGAGATTTTAAAGCCGAACACGGATTTTCGGCTGTAATTGAGGCTGGAGAAAAGCTTTTGCTCTTTGATACAGGAAAGACACCAGAGATTTTTAGATATAATTTTGGTAGGACCGGAATTTCAGCCAATGACATAGAATTCGGTATTATCAGTCATGGCCATTATGACCATACGGGGGGATTGGCGGAGCTTTTAAAGCTCCGCCAATCCCCCCTGAAAATCTTTGCACACCCTGATATCTTCTCTAATAGATTCGCAGTCGATCCAGACGGTAAGCTCAGATACATTGGAATTTATTGGTCAAAACAGTACCTCGAGGGACTTGGAGCAGAATTCGAGTTTACGAAAAGACCTTTAGAAATTTTCGAAAATGTTTGGGTTTCTGGCGAAATCCCCCGCATTCTTGGTTTCGAAGGCCGTTCTTCGAGATTCAAAAGGGTTTTGAACGATAAGCTCGTTGAAGATACTATTCCTGATGATATGGCAGTTTACATAGCAACCCCTGAAGGCCTCGTAATCCTCGTCGGATGTTGCCACGCAGGACTTCTAAACACTATATCTCATGCCATTGAAGTTACTGGTGTTGAAAAGATTCGACTTGTGCTCGGTGGAACACATCTCGGTGGCTATCCACTTTCAAAATTAAACGAGCTTTTTGAAAAACTGAAAAAGTTTGATATAAAAGAGTTCAGACTCTCACATTGTACCGGGATGAGACCCTTTGCAGAACTCTATAAAATCTATCCCGATAGGGTGAACCCAACAAAAGTTGGTGAGGTTATAAAGGTTGGTTGATTTATCCGTAGAAATATCAGGTATCAAATTCAAAAATCCTGTATTTGTCGCATCTGGAACCTTTGGGTATGGGATTGAATTAGCCGATACACTCCCTATAGATCAACTTGGAGCAATTGTCACAAAAGGGCTTACCATAAACCCCAGAGTTGGGAACCCACCCCAGCGAATTGTTGAGACACCTTGTGGTTTAATAAACTCGATAGGCCTTGAAAATATAGGAATAAAGGAATTTGTCAAAACGAAGTTAAAAAAGCTGAAAGACCTGGATACGAAAATCATTGTCAATATCTCAGGTGATAGTGAGGATGATTACTTTGAAGCGGTCGAGATCGCAAATAGTTCAGATGGGATTGATGTGATAGAACTTAACGTCTCCTGCCCAAACGTCGAGAGAGGTGGAATGGAGTTTGGTCGAAACCCACGGATGCTCGAAGATCTTGTCAGCGGAGTTAGAAAAAGGACACAGAAACCATTGTGGGTCAAGATTACACCAAACTTCGTCGATATTGTTGAAGAGGCACGTGCTGCTGTTAATGGAGGAGCCGATGCAATAACCGCCATAAATACACTTCTCGGCATGCACATTGATGTTAAAAACAAAAAATTTACAATTCCACGGAAATTTGGAGGCTTATCCGGTCCCGCTATCAGACCAATCGCTCTATATGTTGTATGGAAGCTTATTCAGTCTGTCGATATTCCTGTCATTGCAATTGGTGGAATAGATTCACTCGATGCAGCACTTCAATTCTTTTTTGTCGGAGCAAGAGCTATTCAAATTGGGACCGCAAATTTTATTGATCCCAGGACTCCATTTAAAATCATTAATGAATTAACGGACTACCTTGGCAGGAATGGCCATAATAGCATTGCTGAAATTACGGGCATTTTGAAATAATGGTAATTTATAATTCAATCTTTTGAGGAGGTGACGTATGGATTATCCCTTTGAACCGTTTAAGATTAAAAGCGTAGAACCAATATATTTTACCACCAGAGAAGAGAGAGAAAAAATTCTCAGGGATGCGGGGTACAATTTATTTTTCGTGAAGTCGAAGTATATAACAGTAGATCTTTTAACAGATTCAGGCACTGGTAGTATGAGTCAGTTTCAGTGGGCAGCATTGATGCAGGGGGATGAGTCCTATGCCGGGGCATCCAGTTTTGAGAGATTTGAAGAGGCTGTGAAAAAGTACACAGGGAAGAGAGTTGTTATTCCCACCCACCAGGGGAGAGCTGCGGAAAAAATCATTTCACACGTAATTTTCTCTGGTGAAGGTGAGAGAATAGCTGTTTCCAATACATTTTTCGATACAACACGTGCTAACTTTCAATACGGTGGGGCAAAACTATTCGATCTGCCTTCGCCGGATTCGAGAGACATATTTTCAGATAAGATGTTTAAGGGCAATATTGACCTGGATAGACTTGAAGATTTGCTCAAGAAAGAGGGAAATAAGGTAAAAATCATCACTATGACAGTAACTAATAACACAGCTGGAGGACAGCCTGTTTCCATTAAAAATATTAAAGCTGTAAGAGAACTTGCAAATAAATACGGTGTGTTATTGCACATTGATGCCTGTAGAGTTTCTGAAAATAGCTATTTTGTTAAGAAATTCGAGGATGGGTATGCTGATAAAAATATTTCAGAGATAGTGAGAGAGACTCTTTCCTATGCAGACATTGTAACGATGAGTGCCAAAAAGGATGGTCTTGTAAATATAGGCGGATTTATCGCGACAGATGACGAAAATTTAGCCCTGAAATTCAAAGAAATGTTGATTCTGTGGGAGGGATTTCCAACTTATGGTGGCCTTGCAGGGCGCGATCTGGAAGCAATTGCCGTAGGGCTGATGGAGTCACTTGATGAAGATTATCTCAAATACAGGATTTCTCAAGTTCGCTATCTCGGTGAAGGATTTAAAAATGCAGGAATTCCTGTAATGTGGCCTACAGGTGGTCATGCCGTGTATGTTGAAGCATCAAGATTTTTACCACACATAAAAAAGGAGAATTTCCCGGGTCAGGCTCTCGTTGTTGCCTTATACCTTGAAGGGGGAATTCGTACAGCAGAAATAGGTTCGTTGATGTTTGGTCAGGATACAAAGGTAGAACACGAGTTTGTGAGATTTGCGATCCCAAGGAGAGTATATACAAGGTCCCACATGGATTATGTAATAGACATCATGAAAAAGCTAAGTGATACAAAGGCAAGAATAAAAGGTCTTGAAATCGAATATGAGCCACCGTTTTTAAGGCATTTCCTCGTTAGATTAAAACCTGTTAAATAAAATTTGAACAGATTTAAAGTACTTTTTTCTATATTTCAGGGGATGTTTATTTAAGGATTAGTTTGGACTACACTTATCTTCTTAAGGAATTTATTCGCGGTACATTCAAAACGAGGATCAAAACCCCCATTATGACCAAGGTAGGAGATGCTGCAGAGAAATTATGAATCAGTACCACCTTTATGATTTCAACACACTGGCTATTAATTTATATTTAATTTCTTGCAGTGATCAGGAAGTAATTGCGGTTAAATTTCCCAGCAATTGTTAAATCCTCAGAGACTCATTGTTATAAAAGGTTGAAAAATTTCATGAGGTTTTTGGAGGGTGAGGGAGGGGGAAGACAAGGGGATAGCGGGATATACAGTTGAGGGTTGACAATATACAGAGGTGGGGATATATTAATAGAGCCTTAACGAAAGAGTTAGGGGTAAGTGGTAAAATGCTCTTAAAATGAATGGTCTTTGAAAAAGAAGTGGGTTTGGTTCAGGTAAGTGGTTAAGTTACTAAGGGCGTCTGGTGGATGCCTTGGCGCCAGGAGGCGATGAAGGGCGTGGCAAGCTGCGATAAGCCCGGGGGAGGCGCAAGCGG